>JAJFKK010000018.1 GCA_021773245.1 Gammaproteobacteria bacterium | reverse complement strand
ACTTCTGCAAAACTTTTAGTTGCCAACGAAGACAACTACGCACTAGCAGCTTAATAACCTGTCATAGTGCCGTCTGCCCATTCGTGTGCTTGTGCACGGTGGAATCAGGCGTCGACTCTCACAAGACCGCGATGATTCTCGTCCGAGGTTGATTCGTTAAAACTTAATCGGAATCGCTCTTTGTCTTCCCTGCCGGTCGGGTAGCATTGAGTTAAATTAAAGATTCGGCTAAGCATGTAGATCCGATGGCAGAGGATTTGCGGACGCGAGTTCGATTCTCGCCGCCTCCACCAAACAAAAAAACCACCCACGGGTGGTTTTTTGCTTTTAACAAAGAATAATTAAATTCAAATAACAGCTTTTTTATAGATATGCCATGACGTATGCCCAAGCACAGGCAAGACAACAAGCAAACCAAGAAACAACGGAATAAATGACGTGATAACACTAAGGGCAACAAACACACCCCAACAAATCATAACGAATGGACTCTTCTTTACCGTCTTTACACTGGTTATCATGGCCGTCACAAAGTCAATTTCACGATCCAGTATTATTGGTATTGAAACGACGGTTACTGAAAACATCAGTAAGGCAAAACAAGCACCGACAATATGACCTAGGATTATAAACGTCCATCCTTCTGGTGTTGTCATAATTATATTGAAGAATGATTCCCATGAAGAAAACGACATTCTGCCTAGAATAATCGCAATTAATAATCGAATTTGATACATCCATATCCAAAAGATAAAGAGCATAGCAAATGCCATATATGGTAATTGACGACTCGTTTGTAGACTAACAACAGTCAAAACTTCATTCCATCGCAGCGGTTTTCCTTCTCCTAATCGTCGACTCACATCATAAAGCCCGACTGCAGCGAATGGCCCGACTAATGGAAAACCAACCAACATTGGGTAAATAAGCCAACCCTTATCCCATACATAGAAAGACTGAACGATAAGAATGCCTCCGAAAGCAAAAATACCGCCAAAGAAAAAACCGAACATGGGTGCCTGACGGAAATCAGATATACCTTTACTGAGGCACTCTTTTAAATCGGCAAAACCAAGTGCATTGACATCCGGCATGCTGTAATTATTCTCATTATTATCAGCGTTCTTATCTTCTTTTATTTCTGTACTCGTCATGCCATCCCCTCCATCACATTACAAGATCACTACTATTTATATCAAAGAATAAATACTATCGCATTAGGATGTCTATAGTAAGTGGCCGCTTTTTAAAGATTAGCGCTCATCTTCTCAGATTGCATGCAGCACCTTCTTGTTTATTTATTAATTACTAATATGAAATTGGCCTTTTTTCTATTAGTAAGATCATTTTACATCGCGTATAAATTAATAGTAGATATACTTTATAATAGTCGACTAAATACTGTTGATCTATATAGGGAAATATTTATGGAGAAATTAATTGAACCAAGATAGTTCTCGTGTGCTTGTCGTTGACGCTGAAGATTTCCAACGCAGTTTAATTCTTCAAATGCAGTTAGGTATAAATTTGTCGTAACTATTAACGTCACGATAATACTAATCGCTAATATGCCCCACAAGATAAATTTCAATTAGCGACTTTCGGCTGCCATAAGATTAACTATGTGTATAAGTCATGAACGAAAAGTTTTGATAATTATAACTTTTATTGGAATTAATCAGGTGATATGGACTACGTGTAAAAGCAATTGAAGTCTTAATTATTAGAATGGAAATTAACTTTGAAATATCCATAAATGCCTCGCTCCTGATAACGCAGTATTGATTAGTGTAATTGCCTAAAAAAAGTCCCTTCTGCACTTAACTATCTGCGTAAAAGTTTAGACGCGAGTATTTAATTTTTCAGGGATTGTTGAATTTTGCCGATATTAAAGTGTTATCTTAACGATGTTATTAGATTGACTGCACGTAAATTTTTATAGCTATCTTTATGATTTCTCTATGGATATACCTTGAATAGATGACGTTTTTTCATCACATAATCCTTTTGGCGTATATTTATTTAATACTTCAATATTAAAATATTGATTATGTGAATTAGTCTTCATTTAGCTCATATTGTGACTATACTTAACAATATACATACGTAAGTTTTAAGGACAAAACATATGAATTATATCTATAACAATGTTTTTACTATAAAAACCTCACCTTCACTGTTAATTGACGGGTAGAGCACCTAACAGGTTTCTTAGTTAGGTTTCTGCAATACTTGATGGGTCAATTAATTCACATGAATCAAAAAATAATTGATCCAATAATCCATTCGTTAACTAAATAATCTTTATTTTGATAGATGGATATTCTCAGTCAAAAAGGTTCAAAAATGAACATATCATCCTTTAACGAGACCAAAACACTAATTAATTCAATTAATTACAAGCAGGTAACGGACATCTTACTATGTCATTGAATCCTAAAGTATTTAAGAAATATTGCCGATAAACAGTTAGCAGGCTGATTTCGGATCTGGTTTGGATCATCCGCTATGCGTGATAGAAATATTTATTCATTAATTTTAGTAAATAAGAAAATATTTCGTCAGTTTTTGTTTTGTTTTTTGAATACAGGCAAAGGTTTCAGGCCTTAAGTTGAAACTAGGTTCATAAGTGAACCCTTATCACATTGCGTGAATAGAATGGGATACTAGACTTAGAAACATAAAGCAGTGATGGAATTAAATTATCGCGAAGGCGAGTTAGAAAATTTGTTGAAAGTCAGGGATCGGTTTGTTGATTTACTCGGTCAGTATTCGATTGAATCAACAACGCTCAGTAGAAGCAAGATGCTTGGCACAATGTTCGATACTGTTTTTTTTATTGGCATAAGTAATTTGCGTGAGCATATGCCATCAGTGAAAGAAGTTTATTTGAATGTAGGTGAAGCACGTAATAAGTCACTCCGAAATTTGGAGTTACTTGAAGAAATGAAAATAGTAACGCGCATACACGACTCAAATGATTCACGAGTTAAGCGCGTTAAATTAACAGATAAATTTAGAATAGATTTTGAAATTTTTGTAACGCAATGGGTAGATTCAAGAAAGCCGTTGGCTGAATCTACATAATTGAAAAGGTTTGTAGTTTTAAATTATTGGAGATAATGAAAATGAGTAACAATGCTGCGGTAAATAAACTTGAAAATGGTGATGAACCTACGAACTGGATTGAGAGAGTTTCAGAAAGCTTTCTTAAGAACAGGATTAATCGCAAATTAAGAAAAGCGACGAAGGTTCACCCTTGTATTATTAACAACCATAGGGTCTTAGTGCATGAGTATGGTCTACAGGAAAAGAGTCCAGAAGCTTTTGAACAGCTAAAAGCATACGCACAAGTGAATAATTTTGGTATTAAAGAAGACCAACGCGTAAAAGATAGCAAACCAATGAGTTTTGAAAGAAGGTTGGCTAAGTCATTACCGTTGTTATTTCTTGCTAGCGGTATATTTATGTCCGGATCTTCATCTGCGGCTGATATCGGCGCACCTGGCGCAGGAATAAAAGTCATGGCTGATGTTGAAGTTACCGGTACTTATGATAGTTCTGACCGTGCTTATACACAGGAAGATGGTAAACGCTTTATTACCAACCCTTATGGTGAAACAGAATCGATTCTGGCAGTTGCGGCCCAAACAAAAGCTGAAGGAGAACTTAAACGTGTTAGTACGCGTGGAATAAAGATGCCTTCTGGTTATGTTGGTGGTTTTATAAATAAGTACGAAAGAACATTTTCTAACGGAGAAACGTTTAGTTATTACGAAGGAGAAGGTTTTGGCGCACTGGGTTATCACGCAGGAGATGGCAAAGTTGTATTGGATGTACTTGTTGGTGGAGGTGCTTTTTCTTCACCCAAATTATGGGGTCCTTATGACCAGTTATTGGGCGACAAAGATAATTCCTCTATGCAACTGATGATGGGTGATGGCAGTAAAGACGGCATGGGATTATTAAAAGCATCTTATGCGATTGGTTACACCGCAGTTATGGCTGAAGAAGATTACTCTAATCTTGGTAATGCCTACGGTACTGCTGTCAACGAAACAGTCAAAGATCTTATTGCAAGTGGTAATACTCCAGATATGAATATCGCTTCTGCTAATGAAATTAGTGGCGATAAAATTTAATTGATTATTGCATGTTGCCATTTTATATAAATAACAACTATCGGAATCAATATACTTATGTCTGATGTTATTAATATGTTGAATAATCTTCGGGACATTGAAGCTCAGAAAAAATCAGAAAACCTGATTCAGAGAATCATGCGCTCAATGTCGCCGAAGAAAAAACAACAAGCAATGGTTCACCCTTGTATCATTGGTGGTAAACATACACTTGTTTATGAAAATGGTTTAGCAGAAAAAAATCCAGCAGCATTTCTACAGATATCTGAGTTTGCCAAAGCAAAAGGATACCAGTTAAAAGAAGATCAACGTTCTGACTTTCTCGAAGGTATTAAACGTGTCAAAAACAGACGTCAGGCGAATGTTGTTTCGGTAATGATGTTAACAGCAGGTTTGATGTCTCAAACAGCACAGGCAAAATCACTTTCCCCTATAGATATTGATATGCATACAGACGCTGATACGACACAAACTCATATTGAAGCAAGCTTCGATTTTGATTTTGATTCTTATAAGTCTCAAGATGAATTGGTATCAGGTTTATTAGGTTGGATAAACAATCATTCATCTTTCAAATACGATATAGAAAAAATACCTGACGTTAAAAAAGTCTCTTCATTAGAAATTGCAAAAGTTGCTTTTGGAGGAAAATTACCTAAAGCAGTTAACCCGGATAACTTGCAAATATTTGGCTTATATAATTTTAATGAAGAAGCAGTTTATCTTCTTGACTCAATCGACCTTGATACTGATGAAGGTAAAGGAATCCTGTTACATGAGCTAGTACATTATTTACAATACCAAACGGGCATGGATGATAATGTTAATTGTAAAAACGAACTTGAATCGCTAGCTTATGTTTTAGAAGCAAAATTTTTAGAATCTCATGATCATGATCACAATATAAGCTCATCTCATATTCAAAAAGTGAGTCAGTGCAGAGTTTAGACTTGTAAGAAAATACTACAGTTTCTTTTATATTTTCCGATATCCATTGTAAGCACTAATGGTTCGGATCTAAGCAATGAAGGAAACATTAAAAAATCATTTATTTTTTTCTTATCTATCTGAAGAACAGATGGATAAAATTATGGTGTATATCGAAAAACTTGATTTACAGGCTGGTGAGACTTTATTCGCAGAAGGCGATGAAGGCGACTATGTTTGTTTTATCATTTCTGGTTCATTAGAAGTCGTCAAACTGACCACCTGGCAAAACTTTACAACAGTAATTGCCACTTTACACGAGGGTTATTGTATAGGCGAAATGACCTTAATCGATCATGCCCCTAGATCCGCAACTATAAGAGCTGATGAAAACACTCAGTTAGCCATACTGACACAAAAAGCTTTTGATGTGATGATATCGACTGAACCTGAACTCGGTGTAAACATACTAAAAGGTGTCGCACAAACATTAAGTGATAATCTCAGAGCAACCACGGATAAACTGGCAGACGAAGTTGCAGCTTAAAAGGTTGTTCTAAGACCTTTACGCTATGTTTATTCTCTGATGCGTGCCAACAATATGTCTCTTAAAAAAGACAACCCTGTAAATAAAGATAATTTTTACCACGTCTAGTTAAAGTTATAAAGCTATAAGTAACTAATATATATAACTATATTGATTTCTAATCAAATTACATAAATATTGGCGCAACTAATGCATTTATAAAAATATAAGAATAATTCAAGATGGATTTTTAGTTAATAAGGATATTTATTATTTAATCTATTTATTTTCTAATTGAAGGGAAAACCTTGATTAAATTTATATCTCTTAATTCTACTGAGATAAATACGATCCTAATACTAGTGGTCTGGACTGGTATTTTTTTTATTTCATATGTGACGAACGTTAATCAAGAGAAAGAAACCCTTCATCAACTTGCCGTCAAAGAAATTCGCAGTAATTTTGACGATATTGATGCTTTTCGTAAGTGGATATCTCATCAAGGTGGCGTGTATGCCCCTATCAGTGAAGATATAACTCCTAATCCCGCAATTGAACATTTACCAGTACGTGACATTGAGACAACATCAGGTACACAACTCACCTTAATCAATACGCCATATATATTAAAACAATTATCAACTTCTAATTCGTCTACATTCACTGCTCATATGACAGGATTAAATCCTCTTAATCCAGCAAATAAATCTGATGAATGGGAAGAAAAAGTCATTAATTTATTCATCGATAAAAATTTAGAAGAACACTGTGAAATCGTTGATTATAAGAATCAACAGTATATGCGTTTGATGAAACCGGCGAAGTTTGAAAAAAGATGTGCTTCCTGTCATATAAAGAAACAATATAACGATGGCGATGTAATAGGCGGTTTAACTGTCAGTGTTCCTATGCAACCTTATTTTGATAAATCTGCCGTCATTATTAAGAAACTTACAATTACTCATGCTGCGTTATGGTTCTTAGGCTTATGTGGAATATTATTTGTTTTTAGAATTCAGAAAAAACTCGAGCGCAAGCGAAGATTAGACGAAGATTATTTAAGACAATCCAGTGTCGCTTTTAATAATCTAAACGAAGGTTTGATCATAACAGATCCATGTATGAAAATTATCGCTGTAAATAAGGCCTTTAGCAAAATTACGGGATTCAACAAAAATGAATTAATAGGCGAAAACCCTACTCTAATGAAAATTAATAATTTCGATACTGAACAAAACTCAGAATTGATAACAACATTAGAAAAAACTGGCGAATGGCAAGGAGAAATAGAGTTTGTTACCAAAGGAAACGGGGCAACGCCTATACGTTTATCAATAAATTCTGTTTACGATAATGAGAAAACATTAACAAACTATATATTTCTATACTCTGATATTCATGAAAGAAAGAACTTCGAGAAAACATTAGAGCATTTGGCGCATCACGATCACTTAACGGATCTTCCAAACCGCTTACTACTTCATGATCGACTAAGCCATTCAATAATTCAGGCTGAACGGAATAATAAAAAAGTTGCCGTACTGTTCCTTGATCTGGATCATTTTAAAAATATTAACGACAGCATGGGACACCACACTGGTGATATTGTACTTGTGCAAGCAACCGATCGTTTAAAGAACGCGATTCGCAAAGGCGATACACTCGCACGACATGGTGGAGACGAGTTTGTTATTATAATGGAAGACTTTAATTCAATTAAAGATATATCCATCCTCGCTGAAAAATTAATTAATCATATAAAACCGGAATTTCATATTGAATATGAAAATTATTTTCTTGGAGTAAGCATTGGTATCAGCATATACCCCGATCATGCTCAAACTGTGTCAGACTTGATTAGCAAAGCTGACATCGCTATGTATAAAGCAAAATCAGACGGCAGAAATAATTTTAAATTTTACTCATCAGGTCTTAACACTAATTTTTTAGATCGAGTAAAAATTGAAAACGATTTGCATAATGCAATTATTAATGACGAATTTTTACTTCATTATCAACCACAAATATCATTAGCAAATAATGAAATAATTGGCGTGGAGTGTTTGGTTCGCTGGGAACATCCCCATCAGGGACTAATTTTTCCAGATAATTTTATCCATACTGCAGAAGAAATTGATTTAATGATCCCTATTGGAGAAATCATTATTAATAAAGCCTGCGCACAAATGCAGGAGTGGATGATCAAAGGAATTGATATTGGAGTAATGGCTATCAATATCTCTGGAAAACAAATTAATAATGACAAATTACTTGGTCATGTAACAAAAGCATTAGAAAAATATAACATACCTTCTAACCGGCTTGAGTTGGAAGTAACAGAAAACTATATTATGCAGCATCATGATGAATCCATTAATTCTCTTGAAATATTACGTGATTCCTCTGTTCAAATATCAATTGATAATTTTGGCACGGGTTATTCTTCTTTAAATTACCTAAAACAATTACCTATTAATAAAATTAAAATTGACCGTTCTTTTGTCGAAGGTGTTCCGACTGATCCTCATGATAGAGCAATTATAAATGCAGTAATTGCGATTGGTAAAAGCTTAAACTTTAAAGTTATTGCAGAAGGCGTTGAAAATGAAGAACAACTAAATTATCTTATTAAGGAAGGTTGTGATGAATATCAAGGTTTTTTCTACAGTAAAGCATTGCCTGCAAAAGAACTTGAATTAATGATGAAATATAAAAAATGTTAATTTATAAATTCAAGCTAATGTCTATAATAACAGCGAAAATAAATTACCAATCATAACGAACTGTCATTCTGATAGAGTCTTCAACAAACTCTTCTCTTAGTAGTCGTTTACTGTATTCAAAATTTGCGGTTAATCCTTGTTTTCCAAAATAACGAAACCCACCCGATAATAGAATATCATCCCGATCATTAGCAGGTTGTAATCCATTAGTAAGGACTATTTCATCAAAAACAAAATCATATTCATAAACAGCACCCAGATAAGGTTCAAACTCAGAAAAACTGTAGGCAATATCACCACCAATTGCCAATTCCCCTAAAGTCGTCTCTCTTTCGAATACGGAAGTACCATCGCTTTCACTAAATGCTTCCGTTTCATTCTCAGCAAAAAGAACGCCGGCACGTCCTCCTATGATCCAATTATTATAATAAGTAATACCGTTTAGATTCATACTGTAGAACCATCGGTTTGAATCAGGATTACTGGTAATGCGGGTTGTTGTTCCTGTCGCTACTCTATATTGATCATTTGATAACCAACTGTAGCCAAAGCTCGCATCCATACTCCAGGTATCATTAAAAAGAATACCGAGATAAGGTACAAACGTTATTCCGTCTGATTCTAAATTACCTTGATTGAAAGTTGTGTCTGTCTCACTCGACTCATAGCTAAACGCAATACCTAGGATATAATCATTTGTTGGAGAATAATCCGCCCCCCCGATAATATTGTGGCTGTCACTTTCAAATGCTGTACGCGAAAAGTCATTCTCTGTTGCGGTATAATTGTAATTTAACCATACGCCAATATTACCTAATTGAAGATCGCCCGCGTTAATACCACTTTCACCTTCAAATAAAAAACCACTTTCATTAGGTTTAAATCCTTTAGCATCCCCACGCATTGTTTTTTGCAAATGAGAGTGTACAGGCGAAACAATAGAATTGATTTCAGTGCGTATCGTACCCGAAGATTTCAAAGTCGTACCAGAAGTATTCTCTGCATCAAAAACCTCAGCACTGGAGAATGCGAGAGTGCCGCCTATATCATAGGTTTTTATAGGAGATGTTCCATTGATGACCAGACTACCCGTGCCATTGGGAATAATCAGGCTTGCACCAGTAAAGGTTCCGGCAAAACCACCGCCAGCGGAGGCAGTAGCTGAGGCATTAAAAACGACATCAATGGTATTAGTTCCCATTACAGAACCTGAAAATGTCGTACTAAGATTTATCCCGCTGAACGTAATCTTGCCAGAAATAGTTGCACCTGATTGACTATCAATAACAATAAGCACTGAATCTGAAAATGGAGCACTTGGAGACATCTCGGTTCCGCTTAAGCTTCCGGTATAAGTTCCGACGACATTCGTAGCGGCGAGAGCAGCTTGGGAAAAACCAAAGCCCAAAAAAAGTATAAAAAATAATCTTAAAACCAGCATATATTGATAAGAATACAGTTACTAAATACCAAGAATAACACCTAATTCTATATATTACATTAACATCATAAATTACTGATAATATTATATATTTTAATTAGATATAACTTCTTTATTACACTTTTTAGGCATATACGCTTCATCCATCGTTCCTCTGCAAGACCAGAGCAGCCTTTCACCTTTAACTTCTGGGATTAACACTATTTTTGTTCCATCAATATTTTTCTCAATTGGAATGGTTTCTTTATTAGTAAAATAAACCGTTACCGCACCTGATGCATCTACTCCAACTTCAATGTTTTTTACTAATGATTTACTGAAATCAATATCAATTTTTTTACCTTCATTTACCCATGTTTCAGCATCAGGCAAATTCTTTTTTTCTTTCCAATAATCTTTTACTGCAATTTTATACTGTATCGCATGTGATAAACCTTGAAGTACTCTCGCCGCGTCTGTCAATTCAACTTTCTTTTTATCTGTAAAAACGAAGTTCCAACTAAGTACAATGACTGCAAGAATTAAAATAACGAGTGTCTTATTCATATTTAAGCCTTTGCCATTTCGACTAATACTTTACGAACTTCTAATGCCGTTACAACAGGTTCAGAAAAATTAATTCGATATATTTTTTCACCGCTACATAAATTAAATCCTTCACTATCTATACCCACCATCACAGGAGCTTTTTTTGAAGTGTATGATATTTCATATGAGTTACAATAATGCTTAATTGCTTCAGCATGATCAAGATTCATATGATCGATCATTTCTTTTTCTTCTTCAAAACTGAACGGATTAGCTAATAAAAATTCATCCTTTTCCAACCAATAAATTTGACCAAAACCACCTATAAATCGAATACGCACAGGCTGAAGTAAAAAAAAGTCAAAATCATGTATTTTATGAAAGTCGCGCGACTGTGGAAAATATTGATAATATCGCTTTATACTGTCTTGATCGTCATCCATCTTTTCAGCATTAGCAATATAGGTAATTCGACCAACAGTTTGAAGATCATCAGCACCACCTTCTGTCGCAATCAATGATACTTTCGAGTTAGACAATATATTTTTAGTGTGCTGTGCAATAGAACTAATCAGAATAATAGGTTTACCCGCTTTATTTAAACAATAAGGCACAACCGAACCAAAAGGATAACCTTCGACATCGACAGAAAGAGTGCTTAATACTCCCTGATACTCTGACAATAATAATTTTCTTGCTTCTTTTGCTTTTAATTCTTTAGTCATTTTTTAGATGTTAACAGATATGTATAAAAGTCGTATGATTAAAAAAGAATAGTAGATTTTAAAATAATATTTTTTTATTTATAAATGAGAACTGAATAAATGGGACAAGAAATAGATTCTGATGCTTTTTCACCTCACGATTTTAGTTCGTTTATACAGAATTTAAATAATGAAACCGCGCTACTCTCAGATTTTTTTGATAAAAATGTTTTTTCTAATGAAGGTCCCGTCGGTGGTTATGAAGTAGAAGCCATATTGATCAATAATGCAGGTCTACCAGTACCCCTTAATGAAATATTTCTAAATAAATTGAACGACCCAATGGTTGTTCATGAACTTGCCGCATTTAATATTGAAATTAATACTCCCCCTGTTGCTTTGAAAGCTAATGCCTTAAAGCAAATGGAATATAATCTTCAACAAACCTGGGATGCATGCCGACATACTGCCAAAACACTATCTGCTGATTTAATGATGATTGGTATATTACCAAATATTAAAGAACAACAACTGACATTGGCAAATATGTCTCAACTTAATCGTTACAAAGCATTAAACGAACAAGTATTTAAATTACGTAACGGTAAACCAATCTACCTTGATATCCTTGGCAAAGAAGAGATAAAAACGACACACCATGATGTCATGCTTGAATCTGCCTGCACATCATTTCAACTGCATTTACAGGTTCCGTTTCACAATGCGATGGATTTCTATAATATTTCGATAATGCTTTCTGCCCCAATTGTTGCAGCGACAGCAAACTCACCTTATTTATTCGGTCATGACCTTTGGGATGAAACGCGTATTCCATTATTCGAACAATCGGTTGAACTCGGTAGTAAAAATTATCGCCGCGTTACCTTTGGTAGTGGTTATGCAAAACACTCTTTGATGGAATGTTTCGATGAAAACCTGACACATTACCCGATACTAGTACCATTAAAAAAACAGCAGGAACATACTGAGCTTAATCATCTTAGATTCCATAATGGAACAATTTGGCGATGGAACAGACCATTAATCGGTTTCGATAATAATAAAAAACCACACATTCGTATTGAACATCGCGTCATCCCTTCTGGACCGAGCGTTATCGATAGCATAGCCAATGCCGCACTTTATTTCGGCCTGACACATGCTTTAGTCAATAACGTCAAAAAGTTTCAGGAAGAATTACCTTTTCATGTTGCCAAAAATAATTTTTATGAATGCGCTAAATATGGCCTCAACGCTAAAATCTTTTGGCCGGGTAAAGGTAACGTGATTGTAAGACAACTATTACTGGATGAATTGATAACAGCCACCCAAAAAGGTCTGGCTATGCTTGATATTGAAACTGATGATATTGATAAATATGTCACGATAATCCATGACAGAATTGAAACTCAGCAGAATGGAACCAATTGGCAGCGTCGTTGGGTAAATAAAAATGGTAACGATATGCGACAGCTTGTCTGTGACTATATGGAACAGCAAAACAGCGGGCTACCCGTGCATAAATGGAACATATAAATGTTAAATATAATTACTGAATTAGACGATAAGATTCTTGAACTCCCGGCACACCGATTATATGAGGTATTATCCGGTCCAACATTAGTCCATCTTAAGGGAAAACAAGATCCAGCTTTATTTCTTTCCATTTTATTACATGGGAATGAAAACAGCGGTTGGGAAGTTGTTAAAAATATACTCACTAAATATCAGGGACAAACATTGCCGCGCTCGTTATCAATATTTATTGGCAATATTGAAGCTGCACGTTATAACAAACGTAAACTGGAAACACAGCCTGATTTCAATAGAGTTTGGGGAGAAGGTAACAAACCAGAAAATTTGATGATGCAATCGATACTCGAAATAATGAAAGAACGTGGCATATTTGCCAGTATCGATATTCATAATAATAACGGTTTAAATCCACATTACGCCTGTATAAATAAACTTGATGAAAGCTACTTGAAGCTAGCACGTGAATTCAGTCGTATGGTGATCTACTTTATTAGACCTACGGGAGTTCAAAGTCTTGCCTTCGCTGAACTTTGTCCCGCTGTTACTCTTGAATGCGGTCAACCCGGCGATGAATACGGCATACAAATCACAACAAATTTTGTCGACAAAATATTTCAAATGGACTCAATAGATTCTGATAAAAATATTGAAAAAAATATCGACCTGTATCATACCGTTGGCATAATAAAAATACCTACTGAATATAGCTTTAGCTTTAATGATGAAGAAACTGACATTGCATTTATTAATGGCGTAGAAAAATTAAACTTCGAGGAAATAATCAGTGACACACTTCTTGGCACAATCAAAGAAAACATATTAAAACCTTTTATTGTTCTAGATGAAGAAGGACAGGATGTTTTTGATAACTATTTTTATGTAGAGAACAATAAAATATATACTAAAACAGCACTTTTCCCTGCAATGCTGACAACAGATATCGATATTATTAAGCAAGATTGTCTATGCTATTTGATGGAACGTTATGATATTAATCAAGGAGAAAAAATAATTAGCGACAATTCTCCTTTGTGGTCTTAAACATCAATCAAATCATTATGAATAATGCCAGGATTTTAGGTAATACAAATATAGAAGTTTATTCAATTGGCTTAGGTGCGATGCCATTATCTTTGGATGGAAGGCCTGATCAGACACAGGCCTATACTGTTATTGATGCATTTATTCAAGGCGGTGGTAATTTGATTGATACCGCCAATGTTTACTGTATCCATGAAACTGAAATCGGACACAATGAAATTCTGATTGAGAAAACGCTTACGACGCTGAATCAGAAAAATAATGTCATGGTCGCAACAAAAGGCGGCATTAAACGACACAAAAATGACTGGATACCTAACGGCAACCCTGATTTTTTAAGACAATCTTGTCAACAAAGCCTCAAAGCACTAAAGACAGATTCAATATTTCTGTACCAATTACATGCTCCTGATCCTTATGTGCCTTTAACCGATTCTGTTGGCGAACTTTTAAACTTAAAAAACGAAGGGAAAATTCAACATATCGGTTTATCAAATGTCACTGCAGAACACATTGAGCTAGCACTTTCGATCACACAAATTATGTCTGTTCAAAACAGATGTAATTTATTTGAAAAAAAGTCATTTACGAATGGCACTGTCGAGTTTTGCCATAAAAATGAAATTACTTTTATCGCACATAGTCCTGTAGGAGGACACTTCGAACATAAGCAACGTACTGATAGTCCATTATTAAAAATAATTTCAAAAAAATATGATGCTTCACCTTATCAAATTATGATTGCATGGTTACTGAATCAGAAGCAATCTATACTTCCTATTCCAGGTGCAAGTAAAAAAAGCAGTATTTCTGATAGTATGCGAGCTATTGATATAACACTGAGTCAGGAAGACATGCAGTTACTTAATTTTATATAAACTAAAAGTTATCAAAAATATCGCCAAATATTTTTTTAAATATTCCCGGAGAAACATCTTCTTTTTTCTTTACGACATATCGCTCATATTCATCTGACTTCAAATAAGCAATTCCTTTTGTAAAACCGGTGCCATATTTCTCTATAACAAACTTTCCTGAAATAGTATTCCATGATGATTTTTTGTTTGTAAACTCTACACTATTACCGACTAAAATAGGTTCATTCTTGCTGAAAGGTGATGTGGAAAATTTTTTCGTATAGGTTTTTTTAAGCGTTTTATAATGCGAAGAAGGATATGCCATAGATATGGCGAGTAATCGAGCATCATAAAAAAAATAGAGAATTGATAACTGTACTCCACTCAATTCTGTTTTTTGTTTACATTCAACGACTTTACTATCCTTTGATTTAGACGGACAGTGTTGGGCAAAAAATTCTTCTGTTAATTTATCGCCAATTTTCATTCCATTAATATCAAATTCCTTCTGCCTGGAAGAATCTGCTACGGCAGAAAATACAGGACCAGAAAAAAATAAGGCCGCTGTAGCGATTAAGGTTATTTGTCTAATCATCAAAGTGATAATTGTAAACTTAGTCTAACGCTTTTGTCGTTAATTTCAGACATTCTCATCAATTCTCCAAACGAATTAGTCATAATATGAGAATTAAATATAGAACATAGCTTAGCTAATAGTAATGTCTTTTAGGTTCAATTATGAACTTAGCTAATTCGCTAATCAGGGTTTATTTTTTCGATCCCTATGAGTTTATTTTTCTCATCAAACTTAATTTCAAATAAACCATAAATACCATCATGATTGAGAAATTTTCGGATTGTACTAGCTGGGAATCGAATCCTTTTGTTATCAATAGAACGCACCTGAATATTCTGAGCGGCTCCTTTATAGTAGGCCATATATTTTTCTGCGGATAATGCAAGGTGAAAACGAACAGAATATGATGAAAGATAATTACTCATTTTATTGATAAGGACTTATTTATAACACCACTCGCGCCAACCTTGTAACAGAGGAAAATATAAACCCAACTTTATATTTTCTTCACCAAGTTGTTTCATTAATGTCCCATATTTTTCCAATTGTTCATGATAACGTTCCTGTTCATGATCGAGAAATGTATCAAGATTAGAACCTTCATGTCGGCTGGTCTTGTAATCAATAATCCAGCGCACATTTTCTTTATCAACAAATGTTCTGTCCAAAATTGCATTTATTAACTTATTTTCGATCATGCCGCTAATAGGATATTCATTTTTTTGTTGTTCATGTTCATTTGAGAGTATCCACCGTCCACGTTCATCATCAATCATATTGCTTAGCGCCTGAACTATACGTTTTACTGCATCGAATCGTTCATCTTTAGGGACACCTAGTTGTTTTAGTGCCACGTCAAATTTTTGTTGTTCAGCATTTATAAACGCTTTCGTCCATTTAGTCGTACCTTCTTCGGCAATAGATTGAATTGCATTATGTACGATTGAACCAATATGCTTTGTCGTTTCGCCCGCCCATTCAAACTCAATGAATGTTCGCTCTTCTTCAGATTCATCCTTCGTAGCTTGTTGCCATTGTATCGCTTTTTCTATTTTAGGCAGTTTCCAGTTTTTATTTAAACGCCTAGTCTCCTGATTAATGACAAGCATAGTTCCTTCTTCAGTATTATCTGCACTTTCCGGCAAATGTTTTTCGTAAACTGATTTAACCGTCGGCCATAAATAGCCAAGTAAAGAACGGCTCTGTGGCACACAACTGATTTCATCTTTCTTATCTTTAACACTGGCATGACCAAGTAAATGTAAGGTTTTCTTTGTACGTGTAGTAGCAACATATAATAATCGAGCATCCTCGTAACTTTGTTTCGCTTTATCTGTATTATTAATATAGTCATAAATTGGTGCTTGAAAATCACCCGCTTCACGTATTGGTGCTAAAACAAGATCTTCCTGCTGATTCTGACGTTGACGTAATAACCAAACGAGTAGATCGCTTTTGTTTGAACGAGGTGAACGACCTAATCCTGGCAAGATGACATGGTCAAACTCTAGCCCTTTAGCTTTATGTATCGTCATGATTTGTACCTGACTATCTGCTTTTACATCAGGCGATGCATAGAGTTGGTCAACACCATCTAATAATTCTTTTAAGTCTTCTATCGTTCCACCTTTTTCCAAGCTTTCAAGTAAAGAAAAATAGCTTGAACAATTTTCAAGATCGGTAGTATTAGATAAAGTTGCCGGGCCACCTAACTGCAGCCACAATGATTCTATCGATTCTCGTATTGTATGTCGTTGCCTCTGTATAAGCTGATTTTCATAAATTGCTTTAAAGTTTAGTAATCGTGTCCGTTCATCGGAATCTAATTTATTAAGTAACTCAGCATCACAAACAGATTCAAAAATAGTTCTTTCTTTATTTTTATCACAAAGTATATATAAAGAATCAAGGCTCAAGCCGCACCAAGGCGCACGTAAACATGCTAACCAGGCGACGCGGTCGGCTTGATACAAAAAGGCACGGCTTAGAGCTAATAAATCCTGAATAGAAGATTGCATAGCCAAACCTTCAATATCAATTGATTTAAATCCAATCCCAGCATTTCTTAACGCAGGAATGACTTCAGCTAAATGCGAGCGACTACGAACTAATATTGCTACACTATCCTCTGTATGTTCCTTTTTTATTTCAGTTACTATATCAACAACAGCTTGTGATTCTTTATTGTGAACACGATCGTATTGTGGATATATTTTTACGTTATGATTTGAAGAATTGTCGTCAAATGCGACGGCATTGCTATATGAAACAGCACTGGTAATTAAATCATCCTGATTTGGAAATATTGTTTTAAAACTGTCATTCACCCATTCAACAAGATTTTTCTGTGATCTAAAATTAACAGTCAAACGTAATGCTTCTAGTGAAATATTACCCAGTGATTTTTCATGGAATGTTTTTATAAATATTGCCACCTCGGCCTGACGAAATCGATAAATAGACTGCATCGGATCGCCAACCAAGAATAAACTTCGACCATCATCATTTGACCACTCACTGGTTATTCGTTGTAACAATCGATATTGGCTAACAGAAATATCCTGATATTCATCAACCAATAGATGCTTAATATGATAATCCAGGTTTAATGCTAATTCTGTTGGTGCTTCATCCGTCCCCAATGCGGCTACTGCAGAATCAGCAATACCAATAAAATCCATTTGGTTTCGCTCAGCAAAAATTAAACGTAATTGACCGGCAGCGATCATTAATAACTCACAAAGTGCATTAACAATCATCCATTCGGAATCAGTATACGTTGCTGGAGGTAATGCACTTACTTTTGCTAATGCTTGTTGTAGGCCGTCAACTTCTTGCAATTTATTTAATAATGCTTTTACCTGCTCTTTTCTTCTTGTCAGTTCATCGGCATCAAGCTTATTGCTACTTGCTGGAGGAAAACCATTTTTTACCGTTAACTGTTTACGCCAACTTCCGGTTTTAGTTAACAACAATTCATTAATGCCACGCCAATAATCAATTTGATCCGCTCTGCTATTAGGCATCAACGAGAGAGACGAACAAACGACTACAGGATTGTCTGGATCAGTTTCACTTAAATTACTTGCAGCAAACTGCGCTAATTCAACTAGTTCAGTTTCAAATTCAGTTGGGAATTTATTTGTTACAATCTTTAATTGATCTTCTATCAATCTCACTAAAGCTTGTTCCATATCGTTTCTCTCATGTTCCTGAACAACATGGCTTAGCCATTGATCGCGTTTTCTTAACATGTCAACGATCAGATTTTTGATGCGGGGGAGGTCATTATCCAAATGAAATACCAAATTTGCTATCGCATCTGACCAACCTTCACCACTTTCAAGTTCAGCTAATGTATTTATCGCTGCTTGTTGATACAGCAATTCTGCATCTTCCAATGTCTCAGGTTGCGTTCCAAGTTTAGCTAACATTGGCATTTGCCTTGTTAATGAAGCGCAAAGTGAATCAATTGTCTGTAAGCGTAATCGACCAGGGTTATCTATTATTTGCCAAGCCTTTTTTTGATCTTGCTTTAAAGCTGCATTAGCAAGTTCGAAAGTTATTTTTTCATGTTCAGAGTCAGGTACTTTATTTATTAATGCACTATTTAAGGCAGCCAAGATCCGACTTTGCATTTCTGCAGCCGCTTTACGTGTAAAGGTAATGGCAATAATTTCTTCTGGAAAATCAACAAGTGAAAGTAACCTTAAGTATCGTTGGATTAATAAACCGGTTTTACCTGAACCTGCTGGCGCTTGAATAATGAAAGACAGATCAGCAGCTAATGCTTTTTTTCTGGCATCGATATCAACGATAGGTTCAGACATGAGTATGTTTCTCTGTTGATAATTCTTCGTTGAAACTCGCTACTCGTTCATTTATGCGACAGAAAGAAGGTAATTCACAATAACGACATGCTGTTTGAGTTGGATCAATCACAGCGATACCTTTACGAAAATCATTGGCAAGCTTAATTAAAATTTGCTCCCAATTGTCCAATTTTTCTTGCCATAGCAAATCGGCATCTTGTTTTACTCTTGGTAAAATATCATCTGTGTCAGCCAGTCCAACAAAACCCATTTTTCCTCGTTTCAAACTGGCAAATGCAATCGCAGCCACTTGTTGTCCATTAGTAACTGCATATAAAGGCAACTGCGGATCGTTAGGATTCTCAGTCTCCCAATCACTTTTACTTACAGGGCCTGTTTTATAATCAAGAATAACGCAACGACCATCAGCTAATTCATCAATGCGATCTACGCGTAGATATAACTCTATATCTTCAAACACTATTGTTTTCCATTCTTCAGTCGCAATAACTTTAAAATCACTTCGATCTTTTTCTATTAACAACCATTGCTTCAATATTTTTTCAAGACGTAATTGTTCAAGTTCGGTAAAGCGATCTGCAAATGTTTCTGGTTGTTGAGAAATTTGTAATTTAATAGCTTCAAGAACCACTGAATGAATTATTTTTTCTAATTCTAAATCTGTTCTATATTTTAAATTTTCTAAGGTTTTTAAACGTTGCCAGAGATATTGCAAAGCACGATGGACTAAATTTCCTCGTTCCGCTGCACTTAAGCCAATATCTGTTTGTTGCAAAGCTTCAGCATGGAGACGATGACGAGCAAACGCTTTAAAAGGACATGCTGATTGATCTTTAAATAAAGTACTGCCGCCATTTGCAGTTTGTCCGGCTGGAATTTCCGGCGCAGTAATATCAATAAATGTTTCTAATCTAGATGATTCAAATATGCTGTTTTTATAATCGTCATATTGTTCAATCCCATAAGTACCTGGCTGAATCGTTTTAATTAATGGACTCGGTCGACACAATCGATCGTTGTCTTGATTGGCATAACTAAATACCACTTCTTTTGCCGAGCATATTAATTTATCAGTAATATGCTTTGCCAACTTAAGTTGAGCCTCTGCATGAGCATTCGGAACATTAAAGTCTCGTTGACAGGAAACTGGAATAAATGGATTAACCGGCATTAACGCTGGCCAATACTCGTCTCGCATATTCATTATCCAAAGGTAATCAAACTGCATCCCTGCAGCACCGGTCATACCTAAGATTTGAATAGGTGTTTCAAGTGTCTCTGGCTGAAAACGGGTATCAACTAATAACTTATTTAACTGAAACAACGCCGTACTAAAATTTACCGGCTTACTTAAACCATCCAAACTACCTAATTGGGTTAAAGCTGTTTGCCACGCCATTAATACCTGATGCTCATCACTATTTAAACTACGTTCTCCGGGCCAACCAAAACCCGTCAACCATTCAGAAAAATTTAGCGTCCATTGTCGTAATGTTTTTTTCTTAGCATTACTTAAAAATGAAATTTCAAATGTTTTTAGTAATTGAATAAATTCTTCACACTGCTCATATTCCTTACATCGCTCTTCAGCAATCCAATATAAGGTTTTAAAACTAAGTTGCTGTTCGCCGATCCGTCTTAATGCTGCATCAAACTTTGCACGCACCGCAGCTTCTTCATTAGCTCCTTTTAAAAAAGGAGAATGTAATAATAAACTTAAGGTGTTTATTGAAACCTTGCGTTTACCTAATGAAAGTAAATTTGTCGCCGTGTTAATCAATGCGTAATTTGATAAGGGTTTACCTAGCGATATAGAATATGGTTTTTGAATAGCTTGTTCAGGGTCAAGCCATTTTTGTGGCGTTAATACTGAAGCAAAACCATAATCTACTTTATCTCGTATCGTACTAAGATTTGGTGCAATAATGCCTATTGTTGCATGCGCTTCTTTTTCCAAATGTTCTTTGGCCCAACATGCAGCAGCTAATATTTCTGATTCCTGACTATTTAACTCGCTAACACTACTTGATTGATTTTGATCTGTAGCATTAATTTCTTCGATTTCAATACCAACATCGATTAACGCCTGTTTCAGATTCAGTTGCTGAGTAGTTAATTGATCGAAATCATAAAATATAATTTTATTTAATGGTGGCTTCAATTCTTGAATATATAAAGCAAGATGATCAGGTAAACAAGCATCATCTAACCAATCATTATCCCCCTTTTGTTTATCATATGTATCCGCCCAATTTTTAAAGGCAAATGCATCTTCAGATAAATATGTTTCATTGGGGAAAACAGGAATACACCATTCTTTTGCTAACTGATATGCCTGTGCGACCTGTTTTGCAGTCGCCGTAACCTGTAATAACTGATTTTTATATTTTGACTGACTGATTATTTCCTGCCATAACCATTGTTGTTGGAGGTTATTCAGCAAGATTTCATTACCTTTAGTACGTAATGAAAGTGACTCAAAACTACGTTTACACCAGGCTGTCCAAGGCAAGCAGTCTGGTGTTTGCCAAGCTTGTTTCCCCTGCGCTATTTGGTCTTTCGCATATTGGTAACGTATATGCCGACTTAATCGCTGAGTTGGCGTTATAACCGTAGCGCCATTACTAATCAATTTGCTAAGACTCTGATCCATTTTTGATTTACGTCACCCTAGCCCATTGCACACTTGTTCTTTTGCCCTCTGGCGGCGGCAAAAACGTACTCAATCGGTCATTTATAGTTATAAACTCCCTCATTCCGTGCGATTTTGCCTCGCCTATAGCGCCTACTGTTGGTGCCATAGAACAAAAGCCCTACGTGTGCAAAGGCCTATATAATTTATTTGAACCACTCAGTATATCGACTGGTCTGATTGGCATTATAAACTGACAATGTTAGCCTTGTAGCTCAAAATTTGAATAAATAATTTCTCTAGAGTTACAGGGCAGGAAGCCTTATGCAATCGTTATCTGAATACGCCGAATACAGTGAAACAAGTTGTATCAATGTCATGCCTACCCGCTTGATACCGGATATGCTTGATGATGTCCGCGAGAGCTTGTTAAATAGACCTCGAACTTTGTCACCAAAGTATTTTTATGATGAACGTGGCTCCGAATTGTTTGACCAGATCTGTTCAACACCAGAATACTATCCAACACGTACTGAAAATACGCTGTTATCACAATATGCAGTCGATATTATTAAGAAAACCAAGCCTGAACAAATTCTCGAACTGGGTAGCGGCTATTCGGTAAAGACAAGGCGTTTATTTGATGCTTGCCAGCATATTTCTCATAACTGTACCTATGCTCCATTCGATGTATGCGAAGAAGCTCTGGTTGAATCCGCTAAAAAGCTTTCAAAAGAGTATCAATGGTTAAATTTAAAGCCGTTACTTGGTGATTATAATGCCGGTTTGGGCAATTTACCTGTCGCCAATGGTTCACATTTATATTTATTTCTAGGCAGCACTATTGGTAACTTTGAACTGCATGAAGCTAATGACTTCATAGAAGAACTTTATAAAGTAATGCGCAAAGGAGATAATCTGTTAATTGGTGTCGACCGCGTTAAAGAAAGCGAGGTATTACATGCCGCTTATAATGACGCACAAGGAATTACTGCTGAATTCAATTTGAATGTATTGCGAGTATTGAATAGAGAACTGAATGCTAATTTCAACATAGAGGAATTCAGTCACTCTGCGACATTCAATACCCATAAGGAAAGAATTGAGATGCGTTTGGTCTCAAAGTCCGACCAGGAAGTAATAATCAATGATCTCGATAGATCAATTCGTTTTAATCAAGATGAAGAAATATTAACTGAAATCAGTCAAAAATACACCTACAAGGGCATTGAAGAGATGTTATCAGCAGCAAATTTTTCGATTACTGAGCATTTCGAAGATGAAAATGCTTACTTTTCTCTCGTCCTGGCCTCGAAATAAATCAATCGTTAGCTAACCACCGGCTAGATATCTGCTCCGCCAAAACTGGATTATCGATAAATTTATTTCGATTTCCCTGTAATTCTTCAATAATATTATTACGTAAGATTTCCTGCTTACTTGGAGGATCTTCGCGGTTCCATGTTTTAAGCACCGCTAGCATTTTTTTATCGACTGGCACACCGTATTCGGTATGCATATAAAAAATAGAACGGGCAATATTACCTCGTGCTATTGGTCGTGGTTCGGTAATACCTAGATGACGCTCAAAATCACATTTATCATAACGCCAGTCCTCACCTTCTATCATTCCAAACAAAGTATTGCGTCGTGATATATCAGTATCCTGCCAAGCCGGATATAAATTATGCATATCGGCTTCCATACGAGTAAAACGTGACTTTTTATCCAATCGGCATTCACGCCGACTGTTACAACTCATATGCTTCAACATCCAACTGACCGGATAGACTTGCTCAATCACAAACAAACGACCTTCAGTTAAATGGGCAGCAGGATCAAAACGATATCCACAATATAATGAATATCCACCTTGACTGTATAAATCATTCCAAAATGTATTTACTGCAACCTCATCATAACTTTCGACAGGTAGAGTCTCGCCATGACTAGTATTCAGGATACTTAGCAGGAATAAACTTGAAATTAGTTGAGTTACTCGTAACACGTTAAATGGTTATTTTTCTATTATTTAATATTCTTCTGCCAATCATATACCAGACTGCTTTAAAATGTGAATATGTGCAAATATTTGAAATCCTATTATACAAAATGATAAGTTTTAACAATATATTCAGGCACACATCATGCCAGCTGTTGCTATATCTAGTTATTGGCTTAAGTGGCTGCTCTGATGGCTTATCTCAACTTGAACGTATACAAACTCGTCAAAAATTACGTGTTGCGCTCATAGCAACACCCCCACTGTATTTCCCGGATGAATCACTGATTCGTGGCTATGATTACGAAATTGTTTCGGCTTATGCAAAATCACTTGGTGCGAAATTGGAAATAGTCAGAGCAGAAACAGCTGGTGAAGTTGTGACTTTACTAAAACAAGGTAAGGCACATATCGGCATTGCCGGTAGTCTACCAATATCTCAAGACGAAAAAATTCTCACTGGTGAAGCCTACAATGAAGATGAATGGTATGTGATTGGTCATCGTAGTGACAAATTGCCAAAATCGATTGATGAAATAACACCGAGTACAATAATAGTTGCTAACGGTAGTAAACCTTCATTGGTTTTGTCAGATATTAAACCTGATCATCCTTCGCTATTTTGGCTTGAACTTCCAAATGGAAATACTCGACAAGTTTTAGAACAGGTCAACATGAATACATTCAAACTCAGTCTTATTAGCGCTGATATATATAAATATTATCGATATCTATATCCCGAAATAAAAGTTGCATTCGCGTTACCGAATAAATATTCATCACACTGGTTTACCAATAATGTTGATGATGACAATTCACTTTATAACTCGATTAATAACTTTATTAATGATTATAAAAAACAAGGTAAATTCGAAAATAAATATAACACCTACTTTAATCACCTTAATGCCTTTAATTACGTCGACACAATTTATTTTCTGAAAAGAATACAGACCAAGCTCCCTCTCTATAATAAATACTTCGAAAAAGCAGCAAAAACCAATAACTTTGATGAGCGCTTTCTTGCTGCAATTAGTTATCAGGAATCACAATGGAATGATAAAGCGCGTTCATATACCGGCGTACGTGGTTTAATGATGTTAACTAACGATACCGCTAAACGTGTTGGCGTTGAAGACCGCCTCGATCCGAAGCAAAGCATTATGGGTGGCGCAAAATATTTAAATATATTAAAAGCATCTTTGCCGGAACGAATTCAAGAACCAGACCGTTCATGGATGACACTCGCTGCATACAATGTTGGTTTAGGTCATTTAGAAGATGCACGTATCATTACCGTTTCACAAGGAGATAACGCTGATCTATGGATAGACGTAAAAAAACACTTACCAAAGCTAAGTGAAAAAAAATGGCACGAAAAAACTAAACACGGCTATGCCAGAGGACATGAACCAGTAGAGTTTGTGAGAAGAATAAGGCGCTATTACGATATCCTACGTTTGTATCAACAAGAAGAAATATTGGAAAAACTAGACAAGCCATTGGAGCTTGATAAGTTAAAAATTAACTCACCTGTTTTTTAAAAATATTTTTTATTTCAAAGATATAGAATGTTCCTTTCTATTCAAAAGGAACATTACCTGGTTATTTTAGCCAAAAATAAATATTGTTCTCATTTTTGAGTCTACTTCTAGCTTATTTGATGTAATGAGTAAAATGATGACTAATGTAAAATAGTTTGATCTATATACGTGCTTCTATGAGGTTGAGCTATGACATTCTCTTTTATTTTGGTGGATGAAGTTCGGGAGTTATAAAGAACTTGAACAATCTTTTTCCCTTGGGATTTTAAGTAAGACTCCACATCTTTGTTATGAGGCTTGTCCCCCCAATCTTCTCCAATTACGAAAATATCGACATTCAATTCTTTGCAAGCAGATACATACTCAAGTTCATGGTAGGGACGAACAATATCGACACAGCGTAACGCTGTTAACATTTCCACTCTTTGATCGAGGGGAATAACCGGTACTCTATATTTGTAAGATTTCACTACACTATCGGAAGCTACACCAACTGCCACTTCATCACCTAATGTTCTGCAGCGTTCTAGTAATGCAAGATGTCCTACATGCAACATATCAAATGTGCCTACCGTATATACAACCATTATGTTATTTAACTCCTAATATCTAAAGTGAATTTCGTTATTACGTTTTTTCAATCCCATTACTTTCTATAAAAGTTTCCAGCCATAGATGCCAGTTATTACAAGAGTATAAAAAGCAAAAATATAAACATTGACTGGATTCCCGTTAAGTTTTGGTGTTTTTATTTGGGATACATTCAAGAACGCGAGTCCTAGAACGCTGGCATAGAGAATAAAAGAGAAGATACCCGCACTAAAAAAGCTTTCAAATAGAAAAATGAAAACGAGTATTATATTATTGCTGTCGACAGCCAGTCCTGTGTATTTCGAGCTTCCAGACAAGCCGAATGTGTTAAAGTAACTCAACCTTATCGCACTGGCAGCGAGAATTATAAAAGCGCCTGCTAAAAATAGTGGTTCGAATTTTCCATAGCTAAGTAAAAGAATAGCTGGAGTGACTCCATAGCTCACAATGTCGATTAGCGAATCAAGTTGCACACCAAATGTTTGGTCATTAGCAGTCCGCCCTTTCATTCTTCGTGCAATAAGTCCATCTGCCCAGTCAAAAGCAACGGCCCAAATCATGCCAATCATGGCTGCGTAGTAAACACCCAAAATACAGAAGTAAATAGCTAATAATGTGCAGACCATTCCTGCAAGCGAGCACAAGTTGGGAAGATCTTTTACGTAGGAAAGAATTGTAGGCTGTAACTCTTGTGATACTGTATTGCCTGACGACATAGTGATCCTTATGATGCTAATCGATATTTAATAATGATGAGAAACTTGTCGGCGCAACAGTATGTTTATAAGGAGCGATTACTTAACAAACACTGTAAACAGGAAATCCGACTAATATGTCGGCTTTTAGAGATACTGCTTTGGGTCGAGCAGCATATTGTAACATATTTACCCGATTTCTGCTTTCATTATTAAGCGATCGTTATAAGTGTTTGATATAATGAGCGCTTATGGCAAATAGTAGTGAATAATTAAAGATAATATCAACTAACAAGCTGATCAGAACTTCTTTTATAGGCTTGACTAAATTCAGTAGTAAACACTTCAGCTTGTGTAATTTGCCCTTCTGATAACTTACTGCGTATCCGTTTCAAAGCTTCTTTAACATGATCATCATCGGAGCCTTTTGCTAGCAATAACCAAGCATAAGCACGTATATAATCTTTTTTAACACCTAAACCTTTCACATAACGTATACCAAGCATGTGTTGTGCTCGGTGGTAACCTTGCCTTGCTGATTTTTCAAACCATTCGCAGGCAAGTGCTTCATTAACTTCGACACCTTTTCCTTGAGCATACAAATGTCCTAAGCGATATTGCGCTTTGCTATAATCCGCATCTGCCGCCATACGATAATATTTAGCTGCTTCTATTTCATTAATAGCGAAGCCTAATCCAAATGCATGTAATTTCCCAAGTTGATAATTCGCTTTAGCGTAGGATTGTTTTGCAGCAAGTTGGAAACATTTCTCAGCCGCACTGAAATCTTGAGGAACACCTAAACCATTAACGTAAAAAAGTCCCATGTTAAATTGCGCTCTTGCATAACCTTGTTTTGCAGCAAGTTGATGCCATTTAAATGCTTCTTCATCATCTTGTGGCACACCCAATCCAGCGCCGTACATTAAGGCAAGATTATATTGTGCTTTAGCATAACCTTGATTAGCAGCTTCCTGGTACCAACGTGCGGCCTCTTCTTCTTTTACTTTTGTACCTTGTCCTTGTGCAAACATTAAACCGACATTTAATTGTGCTTTCATGTGGCCTTGTTCTGCAGCAAGTAAATACCACTTAAAGGCATCTTCATTATTTTTCGTTGTTCCTATTCCTTTAGAATACATATACGCGAGATTATAACGTGCAGCCGCATGTCCGAGTTCGGCTGATTTTAGATACCAATCAAATGCTTTCTCATAATTCTTTTCTACACCAAGACCATGTTGATAACACCAGGCCAGGTTAACTTGTGCAGTAGCATCACCCTTCTCTGCTGATTTACTTAACCAATGTGAGGCTTGTTGATGATCTTCTGGTACACCAATACCACGCATATACATTTGTCCAAGACGTGATTGCGCCTTGCCTGAATCTTGTTCGGCAGCTTGTCGATACCAATATGCTGACTGTCCATGATCAAGTGGCACACCAAAACCTTGCTCATATAATTCAGCAAGCTGTAGCTGCGCTTCAACATCACCCGCATTAGCATCTTTTGTTAGCGAAGATATCTCTGAACTCATACAGTCAATATTCCTTTGCTATAAAAACTCACCTGGAAAAGCTTATCCTGTATCAAACTGTTTTGTATACTAATTTAATTAATATGGGAGTCATTTCATAAGTACATCACGACTTCTGATAGACTCCCACTATGACGAAAAATACTAGTTTGTATAATTATAGCCAACTTGGCCCAGATACAATTGTGAATGCAATTGATTCCTTAGGTTACATCTCAGATAGAAGGGTACTTGCGCTTAATAGCTATGAAAATAGAGTCTATCAAGTCGGTATTGAAGATGAATTACCCCTCATTGCCAAATTTTACCGACCTGCTCGTTGGACAGATGAGATGATCAGAGAAGAACATCAATTTACGCTCGAATTAGCTGAAGCTGATTTACCCATTGTCGCTCCAATGACAATTGATAACGAAACAATATTTAACTTTGAGGGATATCGCTTTTCGCTTTATCGACGTTTCGGCGGCTATGCTCCCGAATTGGATAATTCTGACCATCTTTTACAACTTGGTCGAATATTAGCTCAACTGCATAACATTGGCGAAACAAAGTCCTTTATAGAAAGACCCGCTATTTCTATAGAAGACTTCGTAACTAAGCCAATAAAATATATTTTAGAAAATAATTTTATTCCTATGGATTTGGAAACGGCTTACACAACACTGACTGATGATCTAATCCCCAGAATTAATTCGTGTTTTGAAAAAGCCGGTACTTATAAAAGTTTACGACTGCATGGTGATTGCCATCAGGGAAATATATTAACGCGTGATGATAAATTCTATATCGTTGACTTTGATGATTCGCGAACAGGTCCTGCAGTACAAGATATTTGGATGTTCTTATCAGGAGATCGCCAATACATGACAGCAAGGCTTAATGATTTCATGGAAGGCTATACTGAGTTTCGTGACTTCTCTGCACGTGAATTACACTTAGTCGAAGCTTTAAGAACATTACGTTTAATTCATTACGCTGCATGGTTAGCGCAACGCTGGGAAGATCCTGCTTTTCCTATTGCGTTTCCATTTTTTAACAGCCAACATTATTGGGAAGATCATATATTAAGTTTAAGAGAACAAGCGGCGTTGATGCAGGAAGAACCTCTGGTTTGGTACGGATAATTTAGTATGTCGGCAACAATACCATCAGAACAAAATGCTATTATAAATACTTCTTCTACTGAAGAAGTAAAAGAATATAACTGGCAGTATATTTTTAATATCGCCAAGCAGCATAAACATCAATTGATTTTAGCGAATATCATCGCTGTCATTGCGACACTGGCTAGCGTACCTGTACCTTTATTATTGCCTCTATTAGTTGATGAGGTATTGTTAAATAAACCCGGTATTGTTGTTAATACAATTAACAGTATTACACCTGAATCGTGGCACGCCCCAGTACTTTATATTTTAGCTATTCTTCTATTAACTTTGTTTTTACGTCTTTCCGCTTTGGTTCTTAATGTTTTACAAACCAGACAGTTCACTATTATTGCAAAAGATGTGATTTTTCTTATACGTCGTACATTGCTACAACGATTAAGTAGTGTCTCAATGTCTGAATATGAAACGTTGGGTAGTGGTACTGTTGCATCCTATTTTGTAACCGACCTTACCACTGTTGATGATTTTGTTGGATCAACAGTAAGCAAATTGCTTGTCGCCGTGTTAACTATCATTGGCGTTGCCATCATTTTACTCATCATGCATTGGCAAATAGCTTTATTAATTCTATTTGCTAATCCTATCGTAATTTACTTCACAACCGTCTTAGGTAAACGTGTTAAAGAGCTAAAGAAAAATGAAAATGCTGCCTTTGCTATTTTTCAACAATCCCTTGTTGAGACACTAGATTCTATTCATCAAATTCGCGCCAGCAATCGAGAAAAGCATTACTTACAACGAATCATAGAGCAGGCACGAGAAGTAAAAAATCACGGCGTTACTTTTGCATGGAAGAGCGATACTGCAGGTCGATTAAGCTTTGTTGTTTTTCTATTTGGTTTTGATATTTTTAGAGCGGTTGCCATGATTATGGTTATTTACTCTGGTTTAAGTATTGGTCAAATGTTTGCAGTATTTGGCTACCTTTGGTTCATGATGGCGCCGGTTCAGGAAATTCTTAATATTCAATACGCTTTTTATAATGCTAAAGCTGCATTAAGCCGTATTAATGAATTAATTAAATTGAAACAAGAGCCCAATTACCCACATGTTATTAATCCATTTGAAAATAAAAATACGGTCGGCATTACTATTTCTGATCTACACTTTTCATATAGCCTGAGTGATAGTGACAATACTGATGTATTAAATGGAATTAATCTAAAAATTGAACCCGGTGAAAAAGTTGCTTTGGTCGGCGCAAGTGGTGGCGGAAAATCCACTTTAGTACAAGTATTAATTGGTTTATATCCTGCAAAGAGTGGCAACATATTTTATGACGATGTGCCTGTAACAAAGATTGGTCTAGATGTAGTACGTGAAAATGTTGCTACGGTATTACAAAATCCTGCTTTGTTTAATGATACTGTCAGAATAAATCTAACTTTAGGTCGCGAACTGGAAGATAAAGACTTATGGCATGCGCTTGAGATAGCGCAGTTAAAAGAAACTATAGAAGAATTACCAAATAAACTCGATACCATTGTTGGTCGACAAGGAATAAGATTGTCTGGCGGGCAACGTCAACGACTAGCCATCGCACGTATGGTATTGAGCGAGCCAAATGTTGTCATACTTGATGAAGCAACCTCTGCATGAGATGCAGAAACAGAATATCATTTACACCTTGCCCTTGCTGATTTCTTAAAAGACAAAACAACAATCATTGTTGCGCATAGATTAAGTGCGATCAAACAAGCTAATCATGTTTATGTATTTGAAGCTGGATCTATAGGAGAACAAGGAACCCACGGCGAACTACTTTCTCAGGATGGACTTTACTCTAAACTCTATGGCGTCAGACAATCACATTAGTTTAGAATGGGTATAGTTAATTATAAAATGACAAAATCTAAAGCTAAAACAATAAACCCTGAGTTTTAAAGCTTTTTAGAATCAAGTAATTCAAGAAACGGTTCAGGCTTGCCAATACCATATCCCTGAGCATAATCAACACCAATCTCTTTCAACATGCCTTTAATAACGTCATTCTCAACAAATTCAGCAATAGTCTTCATGCCCATCACTTGTCCGACTTCATTAATTGATTTCACCATTGCATGATCTATTGGATCATCGACAATATCT
>JAJFKK010000170.1 GCA_021773245.1 Gammaproteobacteria bacterium | reverse complement strand
TAGACCAAGCACAGTTCGTTTTAATTTATCGACTGACATACAACATTCCTCAGCATTGATGGTTTTTATAATAATTCTTTAAACGATTTTTAATTCTTTTCTCGGCTACCTTGCCGCAGCTCAACGTTATCCCCATTACGTTGCCACATCATCATCCTCTATCGGAATGATGCAATACCCCAAGTCTTTAAGCTTATTTCAACTCAAATGACACAATAAATATTGCCGAGCAGCATTAATTGCCCTGTCTCGGTGCGACAATATGCCCTATATTGCCCATTCTTTGCAAGTTTCGCCCTTAAATTTCTATGCTTGCACTGAACTAAAAAATATTGTTTAGATCGAGCTTTTGAGTGAGTCTTTCTGGCTCAAAGCTATCCATATGAGGCAAATCTGCAAGATAGGGACAAGGCATATCATGCATTAATGTCTCAATTGTCTCGTTGGCGCACAAATAACCCTTTTCACATCTGCTACTAACCCAACCGATAAGCCTGATTCCATCAGCCTCAATTGCCTCTGCAGTCAATAGCGCATGGCTAATACACCCCAATTTGAGGCCCACGACTAATATTACTGGCAGATCCAGAGAGCGAACTAAATCAACAATACTCAATTTGTCCGAAAGGGGGACTCGCCAACCACCAACTCCTTCTACGATAATTTTTTCATTATTTATTGCCAGTTTTTTGTAACAGGAAATAATTTGCTCCATTTTTATTTTTTGGTTTATCTGGCGTGCGGCAATATGGGGAGACACGGGCAATTCAAATACGATCGGGTTTATTAGTTCATAATCGGTCGGCTCGCTACAATGCTGCATTATCAAACGCGCATCTCCATTCATCAATTTACCATTGTTCAACTGTGCTCCCGAAGCTATTGGCTTCATTCCAGCAACCTGGTTCTGATATTTTTTTAAAGCTTCCATTAAAGCAAGCGTAAACCAGGTTTTTCCTATACCCGTATCTGTGCCTATAATAAATACGCCTTTAGACATGGTTACTTTAATTTGTGGTTTTGTAGATCTTGCCTAAGATCTTCTAATGAAATGCTTTGAACATTTGCAGTTACTTTATTTTTATTGCTTTCCGCGCTCCATGCATGGCCGTATATAACTTCGTACGTAGCCGGCAATTTATTATCCTGGCGATAATTCTCATAATGCGTAATCACTTTTTCTAAACGACGTTTCCCTGTCAATGTTTTCCTTCGGCCGCTATTAACATTATGTGCACCTATCTTTTTTAACTCACGCATTAACTGCGTACATTCATCATAAGTCACCACCATGTTCTCTATGCTCAAAACCGGTGAATCCATCCCGTTACGAATGAGTGAGTCGCCTATATCATGCATATCAGTAAATGCATTTACATGTATATCTTCATCTACCTGTCGCCAGCTTTCTCTTAACTCTTTTAATGTATCGGGTCCGAAGCTGGTAAACAAAAAAAGACCTCTCGGTTTAAGTACGCGTTTAATTTCCGCAAAAACGGCATCAGGATCATTGCACCACTGCAGCATCAAGCTACTAAACACTAAATCAACACTATTGTTCAATAAAGGAAGCTTGTTTGCATCTGCACAAAGAAAGTGGTTTCTTGAAAAAAATCGCGGCGACTTTATTCGTGATTCTTTTAGCATTTCTGTAGAAAGATCGAGCTGATAAATTTGTGCTTTTTTGAACTGCTTGTTTAATTGAGAGGAGCCATGACCCGTTCCGGCCCCTAAATCTAAAATCCTTTTAGGCGTGATTTTTATATTTTCAAACGACTCTATCAGGCGACTAGATACAACCTGTTGTAACGTTGAAAAAAGATCATAGTCCTTTGCTGCAAGATTAAATGCAGATGCGACAGACTCAACATTAACATCATAGTTATGATCAGTTGAATTTTGCATTTATAAACTCGCTTATTATTTTGTTTGTTTGATCTTGCTTGCTTAAAAAAGGTGCGTGCCCACAATTATTTATCACTACGCTTTCTATGTTTGGATTTAAATGTTTTATTTGTTTTTCTATTTTTGATTTTATTAATGAGTCTTTTTCACCAATGATGAACTGTGCCGGCAATTTTAACCCGGCAAACATTTCTCTTTGATCTGTCTCTTGCATTTGTACTAACCATGAATACAATACTTCTTTGTGTTTTTCGTCTGCGAGGCTGCTGCGAACCACCTTATTGGTTGTTTTAACTGACTCATCACCATGCGCAATTAAACCGGCAAAGTAATTAAGTGTTTCCTTCGTGTCTTTTGATAAGCTCACATGAAGACTTTCTATGCTTTCTTGATCGATCACATTTGACCAATTATTTTTATTAACAAAACAAGGCGCGCTAGCAATAAAAATAACCGCTTTAATTTTACTTGTTAGTTTTGCTAACGGTGTTGCCACAAGGCCACCTATGGACCAAGCAATAATAATAGCATCCGAATCAATCTTTTCGCTCAACACCTTAGCTATAGACTCAAATTTATTATCTTTTGTTTTTCTAGCTGATTGATATAAACAGGGTGCTGATACATTATTAAAACTTTCTAAAGAACCAGCAAAATTACTCCAAACTTTATTGGTGGCGCCCCAACCATGTAACAAAACGCAATCCATGTTTTATACTTTTATTCCTATAGTTTCATTAATTGAATCAACAAGTAGTTTGACCTGTTCTTCGGTGTGAACAGCTGAAAGGCTAACTCTTAAACGAGAAGTATTTTTAGGGACGGTGGGCGGCCTAATAGCGGACACCAATATATTGTTTTCGTAAAGCTGCTTACTTATCTCTAGTGTCTTGTTTGTGTCGCCAATTATTATGGGCTGTATATGTGAAACAGAATTATTTTCACTTAAGCCAGCGTCTATTAACAACGTCTTATAATATGTGATTAAACTATTTAAGTTATTGCGAAGGCTGTTGCTTTCAACAACCATTTCTATTGCTTGCACCATAGTTGCTGCTATTGAAGGAAGCAATGCTGTTGTATAAATATACGTTCTCGCTTTTTGTATAAAGGCTTCTACGTGTAAATTACTTCCGGAAACAAATGCGCCACTAGCACCAAACGACTTTCCAAAAGTACCGATCAAAAGAGGAACGTCTTGCTGACCAAGCTCAAGTAACTCTAATAAACCAGCGCCCGTTTTACCTAAAACACCAAGGCCATGCGCATCATCAACTATTAAACATGCGTCATAAACATTACACAAATCAGCTATCTCTCTTAGTTTTGCATAGTCTCCATCCATGCTGAACACACCATCAGTCATTACTAACAAATTATATGGCTTGTGTTTTTCTAAAAGTTTATTTAAATGCTCCATATCATTATGTCGGTATCGAACAAGCTTGCCTTTTGAAAGCAAAGCAGAATCAACTAATGATGCGTGGTTTAACTTGTCTTGGAGGACGACAGTGTTTGAATCAATAAGCACTGAGCCTATAGATAAGTTTGCTTGATAGCCCGAGGGAAAAACTAACGCTGCATCTCTATTTAGAAACTGTGAAAGTTTTCTTTCTAACGCTTTATGTGGATATAAATACCCTGCCAACATTTGTGATGACGCGGCACCAATTCCATATCTATTTACTGCATCGATCATAAAGACTTTTAATTTATTATTATTTGCAAAGCCTAAATAATCGTTACTACTAAAATTTATAAACTCTTCGCCATCAATTTTAATCGTTGGTCCTTGTGGAGAACTTATAAGCTTCCTTTGACGAAATAAACCATCGTTTTTTCTCTGATTAATTTCTTCTTGTAAATCCACCTCTGCTTCGCTTATTGATTAATGTTGAGACGACTGTATGCCTAATCTATCAAACAATAACTTATCTTGCTCAAGCTGAGGGTTGTCAGTTGTAAGTAATTTTTCTCCATAAAAAATAGAATTAGCGCCAGCAAGAAAACATAACGCCTGCATTTCATCTGACATCTCATTACGACCGGCAGAAAGTCGCACATAAGAAGCGGGCATCATTATTCTTGCTGCGGCAATTATTCTGACAAAATTTATAGTGTCTAGCTTATCAGTATCTTTAAGTGGCGTACCTTCAACTTGTACTAACATATTAATTGGTACGCTTTCTGGATGGGTTGGCATATTTGCTAAAGTTAAGAGTAGACCCGCTCTATCGCTTTCGTCTTCACCCATGCCGATAATTCCCCCACAACAAACATTAATATCTGCCTGTCTCACATTTTCGATGGTATCGAGTCTTTCTTGATAGTCACGCGTACTAATAATTTTTGAATAATATTCAGGCGAAGAATCAAGGTTATGATTGTAATAATCTAGTCCAGCGGACTTTAAGTCTTTGGCTTGTTTATCAGACAACATACCTAAAGTTACGCATGTTTCCATACCGGTCTTTTTAACGGCCTCTACCATCACCATTACTTTTTCGAGATCTTGCTGTTTTGGTTGTCGCCATGCTGCCCCCATACAAAAACGTGTTGCGCCTTTTTCTTTTGCCGCTTTTGCTTGTGTGAGAACATCATTAAGATCTAATAATTTTTCCGCATCAACGCCTGTATCGTAATGCGCGCTTTGTGGACAATAAGCACAATCTTCTGGGCAGCCACCTGTTTTAATATTCATTAAGGTGCTTAATTGAACAGTGTTAGGACTGAAGTTTTCTCTATGAATTTGTTGAGATGTAAATATCAAATCATTAAATGGTTGGCTTAGTAATGAAACAACTTCATCTCTGCTCCAATCATTTCTAATAAGTGACTTTTTATTTTGATGCATATTTTATTTCCTAGGTACTCAAAAGGGCTTAAGCATGTAACAATAAATATTGAGCATTGCTTGTAAACTTTTATTTTTCTATAAGGTTAACAGACTGACATGGAAGTCAAAGAATTAATTTTTCCTGGTTCTTGTTTTTTTTGCTTAACGAAAACTGATTTCGCATGGTGTGAAAAATGCGAAAAAGACTTGATTCAAGATATAACAAGATGCCCCGTTTGTGCGCGTAGGAGCTCTGAACAGAGTGTTTGCGGCGCATGCCTTAAACGTCAACCTTGTTTCAATAGCACTGAGGTACTCTTGAATTACCAGTTCCCAGCAAACTTTTTAATTAAATCGTTCAAATTTAAAAACAAGCCCGAACTTGCTCGTTGCTTTGCTGAAAAATTTGCAGAAAAACTAAAAAGAAACGTGGCTCTAACGCTGCCAAAAACGATAGTTCCTGTGCCGTTACATGCAAAAAGACAAAGGGAACGTGGTTATAACCAGTCTTTGGAGTTTGCTAGACAATTGAGCCGGCACCTTGGTTTAGAAACGAATACGTCTTTGTGTAAAAGAACAATAAACACAGATCCTCAAAGCAGCTTGCCGATGAAAACAAGACGAAAAAACGTAAAAGGGGCCTTTTCTTTATGCAGCAGTATAATTCCTGAGCACATTGCTATTGTAGATGACGTAATAACAACTGGCTCGACAATAAGCGAGCTGGCGAACCTGTTTAGAAAAGCGGGCTGCCAGCAAATTGATGTTTGGGCAATTGCGCGAACCTAGTCCTTTATGTATCGAGGTTTTCTACAACTAGTGCGTTACGCTCGATAAACTCTCTTCTAGGCTCAACTTGATCGCCCATTAGCGTTGTAAAGACTTCATCAGCACCAATAACATCTTCTATTTGAACCTGTAAAAGACTTCTCGTGGTTGAATCCATAGTCGTCTCCCAAAGCTGCTCTGGGTTCATCTCACCAAGGCCTTTATAGCGCTGAATGGACAGCCCTTGTTCAGCTTCTTTCAACAACCAGTCAAAGGCCTGCTTACACGAAGTGATTACTTGCTTTCGCTCATTGCGCCGCACATAAGCATCATCTTCTAAAACCAAGGCCTGTTCCAGCGCGCATAGTTTTCTATAGTTTTCCGAAGAAAAGAATTCTGGCTGAAAGACATTACTGGACTCAATGCCATGAATTATTATCGATATCTTACCGCCTAACAAACTATCGTTGGCTGGAAAAACCTCAAAAAGATACTCGGTGACATGTGCGTCATCACTATTTAATAGGCTCGTTAATTCACCGAACCAGCTTTTAACGACGGCTTCATCAGCACAGTCAGCTTCTGTTATTACCGGCATGTAGCGAATAGCATTAACAATCGTAGGGTGATATCGCTTACATAAGCGACTATAAGCACGGTTCATCGAAATATATAGATCGACCATCTCTTTAAGCG
>JAJFKK010000169.1 GCA_021773245.1 Gammaproteobacteria bacterium | reverse complement strand
TGGCTGGAGAATAATGCATGACAACGGTGGAAGTACGATTTTAATTGAATGACTTTGTCCCATCCATACCTCATTCACGGCGCATACACTGCCTTGGTTGCCTAGATTGGTACCACCATACGTAGTCGCATCTGTATTAATCAATTTTCGATATTTACCTGAGAAGGGTACGCCCAATTTATAATGGTGATGCGGTACTGGCGTAAGATTAAGCACAACCACAACCACGCCACCGTGTTTATCCCGCCGAATAAAACTGAGAATGGATTGGTGGACATCATTGCAATCAATCCATTGAAATCCATGAGAATCGAAATCCACCTCGTACAACGCAGGGGTTGATCGATAGATATGGTTCAAATCCCTTACCATTAATTGCAGCCCTCGATGCGGCATAAAATTAGATTGGTCCCAGGAAATGGATAAATCGTGATTCCACTCCGGCCATTGACCAAATTCAGACCCCATAAACTGAAGTTTTTTGCCAGGGTGAGCATACATATACGCATACAGTAGGCGTAGATTGGCAAATTTTTGCCAATCGTCGCCAGGCATCTTTTCAGGCATGGAACCTTTTCCATGCACTACCTCATCATGTGAAAAAGGTAAAATAAAATTTTCCGTAAAGGCATAGACCATGGAAAAAGTAAGCGCATGGTGATGATAGGATCGATGAATGGGGTCGTGTCCAAAATAGGTCAGGGTATCGTTCATCCAGCCCATATTCCACTTCATTGTAAACCCCAAACCATTTTGGTCCGTTGGGCGGGATACCATCGGCCATGAAGTGGATTCTTCTGCCATGGTCACGGCACCTGGATGACGTTCATGCACAAGATGATTGAATTGCTTGAGGAATTCTACCGCTTCAAGGTTTTCCCGTCCGCCGTATTTATTAGGCGCCCATTCACCCTCTTTGCGAGAGTAATCCAGATATAGCATTGATGCAACAGCATCCACACGAAGCCCATCAATATGGTATTTGTCTAACCAGAATAACGCCGAGGCAAGTAGAAAATTCCGTACTTCGTTACGGCCAAAATTAAATATGTAGGTTCCCCAGTCTTTATGCTCACCCAGCCGAGGATCTTCATGTTCATACAATGGGGTACCATCAAACCGAGCTAATCCGTGGGGATCTTTAGGAAAATGTGCGGGCACCCAGTCAAGATAGACACCAATATCATGTTGGTGACAATAATCGACAAAATAACGGAAATCGTCCGGCGAACCGAAACGACTGGTAGGTGCAAAATAACCAACAACCTGATAACCCCACGAACCATCAAAAGGGTATTCCGTAATAGGCATGAGTTCAATATGGGTATAGCCCATCCACCGACAATATTCGGTCAGTTGATGAGCAAGCTCCCGATAATTCAGCGGATTTCCATTCACCTGCTTCCATGAACCTAATTGCACCTCGTAAATAGACATCGGCTGATCCAGCCCTTGCTTCTCAGGACGATGCGACAACCATTTTGAATCGTTCCATAGGTAATGATTCGGATTATGTACTACGCTGGCTGTATTCGGGCGCATTTCCATTTGTTGTGCATAGGGGTCGGTTTTCTCCAACAATTCACCCGATGATGACCGTATTTTATATTTGTAGACTTCACCCTCGCTCAGAGCGGGAATAAATAGTTCCCATATGCCCGATGAACCACGCGACCGCATGGGATGCTCCCGTCCATCCCAATGATTAAAATTACCGATTACTGCCACTGCCTGAGCTGAAGGTGCCCATACTGAAAAACCCACACCTTGAACGCCTTCATGTTTTCGTACATGCGCTCCGAGGATATTGTATTTCTCAAAGTGATTACCCTCTCCGATCAAATGAAGATCTACCTCACCCAACATCGGAGAAAAACGATATACATCTTCTTCTTGCCAACGATGCCCCTGCTTATCGACAACAAGAAACTGATAGTGGCGTTTAAAATCTCTTTTTTTACAGTGAATCTCAAAAAAATCAGTGCCCTCTACTCGAGACATAAGCTGCTCTTTTCCACCCTCATGAAGAAGCCACATTTCCTCTAATCGTGGTTTAAAAGCGCGGATTAAAATGCCATCATCAGGATCCTCATGGCAACCAAGCCAGGAAAAAGGGTCATGGCTTCTGGCTTCCATGATCGCACGCGCAGCGTCATTAATTTTCATTGTAGATTTTTTCATACGATTACGTTATGACCGTTGGGGCATTTCGACCAGTGAGTTGAGGTATTTCAGAAAGCTGATTAGCCGCCGTGATCATGGTTTGCAACAGTTCCTGCGCATCGAGTGTATGCCTGGCCACATCGGGCTCAAACAATTCAAGATAGATGCGGATTGTCGCTCCGTTAGTACCGGTACCAGACAATCTGAAGATAATGCGCGAGTTATCATCAAAAAGAATACGCAGTCCATGGCCGCTGCTAAAACTGCCGTCCACAGGGTCCGTGTAGGAGAAATCATCGCAGTCTTTTACTAACCGACCAGCCAACTGCTCTCCTGGTAGCGACCTGCATTTAACACGAATATTTTCCATAATTTTATTGGCAATCGCATTATCCACGTCTTCGTAATCATGCCGGGAATAAACATTCCGCCCGTATTCAGCCCAATGTTTTTGCACAATACTTTCCACTGACTCCTTTCGCACGGCAAGAATATTGAGCCAGAAAAGCACTGCCCACAGGCCGTCTTTTTCACGCACATGATCCGACCCCGTACCAAAAGACTCTTCACCACATAGAGTCACCTGTCCAGCATCCATCAAATTCCCAAAAAATTTCCAACCGGTAGGTGTCTCAAAACACTTAATTGCTTTTTTTTCAGCCACA
>JAJFKK010000168.1 GCA_021773245.1 Gammaproteobacteria bacterium | reverse complement strand
CCGAGGCGTTGTTTTATTTCATCGGTTGAGCTACAGGGATGTAGCGAGAGCGCATTAGGACAGGAGTCCGTATGCGCGTGCCGTTGAAATAATACAACGACTCGGGTACCCGCAGGGCAAGTCATTTGGGGTGGCCTTTTTCTTCGTTAGTTCTTTTTGGCCACGCAAAAAGAAGTGACTCGTCATCAGACGAAACAAAAGCTAAAAAGAATTACTAAATAAAAGAACTACTCTGAATCAATCTTAAACATCCCTGAATACTCATTCCATTGATTAACAATCTCACAAAACAACTTTGCCGTTTGTACTGCATCGTATCTTGCTGAGTGCGCTTCTTTTTGATCCCACTCAAGACCTGCTGCTTCAGCAGCACGTGCTAATACAGTTTGCCCATAGGCAAGTCCTGCCATGGTTGCGGTATCAAATGTACTAAAGGGATGAAAGGGATTACGTTTTATATCGTTACGCTCAACGCAGGCATTTAAAAAATTAATATCAAATGCTGCATTGTGTCCTACTAGAATTGCACGACTACATCTGTGCTCTTTAATTTTTGTTCGTACCGGTTTAAATATTTCACGTAAAGCTTCTGTTTCATCTACTGCAATCTGTTTGCGGAAAGGATGTTCGGGATCGATACCGGTAAAGTCTAATGAGGCTTTATCTAAGTTCGCACCTTCAAAAGGATTAACATGCTTGGAAACAATTTCATCTATACACCATTGCTCTTCATCGTTCACTTTGACGGTGACGGCTGCAATTTCTAACATCGCATCCGTTGCAGCATTAAACCCAGCTGTTTCTATATCAACGATAACGGGCAAGTAACCACGAAAACGTTTCGCAACCGCTGTCTTTTCTTTTCCCTTGCCTTCTTTTTCCTGAGAATTTAAATGGGAGTTTGTTTCGTTTATTTCTTCAGTTGCCATGAACACGTTTCGCCTGCACGGAAAGGAACCAACACACTATCACCGAAGGCAATTGTTTCTGGTATGGTTAAGTCTTCTTTAATTAATGTCACTTTTTCTTGATTACGTGGCAGACCATAAAAATCAGCGCCGTAATGACTGGCAAAGGCTTCCAGCTTATCTAACGCACCTACTGCATCGAATGCTTCCGCATAAAGCTCGATACCGATGTGAGCAGAAAATATTCCGGCACAACCACAACCTGTTTCTTTATGCTTACGCTCATGTGGTGCGCTATCTGTACCAAGAAAAAATTTAGGGTTCCCACTAATTGCTGCTGCTTCTACAGCCTGACGATCATTTTCTACTTTTAATATGGGTAAACAATAATTATGTGGGCGTAAACCTCCTTTAAATAGATCGTTTCGATTTAATAGAATATGTTGTGGTGTAATCGTCGCGGAAATATTTTCTTTTGCGCTTAAAACAAAATCGACACCTGCTCGGGTAGTGATATGTTCAAAGACAATCTTTAAGTCAGGAAAGTCTTTAACTAGCGGTGTTAATACTTTATCTATAAATACTGCTTCTCTATCAAAGATGTCAACATCAGCATCGGTCACTTCGCCATGGACTAATAACGGTAAACCTTGCTCCATCATTGCTTCTAATGCTTTATAGGTTTTCTTAAAGTCTGTCACACCTTGGTCAGAGTTGGTTGTTGCACCGGCTGGATAATATTTTAAAGCATGAATACTTTTATTTTCTCCCGCAGTTTTTATATCTTCAGCTGAGGTGTTATCCGTTAAATATAAGGTCATTAACGGTTCGAAATTATATTGTTCATCTACTGCAGCCAAAATTCGATCGCGATATTCCAGTGCCATTTCTGTTGTCACAACGGGCGGTTTTAGATTCGGCATAATAATCGCACGTGCAACTTGAGCGGCGGTATGATCAATAATACTCGCCAAAGCAGCACCATCACGCAGGTGTAGATGAAAATCGTCCGGTTTTGTTATGGTTAATGTTTGCATTCTCGAATGAAGATGTCTTATTGAAAATTGAAAGGTATCATAAGCGACAGTAATTGTCCGCGAATGTAGACTGTCACACATCAAAATTATTTAGGTAAAGACTATGGAATACACAAAACTCGGAAAGACAGATATTGAAGTCAGCCGCATCTGTCTGGGAACCATGACCTGGGGAGAGCAAAATACCGAGGCTGAGGCGCACGAACAATTAGATTACGCCGTTGATGCGGGTATTAATTTTATTGATACCGCTGAAATGTATCCGGTTGCTCCTAAAGAAGAAACTCAAGGATTAACAGAGACCTATATTGGAACCTGGCTAGCGAAAAGACAGGATCGCGATAAATTAATCATTGCAAGCAAAGTGTGTGCTCAGCAGGATTGGCTTCCTTATTTACGTAATGGTGAGGCCAGGCTTGATAAAAAAAATATTCATGCGGCGTTAGATGCATCTTTAAAACGTTTACAAACTGATTATATCGATCTTTATCAAATGCATTGGCCGGAAAGAGATACCAATTTCTTTGGTAAACTGGGTTATTACCATGCACCAGAAAAAGACGGCGTTCCCATTGCTGAAACGCTTGCTGTACTTGATGATTTAGTTAAGGAAGGAAAAATCAGAACGATAGGTATTTCAAATGAAACCGCCTGGGGGTGCTCTGAATATTTACGTGCTTCCAATGAACAAAATTCAGCTCGTATCGTTAGTATTCAAAACCCATATAACTTATTAAACCGAAGCTTTGAAGTCGGCTTAGCCGAATTTGCTCACCGTGAAGATGTCGGCTTGCTTGCCTACTCTCCATTAGCTTTTGGGGTTTTAAGTGGCAAGTATCTAAATGATGCAAAACCGGAAGGAACACGTTTAGTATTGTTTGATCGCTTTACTCGATATACCAATCCACAAGCTAATGCAGCAACTGAAGCTTATATCGCGCTTGCTAATGAAAGTAATATTGACCCTTCGCAGATGGCATTAGCTTATGTGAATAGTCGTCCATTCTTAACAAGTAATATCATTGGTGCGACGACAATGCAGCAATTGAAAACAGATATTGACAGTATTGATGTTAAATTATCAAAAGACTTAATTCGAGCAATTGAAGAAATACATGAAAAAATTCCAAATCCTTCACCTTAACTTCTTTTTAGTCTTAAGCTTTATTTCATGCTCTGTCTTCGCTTCGTCAGAGGCAGAGAATATCTGGCTATATGTATTTTTAATTCCAGTTTATTTTGTTCTCGCCGCACAAGCACTACTTGTTTTGCTTGCTATGCTGATGAAAAATTTTAAAACGAAACAACTGGTATTAATGTCCATTATTGCCGCCATCATATTCATGAGTCTTGGCTTAGGTGTTACTTATTATCATGAAACAACAGAAAAATTAGTGGAAGTACTACTGCATTTTTCTGTAATCGGCATCATTGTTTTCATTTTGCCTGTTATCCAGTACAAGCTATTAAGACATTCTAAAAATATCATTGAGAAAAATTAGTCTTCAATTAAATTTTGCTCAAATTTACTTAAGGGTACCTTAAAAATGCACTTTTCTCGTAAGCGCTTCGTTAGCAACATACTCAAACCTTCATGTATGGCTTATACACTGAGGTTCTCGGCTTTGGCGTCCTGCGTCGCTCTACCGCCTGCCTCCATGCAGGCGTCCGTGCGCTGCCGCCTCGCTCTCACGAAAAATTCACTATTTTTATAGGCACCCTTAATAATCAAGATATAAAAGGTATAATCTCGTTTCATTACTAAATAATTAAGAGCAATTATGGAATTATCAGCATTAACCGCCATTTCACCTATAGATGGTCGTTATCAAAATAAAACAGATTCATTAAGACCGATATTCAGTGAATACGGTTTATTTCGATTTCGTGTAGAAGTTGAAATCGAATGGCTTAAAACCTTAGCCGCACATTCCGGGATTAAGGAAATTGCACCGTTTTCAAAAAAATCTATATCTATTCTTGATAAAATTAAAAATGATTTTTCAGTTACTGATGCTAAAGCGATTAAGAAGATCGAGAAGACGACTAACCATGACGTAAAGGCAGTTGAGTATTTCATTCGTGATCAGATACAGTCCAATAGAGCATTAAAACAGGCAAGCCAGTTTATCCATTTTGCTTGTACTTCAGAGGACATCAACAATCTGAGTCATGCATTGATGTTAAAAGAAGCGCGTGATGTTGTTTTGTTACCAAAGCTCGAAGAAACGATTTTTGTTTTAAAAACGTTATCTAAAAAGCATGCTGCTACACCGATGCTTGCACGAACACATGGGCAAACGGCATCGCCAACAACATTAGGTAAGGAAATCGCTGTCTATGTTCATCGTTTGTCGCGCCAGAAAAAGCAACTGGAAAAAATAGAATTATTGGGCAAGATGAATGGCGCCGTTGGTAATTTTAATGCACATCTTTCCGCCTATCCAAAAGTGAACTGGATGTCTTTATCTAAAAAGTTTGTTACCGATTTAGAGCTGGATTGGAACCCGCACACAACACAAATTGAATCGCATGATTATATGGCTGAATATTTTCATGTCTTATCACGTGCTAATACTATTTTGATTGATCTCAGTCGAGATATGTGGAGTTACATTTCACTTGGCTATTTCAAATTAAAATTAAAGAAAGGTGAAATTGGATCGTCAACCATGCCGCATAAAGTCAACCCTATCGACTTTGAAAATGCTGAGGGTAATTTAGGATTAGCTAACGGTATCTTTGAACATCTTGCGCAAAAGTTACCTATCTCTCGTTGGCAACGAGATTTAACGGATTCAACTGTCTTAAGAAATATGGGTGTCGGTGTTGCACACACGCTAATTGCACTTGATTCTTCTTTAAAAGGTTTGTCCAAATTGGATATTAATCCTGAGGTATTGAATCAAGATCTTGAACAATCATGGGAAGTATTAGCTGAACCAATTCAAACTGTGATGCGTCGTTATGGCATTGATAATGCTTACGAACAGTTAAAAGAATTAACGCGTGGTCAGAATATTAATCAGGATACATTGAGCGACTTTATTGCAACACTTGATATACCGAATGATGCTAAAGCGCGTTTACACAAATTAACACCACAAAACTATATCGGCAATGCCGAGGCTCAAGCTCAACAAGTCTCTAAAAAATAATTATGCGTGATTACTCTGAATACCGACTGGGAGAATCTCCAGACGAAACATTAGATGTATCAACACGAGATGACAATGCGGAAGCAGCTCTCGAGTTGATAAAGCAATGTAAGCAAAAATTGGCCATTATCAGCCATGAGCTTGATCCGCTTGTTTATGATCAGGCTGATTTGGTCGAGGCGATGCGACAATTAGCACTAAAAAGCCGCAATGTTGAAATTCGTATCATTGTTTTTGAGCCTGAGTTAATTGTTCGTAAAGGCCACAAAATCGTTGATTTAGCAGGGAAAGTTAGCAGTTTTATACAAATGCGCAAGGTTGCTAAAGAATATAAATCATTTAATGAAACCTTACTTGTTGCCGATAACTCAGGATATCTATATCGACAAAGTACGGAACGTTATAAAGGAAAACTAAACTTCAATGGCCGGCGAGAGTCGAAACACCTGTTAGAAGCATTTAACAAGATGTGGGAAACCGCTAAACCGGATGCAAATTTACGAAGGATGCACATTTGATAAAATTATTTTTACATAGTCTATTTATCTTCATCATTGGTTCATCACCCGTGATAGCGGAATCAATGAAACTGGAGATTATTGAATTAAAGAGCGGTGTCGTATCTGACATTGTTCCTGTTCTGAAACCGCTAGTAGCTGAAGGCGGTACCGTTACCGGAATGAACAACAAACTCATCTTAAAAACTACCCCTTCAAATCTGAAACAATTAAAAGAAATACTTGCTCAACTTGATAAAGCACCACGCCGTTTAATGATCAGTGTCAAACAAGACGTTGATGGTAATTTAAAGCGGAATGAGAGTGGTTTGTCTGGGCGATATAATTCCGGCAATGTCAGAATTGAATCACCAGATACAAGCAATGAAGGCTTAATCGTTCAGGGACGAGACAGTGACGGCAATGTGCTTCGTTATCGCACAATAGAAACACGTTCAAATATTGAAGATAGAAATGTTTTTCGTGTGCAAACACTTGAAGGCCACCATGCTCACATCAATGTTGGGAATTCCGTACCGATACCAACACAAAGCGCCGTTATCACTGGTGCCGGTGTTGTTGTCCAAAATGGAGTGGAATACCGTGATGTCACTTCTGGTTTTTATGTTTTACCGCGTTTACAAGGTGATAATGTCACACTGCTAGTCGCACCACGTCTATCACGCGTTAGTCCCAATCAGGCGGCTATATTTGACATCCAAGAGGTAGAAACAACTGCTACAGGCAGATTAGGCGAATGGATTCAAATCGGTGGCACCACCCAGCATTTCAATAATGATAGTCAAAGAAACGTAATCCGCACCAAACAACGTGGACAGGAACAAAGAACTGTTTTGATTAAAGTAGAAGAAATTAAATAGTTTTCGCTTCATCCTCCAAGGGCTGATAAAATAGCTCCCTCAATTTTCTTCATCAAACAAGATTCAAAGATTTAATGTTAATACTGCAAGGCGGTAATGCCCTTTCTGACTTTCGCGTCAATAAACTTCTTCCTGCTTTGCAGGCCTGTGTTTCCGAAATTAGCTCGATTCAGGCACATTTTATTCATTTTGCTGAAAACAGCTCGGATTTAAACGATAAAGAACAAGCCCAGTTAGATGCACTGCTTAATTATGGTTTGGCTATTAATTTGGTGAATGATGAATCAACAAAACTCGTTGTCATTCCGCGTCCTGGAACAATCTCACCATGGTCGAGTAAGGCAACAGATATTGTTCATAACTCTGGATTGGACAAAGTTGTCCGTATTGAACGCGGTATTACTTATTTAATTACCTTAACAGCCGGTTCAAATTTAACCGAGGATCAGATTGAACAGATAAAACCGTTACTACATGATCGTATGACTGACGTCGTTATTGGTGACGAACAAGAAGCCCAAGCATTGTTCTCAACCGCAGAGCCTGCTGTATTAGAACATGTGAATATTCTTGATGGCGGAAAGCCTGCTCTGGAAAAAGCAAATTCTGAAATGGGTTTAGCATTATCTGCGGAAGAAATTGATTATTTATTTTCATCATTTGAAAAACTCGGTCGTAATCCAACTGATGTTGAACTAATGATGTTTGCACAGGCCAACTCTGAACATTGTCGTCATAAAATCTTTAATGCCGAATGGACAATTGATAATGTGAAACAGGATCATTCTTTATTCGACATGATTCGACAAACGCATCTGGAAAACCCAGGCAATGTACTTTCCGCTTATCATGACAACGCTGCGGTTATGGCTGGTTATAAAGGACAACGGTTTTTTACAGATCCTGAACTAAATCAATATGGATATAAGGATGAAGATATTCATATTTTAATGAAAGTTGAAACACATAATCATCCAACAGCAATTTCACCTTACCCCGGTGCAGCAACAGGATCTGGTGGTGAGATACGAGACGAAGCAGCAACTGGTCGTGGCGGAAAACCAAAAGCCGGCTTATCTGGCTTTGCCGTTTCTAATTTAAAAATTCCTGAATTTGAACAAGCCTGGGAAAAAAATAATGGTAAACCTGAACGAATAGTATCTGCATTAGATATTATGATTGATGGTCCGATTGGTTCGGCTTCCTACAATAATGAATTTGGCCGCCCTGCTTTGTGTGGTTATTTCCGTACTTATGAACAACGTGAAACTGACTCTGTTATTCGTGGTTACCATAAACCAATCATGCTTGCTGGTGGTTACGGTATGGTTCGAGATGAACATGTACAAAAATTGGATATCCCTGTAGGTGCGAAGTTAGTTGTTTTAGGTGGTCCAGCAATGTTGATCGGTTTAGGTGGCGGTGCAGCTTCATCAATGGCATCGGGAACCAGTGATGCCTCTTTAGATTTTGCATCTGTACAACGTGATAACGCGGAGATGGAACGCCGCTGTCAGGAAGTTGTTGATCGATGCTGGTCACTCGGCAAAAACAATCCGATTTTAAGTATTCATGATGTTGGTGCTGGTGGACTTTCTAACGCCATGCCTGAGTTAGTTAGCGCCAGTGATCGCGGCGCGAACCTTGAATTACGCGAAATACCAAATGATGAACCCGGTATGTCACCGATGGGCGTTTGGTGTAATGAATCTCAAGAACGCTATGTACTGGCAATTAACCCTCAACAAATTGAAAAATTTATTAGTCTTTGCCAACGAGAGCGTGCGCCATACGCGGTGCTTGGTGAATCTACTGAAGAAGAACAACTCATCTTAAACGATTCGCACTTTAATAATAAGTCGATTGATATTCCGATGTCAGTGCTGCTTGGAAAGATGCCAAGTATAAAACGCAATGCAAAAAGCGGATCAAATAAAGCAATTGATTTCGATACTTCTTCATTAGATTTAGTCGAGTCAATCGATCGAGTTCTGCACCTACCGACTGTTGCGAGTAAAAACTTTTTAATTACCATTGGTGATCGTTCTATTTCTGGTTTAGTTGTTCGTGACCAGATGGTGGGCCCTTGGCAAGTTCCGGTTGCGGATTGTGCTGTTACCAGTTCATCTTATTATGATTATATTGGTGAAGCGATGGCACTTGGTGAACGTACGCCTATCGCTATTAACAATGCACCTGCTTCAGGGCGTATGGCGATAGCTGAAGCCATTTTGAATATATCCGCTGCACGTATTTTAAAACTTGGCGACATCGCACTTTCAGCAAACTGGATGGCTGCATGTGGTGAATCTGATCAGGATGCTAAATTATATGCAACAGTCTCAGCAGTGAGTCAGCTATGTAAAGAACTAGGCATTGCTATTCCAGTTGGTAAAGATTCATTATCAATGAATACTGTTTGGACAGATAAAGAAAAAGAAAAGAAAGTCACATCACCATTATCATTAAACATTACTGCTTTTGCCCGTGTTGCAGATGTACGTCAATCACTCACACCGCAATTACATCAAGATGACGAAACCATTTTATTATATATCGATTTGGCAAACGGTAAACAACGCTTGGGTGGTTCTGCCTTATGTCAAGTTTACGATCAAGTTGGTAATGAAACACCTGATTTAGACAACTCTGACGATTTAATTGGTTTCTTCCAATCACTACAGATACTCAACGAATCTGACTTAATATTAGCCTACCATGATCGTTCAGATGGTGGTTTATTTGTGACATTAGCTGAAATGGCATTCGCCGGACATACTGGTATCGATATCAACATTGATGGTTCCGATGACTTACACACAAGTCTATTTAATGAAGAACTTGGTGCTGTTATTCAAATTAAAAAAGAACATGAGAAAAATGTTAAACAAACCTTTATTAACTCAGGTATAGATACGAAATCTATTCAAACTATTGGCACATTGAATAATGATTATCAATTTAACCTTAAACATAATGAAGCTGATGTATTAAGTATTGCGATTAATGAATTGCATCAAAAATGGTCTGCAACCAGTTATCAAATTCAGGCACTTCGTGATAATCCCGAATGTGCAAAACAGGAATTTGATCTCGTTTCTGATAAAAATAATAACGGCCTATTTCTTGACACCACATTTGAATTTGATGCGAGTTGCATTCCTGCTATCAATACCGGCATCAAACCTAAAATGGCAATTCTTCGTGAACAAGGTGTGAATGGTCAAATTGAAATGGCAGCCGCTTTTGACCGTGCTGGTTTTGAATGCATCGACATTCATATGCAGGATTTAATTGATAACCATATTAACCTTGAATCATTTAATGGCCTTGTTGCTTGCGGTGGTTTTTCTTATGGTGACGTATTAGGTGCTGGCGGTGGTTGGGCAAAAACCATTTTGTACAATGATAAATTAAGCAAAATGTTTGAAGGTTTCTTCAGTCGCACAGATACTTTTTCGCTTGGTGTCTGTAATGGCTGTCAAATGATGTCTCAACTTAGAGAATTAATTCCTGGTGCAGCTTCATGGCCTGACTTCATTAAGAATAAATCTGAACAATTCGAAGCCCGTTTAGTCATGACTGAAATCATAGATTCGCCTTCGGTTTTATTTAAAGGTATGGCTGGATCTAAAATACCGGTTGTTGTTGCTCATGGCGAAGGACGCACATCAAATGATTCAAAAACAAATTCAGTACTACGCTATATTGATAACTCAGGTACAGTTTCTGAAAATTATCCATTGAATCCTAATGGTTCAATTGATGGGCTCACTGGTTTCACTAATGATGATGGTCGTATCACGATCATGATGCCTCACCCCGAACGTGTTTTCTTAAGTAAACAATTCTCCTACCTGGATCAAAGCTGGAATAGTGAATACAGTCCATGGATGAAACTATTTACAAATGCTCGTGAATGGCTAAAGTAAGACAACGCTACATCACTATCACTTATCTTCACTAAGTGAATACCTGACATTAAGTCGGGTATCAGATAAAATCATTGTTTAATCAGTGCTACACAATCGCACAATGAAAAAAAAATCAGATATATCAGAGGAAGATAGTGCGCTATTCAGAGAAGCGGTTGGCAAGATTAAACCGTTAAAACAGGATAGCGTCCTCCATGAAAAGCCGAAACCTTCGCCTAATCCTTCTCGAGTTGAAAATGAACCACCTGAGATGCAAGCACTACTTGATAGTGAATATGATCAAAACTTGCTTGAACGAGGCGATGAATTATTGTTTTCAAGATCCGGTATCCAGAAACAAACCTTAAGAAAGTTACGCCGTGGTCAATTTAACATGGAAGAAGAATTAGACCTTCATGGCCTTACTGTTGAATTAGCTAGAACGGCACTATCTGATTTTCTATTAGATTGTCACATGCATTCACGACGTTGCGTTCAAATTATTCATGGCAAAGGTATTGGATCAGATAATAAAAAACCTATCATTAAAAACAAAGTAAACAATTGGTTACGTCAAAGAGATGATGTTTTAGCCTTCTGTTCGGCATTACCCGCTGACGGAGGGACTGGAGCGATATATTTATTATTAAAGGGAATTAATACTCATGGGGTTAAGAGACAGATTTAAACGTTTATTAAAAAACAAACCTGATAATGCTCAACAGCAAAGCATGATAAGAATTATTATGCTTTGTTTTTTAACCGGTTATTTTTATCTTTTTGAGGAGTTAATTAAAGAATTTAACTCTGTATTAATAACATGCCTTGTGTCATTTATTTTTGCATTCATAGTGCTTTTCATAACTAGCACTAATTCTTCTATTAAGAACTCTATTGCCTTTAAGATGGTTACTGCTTTTTTAGACATGGCCATACTGACATATATGATCTACGTATCTAACGATGCTGGTTCTCCATTAATATTTTTGTATCTATGGATTACATTTGGCAATGGTCTTCGATTTGGGAAAAAGCTTTTATTTGCAAGTACCATCTTTAGTATTATTAGTTTTAGCATTGTCATTAACTTCAGCGAGTTCTGGCAAGAGCAAAAAAATCTGGCTTACGGCTTCTTTATTATCACCATAGCTCTTTCTTTATATATATCACTACTTATTTCCAGACTACATAGTGCAGTTAAACAATCTGAAGCTGCAAACAAAGCAAAAACTCAATTTTTATCAAATATGAGTCATGAAATACGCACGCCTTTAAATGGCATCATTGGTATGAGTTCTTTGCTCTCGACTACTCAACTTGATGATAGACAAACAGAATACTCTGCAACAATTAATACTTCTGCAAAAACACTTTTAGCATTAATAAATGACATTCTTGATATATCAAAAATAGAAGCTGGAATGGCTAGCGTTGAAAAAGTAGACTTTGATCTAAAGGTTCTAATTAACTCAACAACATTAATGCTTTCTCCGCAAGCTGAAAACAAAGGCGTGGACTTTAATGTCCATATTGCATCTGATGTTCCACTGCTATTACATGGTAATCAACAATATATCCGGCAAACCTTAATCAACCTTATTGGTAATGCCATTAAATTTACAAATCAAGGTTTTATAAAGATCAATATCACATCTCTTTATACATCGGATAAAAAAACAAAATTAAAATTTGAAGTAATTGATAGTGGTATTGGAATACCTGATAAAGCAAAAGCAACTCTATTTGATAAGTTTACTCAAGCAGATCAATCAGCAACTCGTAAATACGCCGGAAGTGGCTTAGGGATGTCGATTGCTAAACAAATGGTAGAAAGTATGAACGGAAATATTGGTTTTTCCAGCCAACAAGATAAAGGTTCCACTTTTTGGTTTGAAGTTGAATTTAAGTTACAAAATAATTTATATAAAAGCAGTAATGATTCTATCACTATTAATAAACAGAAAGATGAAAATACTATTACAGGTACACTTTTAAAAAATCTAAACATTCTCGTGGCAGAAGATAATGAAACAAATCAGAATGTCATAAGAAATATACTTGAATACGGACAACATGACGTCACCATCGTCGAGAATGGGAACGAAGCGTTAGAATTATTAAAGAATAAAACATTTGATCTCATTATTCTTGATATGCAAATGCCAGTAATGGGTGGTATAGAAGCTGCAACATTATTTCATAGTAACAACCAGAAAAATAATACACCTATTATAATTTTAACAGCTAATGCAACAACAAAAGCAGTTGAAGAATGTAAAGAAGCAAAGGTAGATGCCTACTTAACTAAGCCTATTGAACCTGATCAGTTACTAGAGACCATTACTTTGGTCTTTGAGAATCGTCAAATCGAGGGTAAAAATAATACAGTTGATGAACCATCCGTTATTTACATTAAGACATTAGATAAATTGTCTTCTATGACTCAAGATACTGGTTTTATGAAAAACCTTATTGATGGATTTCTTCGTGACACGTCATCCTCCATTCATAAATTATCTTTAGCGGTAGAAGATGGTTGCACTGATGAAACAAATAAACTTCTTCATGCTTTAGATGGAAGCTCACGTTCAATAGGCGCTAAAGAAATGACGTCATCTATACAGTCTTTATCCAATTCGATAAAAAACAATAAGGGCTTATTAAACCTAGAAGATATCAAACTACTCAACGCTACATTTGAAAAAACAAGAAACGAATTAAACTCATATCTGAAAAGACAGAAAATCCGCCTTAATAAACAGGGTAAACAACTGCTTACAACAAGGAGCTAATATTTTAGTTTCATTTTTATTAATAACAATAGACAAGCATATATGTTTTTTTTATTATTTATATAAAACAATGATTTATTAGCTATACTTACTCTATTAAAATAATAAAAGAAAATTAACCATGGCTCTATCAATAAATAACCTATCTGAAAATCAATTCGCATCTACAGTGATGATTATTGATGACCAGTCAACCAGTCTGCATGTTCTAAGTGAAACATTAAGGAGTATTGACTCAAATGTTTTAATAAAACCTTTTCAAGATGCAAAGGCAGCACTTAGCGAAATTAAAATTTCTGCACCTGATTTGATTATTACAGATTATAAAATGCCAGTCATGAATGGAATCGAATTCACTAAAAAATTACGCCGCTTACCAAATTGTCAAGATATACCGATCATGATGATCACCATTATGAAAGATAGGAAAATATTGTATGAAGCACTTGAAAATGGTGTTAATGATTTTTTAAATAAGCCATTTGATAAAACTGAATATAAATCAAAATGCAAAAATTTGTTGTCATTTGGAAAACATCAATCGAAATTAAAAAAACGCAGCAAATTTTTAACTGACATTGTTAATACATCAACTAACGAAATTCTCATTAGAGAACATGAGACTTTGGATAGATTAACAAAAGCCTGTGCATATAAAGACTGCATTACTGGTGAACATTTAAAAAGAATTGGACTAATAAGCTATATTCTTGGTCTAAAGCTTGGGTTAAATAAGTCCGAAGCAGAAACATTACAAACAGCTTCACCATTACATGACATCGGAAAGCTGGCTATACCAGATTCAATCCTATTAAAAAAGGGCCCGCTAACCAACGAAGAGTTTGTTCAAATAAAAACTCATACAACTGTTGGATATGATATTTTAAAAGATAGCCCATCTCCTTATCTTCAAACAGGGGCATTAATCGCATTAAACCACCATGAAAAACACAACGGCACAGGATATCCGAATGGAATCGCCGGTGATGAAATACCTATAGAAGCCAGAATAGTTGCTGTAGCTGATGTCTATGACTCGTTAACAAATCATCGCCCTTATAAAGAGGCATGGCCTGTAACAAAAGCTCTCGATTACATTAAAGAAGAAAAAGGCAAACACTTCGACCCTGACTGCGTTGAGGCATTATTTGCTAGTCAAAATAAAATTATAAACTTACAAGATAATACATAATATCTATCATGATTCGACAAGGAATGTTTTTGACATGGAAAATAATTCTCTATCTTTTATAAAATCACGTTTAAAAAATCGTCAAGATACAGAGCATCAACAAATCTATGTCAGATTTACTGGCGGAATGATTTGGTTATTATTCATTCTTTGGGCCGATACTAAATATGAAGTATTGCCGTCAGTCATTACTATCGCTTATTTATACCTGGTTATTAATTCTGTTATTTTTATATGGGCACTAATTAACCCAAAAATATCAATATTGCGTAGGCTGACAGCAATAATATTAGATGCATACTGCATAAATTTATCTATGTTATTCACAGGGCAAATAGGAGCGCCACTATTTGCAATATATTTAACGACTATCTTTGGCTATGGCTTTCGTTATGGAAATACATATCTTTTCATAAATACTATTATTTCTTTGGTCAGTTTTTCTTATATCGCTTTAAATAATACTTATTGGCATAGTCAACCATTTTTAAGTGCAAGCTTATTATTAACTTTATTCATACTTCCTGCATATGCTTCTACCCTTGTCTCACAGCTAAATAAAGCTATAACTGCTGCAAACGCAGCAAATAAAGAAAAAAGTCAGTTTCTTGCCAATATGAGTCATGAGATACGAACTCCTCTAAATGGCATTATAGGAATGAGCAGTTTATTATGTAATACAGAACTCCAAACCAAACAAAAAGAATTTGCAAACACCATAAATGCTTCAGCAAAAATATTACTCTCACTAATAAATGATATTCTTGATATATCGAAAATAGAAGCCGGAAAAATCACTGTCGAAACAACTGATTTTGATCTTCATTCATTGGTTAATTCAACAACAATGATTTTGAAACATCAGGCTGAAAATAAGGGCGTTATATTCACAATTCATATATCCCCGAATATCCCTTTTCTTTTACGAAGTGATCCACAACATCTTCGACAAATCATAATTAACTTAGTTAGTAACGCTATTAAATTTACTAATGAAGGTTCAATTGGAGTTTATATAAAAGAAGTCATATCTGAAAATAATAATTTAAGATTAAGATTTGAAATAATAGATACTGGTATTGGTATAAAAGAACAGGAAAAATCAAAATTATTCAATAAATTTACTCAAGCTGACGAATCAACAACTCGAATGTACGGTGGCACGGGTCTTGGTATGGCTATAGCAAAACAACTTGTCGAGACTATGAATGGTGAAATCGGTTTTACAAGTACATTCGGTGAAGGATCAACATTCTGGTTTGAATTGGAATTTGAGCAACAAGAAGTACTTTCAGAAGAAAATAATTGTCTCATCGAGTTTTCCAATTACCGCACTCTAATAATCAATCCTTTCAAAGAAAAGGGTCAACCCATTGCTGAACATCTATCTTTATGGTCTATCACTTATGATTTTGCTAATCATGTTGAGCATGCAATTAAAATGATTAATAGTGCCAATGATTCAGATAATCCCTATTTTATTATTTTCGTATTTCAGAAATACTTAGATACTGATCCAATTAAATTTATCACACAGGCAAAGTCTGAATCATCATTTAAAAACCATACATTTATACTGATTAATGATGAGGAAACACCATTATCTACGAAATCTAATTTATTAACATCAGGTTACTCATTAATAATAAAAAGTACGCCTGATAGAAGTACCTTATTTAGAATAATACACTCAGCTAATACTAATATAGTCACGAGTTATTCTGAAAATGATACTGATACTCTTTATGCAAAAGAATTAACAGACTATCAGCCGAAGACTGAAGGTTTAAAAATACTGGTTGTTGACGATAATGAAATAAATCAGATAGTAGTTAAAAATATTCTTGAATATGGGAATTTTAGCGTTACTCTAGCAAGTAATGGTGAAGAAGCTCTGGATATTCTTGAGGAAAATGAATTTGATCTACTTATACTTGATATGCAGATGCCTATAATGGGAGGTATAGAAGCGGCAAAAATATTCCGTTTTATGTATCCTGAAAAAAGGAATATCCCAATTCTAATATTAACTGCTAATGCAACAAAAGAAGCCAAAGATGCTTGTGAACAAGCTAAATTAGATGCTTATTTAACAAAACCTATCGAACCTGAAAAATTACTTAATATAATTAATTCACTTATAGGTAATGCTAATGACATAGAATTACTAAATAGTACGTTAAATGTTGTAGATATAAATAATCTGGATAATTTTTCACTAATAAATACAAAAACGTTTGATACATTATTTTTCATGGCGCATGAAGAAAATTTCATGCGTAATCTAATTGACCGATATATCAGCAATGCATTATCTAATATTGAACAACTAAATTTAAGTATAAATAATAAAGATTATAAAAAAATACCTGAGCTTGCCCATGCACTGGATGGTATTTCACGCACAATAGGTGCTCAAAAATTAGCTAAAATAGCTGAAAAATTATCAAACCTTTCGAGAACGGATAACCATTCCAGCCTTACTGAAGTTTTCAACTCCATAAATAGTGTATTTCATGAAACAGAACAAGCACTCATTACTTACCTTGATAAAAAGGAATCGATTGTTAAAAATAATTAAGTTAAGAGACATCCTGATCTCAAAACAATAACAATAATTTGTTAAGAGACATCCTAATCTCATAACAATAGTTATTATTAACTTACTTACGCTGCATTAGCGTATTCAACTTTTTCTATAGTTAGAGTTGGCGAAGTTGTTGGAACACCTTCAAAATCAAGCCAACAGTGTTGTTTGTAATCATACAACTTACATTTTTTAATCGTCTCCAAAATGTTTCTCAATGAAAATTTCATTATTTTCATTTTGTCACCATATAAATGGTTAAGCTCTTTTTGAGCTTTTTCTAAATTATATGATGGTATTCTTGGATCTATATGATGTGCTGTATGCTCCATAACATTGTGACTTAGGAAGTTATACCATTGAGGATATTTAACATGTAACGTTACATCTTCAACATGGCCATAACTGTTTCTTAGTTCATTATCATCAAACCATGGCACACTTTCATGCGTATGTTGTTGATACACGGAAAATCCAACCATAAAACTAAAAACAATAAATGGTAAAATTATTCCAAAAACCAGCATCTCTAACACATTGCTATTATATGAAATATAGCCTTGATAAATAAAAAAACTAACCAAACAAACCAAGTAAGATAATGCAAAGAAAAAATCTATCCAATATCTTGACTTGTATTCTCCAACTAATCTTTTGTATGGAAAAAATTTATTTTTCCACCATCGCTCTATCATATAATTGAAAGGTATGCCTATAGGACTCCGATATAAACGTTCCAGTTTTTTTCTCCATATAGGTAAACAATCATATTCTTGTTTTGTTAAAGGAGACCATGAATTTACATTTTTCATATTAGTAAATTGATGGTGTAAACGGTTATGAACAATTAACCAAAGACTGTAATTATGATAACAAGGTAAAAATGCCAATCTACCTATAATCCTATTGAGTATAGTATTATTAGTAAAGCTATCATGTGCTGCATCATGTGCAATGACAAAGAGTGATGCCATCTTGAAACCAATGATGCAAGCAAAAGTTATTTTTAATAAAATACTATTAAATAAAATAACACCGATTATGGCGCCAATATAGATAAGTGCATCAATTAAAAATATCACTAGTGCTTTCGATGTTGTCTTTTTCGTATAGACAGAAAGACTTTTACGTAATCTACGTAGATTTGAATGACTCATATTCATACTCCTAAATAATAATTAAAAAAACAAACTTCTATTTAATTTGAAGTTAATTTTGATAACGGAATATGTGAATCCTTTATTTCAAACCTATGTTGACTTCGAACAAGACGCTTCATTGTGCGTTTATCTTTTTCAGATAAATCTAATGCCGCTTTTACCCATACATCACAAATTGAAATCAAATCTTTATAATGTATAGGGTTAGAAATATTTCTTAGTTTATAAATATTTTTATAAGCGTTATTTCTCCTGTCAGTATTATCGATAAAATCATGGACAGCTAACCTCCCCTGATTTTTCTCAACGAGCACATCAACTAGACCAATTTCGTGTAATTCGTCAGCAGAGTATAAATTACCACTTAATATCATTTCCTTTGAAAACACAGGGCCGACACGTTGAGCAACTAAATTATAAGCACCCATGCCAGGAAATAAATTAAATAGCACTTCAGGAAAGCCCATTTCAGCGCCTCTTTCAGCGATTAATACATTGCTTGATAATGCTGCTTCAAATCCTCCACCTAATGCATTTCCATGAATCAATGATATTGTTGTAATACCAAGATCAAAACCATTTAGGTTGGGATACATTGTATCAATACAAGAATAGGCATAATTTCTTAAACCATCTTCATCATTATTGTCTATGCAATTGAAAAAATATTGAAGATCACCGCCGAAGTTAAAAACAGGATGATTAGATGTAATCACATGGTATTTAATATCAACCAATTTATTTTCATAAGGCAAGCTTCCCTTATATAAAACTAATTGTTGTTGAAAATACTTTAATTCGGAAAGTAATGTTCGAGTGATGCAGGGGGTAGGTAGAGGGTCTAAATAAACCCAAACAAGATTTTGTTCAGGTTCGATTTCAATTTTTAAATGTTTAAAATTATTAAATAAAGCCTCACTACTGTATCTGACAGTATTCATAATGGATCTCCTTATAGTTAAAAAAAATCATCCTTTGATTTCGAGAACACTCATCAAAAAAGATAATGAGCACAATGACTCAAAATCGAACGATGACGAACTTTAACTATATTACTTTTTGAGATTTTATGAAGAGAGAATACTGTCTAATTAGTCAGTATTTAATAGAACAACAGCGTGTGCGGCAATGCCTTCACCGAGACCAACAAAACCCATTTTTTCAGTAGTCGTAGCTTTTACATTAATATTTTCAATTTTTGAATTTAGATCAGCAGCTAATATTTCTCGCATACCAGAAATATGCCCTGCCATCTTTGGCGCTTGTGCCAAGATAGTAATATCAGCATTACCTAATACGTATTTTTTATCCTTCATCAAGTTATACACTTGCTTTAATAACAAACGACTATCGACATTTTTAAGCTCAGGATCGGTATCAGGAAAATGATTGCCGATATCACCTAAACACAATGCACCAAGTATGGCGTCACATAACGCATGTATAACTGCATCTGCGTCTGAATGTCCTTCTAAACCTTTATCGTAAGGAATAGTAACGCCACCTAAAATTAAAGGCCTATTTTCAACAAGACGGTGTACATCATATCCGTGTCCAATTCGCATTTTATGTCATCTCATTTAAATAGTATTTTAGATGTTGAAGATCATCTTTATGGGTGATTTTTATATTATCCTGCTGTCCTTGAATAAGCATTGGTTTATGGCCTGACAACTCCATTGCCATCGCTTCATCAGTAACAATAATATCTTTATCTAGTACTTTTTCAATTGCAGAAAAAAGCTTTCCAAATTTAAACATCTGTGGTGTTTGGGCATGCCAAAGAAATTCTCGTTCTACTGTATCTACAATTTCGCCTGATGGATTCCCTCTTTTCATTGTATCTCGACAAGGCATTGCCAAAATTCCACCGACATCATGTGAACGTAAGTTAATTATCAATCTATCTATCGCCGATTGATTCAAACAAGGTCTAGCCGCATCATGAACCATAATCCAGTCATCACTTTCAGCTTTATTTTTAAGCATCTGCAAACCATTAAATACAGATTGATAACGCTCTTCTCCACCCGGAGCAACGATTATCTTTTCATGTTCCGCAATTTCCAATGTTGGCCAATATTCATCAGATTTTGATATCGCAACGACAACACCTACTATTTCCTCGCGATTAATAAAACAATTAATTGTATGCTCAAGAATTGTTTTGTCATTTACGGAAATATATTGTTTTGGTTTATCAACTTCCATGCGTTTGCCAACGCCCGCTGCCGGAATAACAACCCAGTATCTTGCATTATCTGGCATGTGGAGGCTGTCTGAGAATAAGAACCGTAGCGAGGGAGAGCTGTTTTGAGTCAAATTTTTTCATGATTTGAGGCGAATAGTCATTCTATTTAACGATAATCAGGGAAAAATCTGACCAAAATCAGCTTTTCCACAGTAGGTTATCTATTCTTTGACAGCCTCCTTAATTTATTTAGTGTTAGCTTGAGAACCTGAATAATCAATTATCTGATAAAAAGTTTCATCATATTTGATCATCCCCATTTCACTGCGCGCTCTTTCTTCAATAGCTTCCTGACCTTGTTTAAGGTCATGTACTTCTGCCGTTAATGAAAGATTACGTTCTTTAACCTTACGGTTCGCTTCTTCGACTTGGCTAATTTGATTTTTAAGATGATGTACTTCAGTCATACTGCCATTGCCAAACCATAAGCGGTATTGCAGCAGTACTAACAATAAAACAAAAAGTGCGGTACTTATTTTCATCTATATAAAAATAAACCTATTAAAAAAATTGATTACGGCGTAACGAACGAAGGCTAATCGAGGCAAAAATGAATAAACAAGCGGAGTGTATATGTTAATACATGAGCATTGTTTGTTCATTTTTAACGAAGAGTAGCCGAGTGTAGTAGTCGTAATCATTTAAGGTTATAAAACGTATCTTTACCAGGATAACTCGCACGAGAACCTAATTGATCTTCAATTTTCATCAAGCGATTATATTTAGCAACCCGATCTGAACGAGATAGCGATCCCGTTTTAATTTGTCCCGCTGATGTTGCAACAGCAAGATCGGCAATCGTTGTATCTTCAGTTTCACCCGAACGATGTGAAATAACCGCGGTATAACCTGCTTTCTTTGCCATCTCAATTGCAGCAAGCGTCTCAGTCAATGTTCCAATTTGATTTACTTTAATCAAAATTGAATTAGCTATTTTTTTATCAATCCCTTCTTGTAAAATTGAAGTATTAGTAACAAATAAGTCATCACCAACCAGTTGTACATCTTTACCTAATTTGTCTGTGAGTAATTTCCAGCCATCCCAGTCACCTTCATCCATAGCATCTTCCATTGTGATAATAGGATATTTTTCAAACCACGGAGATAAATAATCCAGGAATTCTTTAGCGTTCAACATTTTATTTTCAGACTCTAACGTATAAATTCCATCTTTATAAAATTCAGAACTGGCAACATCCAAACCTAACAACATATCTTCGCCTGCTTTATAACCGGCTTTATCAATGGCTTCGAGTATGACTTCGATCGCTTGTTCATTTGAAGAAAGGTTTGGTGCAAAACCGCCTTCATCACCAACCGTTGTTCCCAGTCCTAACTTAGACAACACTGACTTCAAAGAATGGAATACTTCCGTACCATAACGAACTGCTTCACGTATGCTGTTTGCGCCAACAGGTAGAATCATAAACTCCTGTAGATCAACACTGTTATCCGCATGCGCACCGCCATTAATAATATTCATCATTGGTACTGGCATTTGAAAAGATCCACCTTCTCCTCCAAGGTATTCATAGAGAGGTAATTTGCTTTCATTTGCCGCAGCATGAGCTGCTGCCATTGATACCGCTAAAATTGAATTTGCACCAAGGTTTTCTTTATTATCGGTGCCATCAAGATCAATCATGATTTGATCGACTTCAGCCTGTTCGGTTACTTCTTTACCAGTCAACGCAGGCGATATTTTGTCATGAATATTTTTAACTGCATTCAAAACACCGCGGCCTAAATAGCGCGCTTCATCACCATCACGTAATTCAATCGCTTCACGAATACCGGTCGAAGCACCAGAAGGGACCATTGCACTACCAACCGCACCACTTTCGGTATAAACCTCTGCTTCAATAGTAGGATTACCCCTTGAATCGAGGACTTCGCGGGCAATGACTTTTTTTATAGCTGACACTTTTAATTCTCCAATACTTATCTAATTAATTATTTTTAATATTATTTCTTAATCGTTTCATCTATCGCTTTCAATGTTTCTAACAATGATCTCATTTTATCCATTGGCCATGAATTCGGACCATCACTTAATGCTTTTGCAGGATCGGGATGCGTTTCCATAAATAAACCCGATATACCAACTGCAATTGCTGCACGAGCTAGCGTTGGAATAAATTCGCGTTGTCCACCTGAGACTTTACCTTCACCGCCCGGCATTTGTACCGAATGCGTAGCATCAAATACAACAGGTGCTCCAGTTTCCTTCATGACAACGAGTGACCGCATATCAGAAATAAGGTAATTGTAGCCAAACGAAGCACCGCGTTCACACACCATTATTTTATCATTTCCTACGGCACGTGCTTTTTCAACAACATGTGCCATATCCCACGGTGCGAGAAATTGACCTTTCTTTATATTGACAGGCAAACCTGTTTTGGCAACAGCCTGAATATAATTCGTTTGTCGGCATAAAAATGCGGGCGTTTGTAATACATCAACCACACTGGCAACTTCATCTAGCGGTGTATCTTCGTGAATATCAGTTAAAACTGGCACACCTATTTTTTCTTTTACATCTGCCAATATTTTCAAACCGGCATCAATACCAGGGCCACGATAACTATCATGCGAACTACGATTGGCTTTATCAAAAGAAGATTTATAGATAAACGGAATTTGTAACTCAGTTGTTAATTCTTTTAACTGACCGGCAGTGTCCATAGCCAACTGCTCGCTTTCTATTACACATGGCCCTGCTATTAAGAAGAAAGGCTTTGTCGGTCCTACTTCAAAATCACATAGCTGCATTCTTAATAGTTCCTATACTTGATTCTTTATGCTTACGTGCTGCATTAATAAACCCTGTAAATAAAGGGTGACCATCTCTTGGTGTAGAAGTAAATTCAGGGTGAAACTGACAAGCAACAAACCAGGGATGATCTGGGATCTCGATCATCTCGACTAACTCACCATCAAGCGAACGACCCGCAATAAGCATTCCTGTCGCTTCAAGTCGTTCTTGATATGTATTATTAAATTCATATCGATGGCGATGTCGTTCAGTAATCTTATCTTTCTCATATAAAGATTTGGATAGAGAACCTTCAAGTAACTGACATTCCTGACCACCTAAACGCATCGTTCCGCCCATATCCGAATCTTCATCACGTTGCTCAACTTGACCGGTCGCATCTTGCCATTCAGTGATCAATGCAATGACAGGATCTTCTGCGTTTTTATCAAACTCAGTACTATTCGCGTTTTTAAGCCCGGCCAAATCTCGCGCGATTTCAATTACAGCGACTTGCATACCCAAACAAATACCAAGATAAGGCACGCCATTTTCTCGTGCATAACGAACAGCTGCAATTTTTCCATCAATACCTCTATTACCAAAACCACCCGGCACTAAAATCGCATCGATATCTCTTAGACAATCATTACCCTTTTCTTCGAGTTCTTCTGAATCAACGTAAATAATATTGACCTGCGTTCGGCTTTGTACCCCAGCATGTGCCAAAGCTTCAGAAAGTGACTTATAGGAATCAGCCAAGTCGATATATTTTCCAACCATGGCAATATTGACTTCGCCCGTCGGGTTATCAATTGCATCAACAACATTATTCCATTCACTTAAATCTGCTTTAGGTAAGTCCAAAGCAAATTTTTTATTCACAATTTCATCTAGCCCCTGAGCATGCAGCTCCTTGGGAACCTTATAAATATTATCAACATCAAGCGCAGAAATAATTGCCGACTCTTCAACATTGGTAAACAAGGCCATTTTCTTTTTTTCGTTATCGGGAATCATATGATCCGTGCGACACATTAAAATATCAGGTTGTATACCAATCGAACGTAATTCTTTAACTGAGTGTTGCGTCGGTTTAGTTTTAATTTCACCTGCGGCTGCAATATAAGGCACCAAGGTTAAATGCATGAATAAGGTGTTTGCCGCTCCTTCTTCAATTCGCATTTGCCTAATCGCTTCGAGAAAAGGTTGTGATTCAATATCACCAACCGTACCGCCAATCTCAACCATGGCAATATCAGCATCACCGGCACCGGCTTTAATACAATTTTTTATTTCATCAGTAATATGCGGAATAACCTGCACCGTTCCACCGAGATAATCCCCACGCCGTTCCCTTTGAATCACATTGAGATAAATTCGACCGGTCGTATAGTTGTTTCGTTTTCCCATGGTGGCACGAACAAAACGTTCATAATGCCCCAGATCCAAATCTGTCTCCGCGCCATCATCGGTCACATAAACTTCACCATGCTGAAATGGACTCATGGTTCCCGGATCAACATTAATATAGGGATCAAGTTTAATCATGGTTATGTTCAAACCACGCGCTTCAAGAATAGCACCAAGAGAAGCGGCAGCAATGCCTTTTCCTAGAGAAGAAACAACACCACCAGTAACAAAGATATAACGCGTCATATAGTCATTCCAGTCTGGACTAAGATTTTAGAGGGAGCGAATCTGTCCGGTTTAAGACAACCGGTTTTAGGGGTAAATAATCGCCTAAATAGTTTCATATTCAGGGGAAATAAGACTAACAGAATAGCGTGCAATACACCATCATAGAAACTCTGATTTTCGAAATGAAAACTGGATTATTTAGACATTTTAGCCAAGTATATCAATTACTAACAACACGATAATGCTTTTCAATATCTTCCTGAGTCAAGATGCCATAAATACGATCAGCCGATATACCTAGTTTTCTGATAACGTAAAGCGCCTCAGCATCCGATTCATTTAATAGCTGTTGTGCATGTTGGAGAGTCGATTCAAGATTAACCTGAGCTAATTGTCGTCGTTTGGCAGGAATTTCTAGTAAATCAATTTCTTCATCATCGGTTTCTTCCAAATGCCGCGCTAAATCTGTCGCTGGCATTAATTGATTGCCTTCTTCGTGCCGGATCAACAACCAATCGGGTGCATCCTTCAAATGGTCATAAGCAACATTTCTTAGAATATTTGGCTCTGTTATGACATAGGATTTGTTCAATACTGATTCCACACCAATACGCCGTAATGATTGCGCTATTGGATCATTTCGATAATCAAGACCAATTCCTCTGAATTGAGATAAGAAAATAGAGTCACTGTTGAATAGTTCTCGTGCCGATAAATTTGCACTGACAATCACAAGCATGCCCGGGAAAATAATATTCTGGTTTCCAGTTAACTCTAATAAGGCCAGTAAAGCTGCCAAAGGTGCCTGCAATGTCGCTCCCATCATTGCCCCCATACCAAGCATGGCATAGAGACCGATATCAGAAAAATTGCTATTGAACATTTCGACTAATTTACCAACTATGCCGCCAGCCAAGGCACCGATGAATATGGCAGGGCCAATCAAGCCGGCAGGAATACTAAAGCCGACACAAAGTGCTGTTGCAAATAGCTTGGTAATTATCAATAAGAGTAATGCCAGTATTCCAAGCTGTCCTAAAATCACGGCATCAACCGTGTCATAACCTATTCCCATAATTTCCGGGCTCACTATTGCAATCACACCGACACCGACACCAGCAAGGGTCATTCGCAACCATATATCGATTTTTAAACCCAGTTTTGTAAACGCACGTGTCAGTCGGATTAAACCGGCAGCAATAGCGCCTATTAAAATACCCATTAAGACAATAATAGGTAATTCAAGAAATGATTCGAGATCAACGGCTTGAACAGTGAATATCGGTTCTGCGTCGAACACAAGTCGACAAACTACAGTCGCACTAACTGCAGACAAAATGACAGGCGTAAATCCAGTGATCGTGTATTCCATCAAAATCACTTCCATCGCAAAGATCACCCCTGCAAGAGGCGTATTAAAAGAAGCGGCGACGGCAGCGGCAGCACCGCAACCCACAAGCGTGCGGATACTATTATTCGGCAAATGTAAGTATCGGCCCAATAAACTGGCGCTACCCGCGCCTAGATGAACACAGGGGCCTTCACGGCCGATAGATTGTCCTGAAACTATCGCCACAGCTGCACCTATGTATTGCATCAAAAGATTTTTTAATGGCAGATTGCCTTCATGATAAGACAAGCGTTCCAATACATGGATGACCCCAACGCGGAGAGGAACACGTGAAACAAAATAAAATAGTAAACCCAGAAACAGTCCACCCGCAGAAGCCATTAATAAGCGACTCTGCCAAGCTACAGCTTCATAATTTTCAGGATCAGCGCCTGGTAAAAATGACATCTGCGTGTATTCAGTACTATAACGAAAAAGAATAATCACCAGGCCAACCACAATACCTGTCACTAGGCCAAGTAATGAAAGCGCGAATAGTGCTTGTTTCCCGGCCAGCAAAACTCGGGTACGAACCAAATATTCCAATAAAACGTTTATAATTGAATCCTCAGTAGGGATTGCATCATTAACTGCATACTAACGTTACACATAGAAATAAATTTATGAATTAAACACTGCATTAAATTATTTATAGTTAAGCATCAATAGACAATCTGATTTTTTTAACTGCTAACAAACCTTACAAAAATAAACAAGTTAGTTAATCGCGCTAGAACAGGCTAAAATACGCGAAAAGTTCACTACAACAATAATTACAATAATAAGTGAACATAACAATTTCATCATGTTTTTTATATAACTTTTTGTATTTTATACTTTTTTTGGGAGGACGTAATGTCTGATATTGAAATTGCTCAAAAGGCAAAAATGAAACGAATCGTTGATCTGGCCAAAGATCAATATGGAATCGAAAGTGAGCATCTCGAACCTTATGGTCACTACAAAGCAAAATTATCACTCAACTACATAGACAGTCTTAAAGACCAAGAAGATGGCAAACTTATTCTTGTTACTGCTGTTAGCCCTACTCCAGCGGGCGAAGGTAAAACAACCACCACTGTTGGTCTAGGTGATGCACTCAATCGTATTGGTAAAAAAGCCATCATGTGTTTACGTGAACCTTCATTAGGTCCTTGTTTCGGTATGAAGGGTGGCGCAGCTGGTGGTGGTTATTCTCAAGTAGTCCCAATGGAAGATATCAACCTGCATTTTACCGGTGACTTCCATGCTATCGGTGTCGCTCACGCTTTATTATCAGCCATGATTGATAACCATATTAATCACGGTAATGAAATCGGTATTGATCCACGTCGCATTCAATGGAAACGTGTTGTTGATATGAATGATCGTGCATTACGTAAGATTACAGTTGGTCAGGGCGGACCGGCTAATGGTTATTTACGCGAAGATGGTTTTGATATCGTCGTTGCTTCTGAAATTATGGCTATCTTGTGTCTTGCAACGAGTCGTGCAGATTTAAAAGAACGTTTAGGTCGAATTGTTATTGGTTACAAACGTGACAATAAAACAGCCGTTTATGCCCGTGATTTAAACGCACAGGGTTCTATGGCGGCATTATTAAAAGATGCTATCAATCCTAACATGGTTCAAACCCTGGAAAATAACATTGCTATTATTCATGGTGGTCCATTTGCTAATATCGCGCACGGTTGTAACACCGTAACGGCAACTAAGACTGGTTTAAAACTAGCTGACTACGTTGTGACTGAAGGTGGCTTTGGCGCAGATTTAGGCGCTGAAAAATTTATCGACATTAAATCCAGAATGGCCGGATTAAATCCTGCGGCTGTTGTTCTCGTTGCGACTATTCGTGCTATGAAATACCACGGCGGTGTTGCTAAAGGGGACCTTAATAATGAAAACCTTGAAGCGTTAGATAAAGGTATGGTTAATATGGAACGCCATGTTAAAAACATTCAGGAAGTTTATGGTCTTCCTTGTGTTGTTTGTCTTAATCACTTTACGCTAGATACTGATGCGGAAGTTGATATGTTGATGAAACGTTGCGAATCATTAGGTGTTAAAGCAGTTGTATCTAAACATTGGGCTGATGGCGGCGCTGGTGCGGAAGACTTAGCAAAGACAGTCGTTGATGTTGTTGATAATAATCCCGGTCAGCATAAATATGTTTATGAAGACAGTGCATCTCTTATAGAAAAAATCGAAGCTGTTTCTACCAAAGTATATGGTGCTGCTACCGTATCGTTTGATCCTAAAGTGAAAAAGCAATTAGAGGATTGGAATGAAGAATATGGTGCTTATCCAATATGTATGGCTAAGACACAAATGTCTTTCTCAACAGATCCAACGGCTATAGGTGCACCGACAGGTCATAATGTCCATGTCAGTGAAGCACGTCTTGCGAATGGTGCCGGCTTCATCGTTGCTATCTGTGGCAACATGATGACCATGCCTGGTTTACCTAAAGTACCTGCGGCTGAACGTATTGACATCGATGATGATGGCAATATTACCGGCTTATTCTAGATATTAAAATTTATAAAACTCTTAAGGGCGCAGTAATGCGCCCTTTTTTATGTACTAAAATATTATGAAAAAAATTAACTGCAAAATTTATCGTTGTGCTAAACAAGATGGAATGTATCTTTATATACATTCCGATAAAACCAGCGAAGATCTTCCTGAAGAATTAATCAAAATGGTTAAAGAGCTAACTCACGTTATCGATTTGGAATTAACACCTGAAAGAAAATTAGCCAGCGAAGATGTGAACATAGTCATGAAAAACCTGGAAGAAAAAGATTACCACTTACAAATGCCTCCTGATCCACTGAAACCTCATCTACATTATGGCGATTAAGAAAAATTTTATTTAAAAATTATATTTTTTTCTAAACGCCTTTATCTCTTCCAATACATTTTTTTCTAAATCCTCATCTTTGACTCGTCCGAAGATATCTCGCAGCACCCTTTTCTCTTCTTCATCAACCACATTATCTTCTAATGCCAATCTTTCCATAAACTTAAGTTCATGTTCGTCAATCGTGTAATCATTAGCAAATACAACTAAAAACGAAAACCCGGCAATTTCTCTAGCCTTGGAGTTTTTTTCATCCATCAATTTACACCTGTGAAGATTATAAATTCATTCATTATAATCAATTACTCCTGATATTCATTGCATTACATCATTTAACGACGCAATCGTCCTCTTGCCATAGAAAAATAAAGCCCGGGCACACATAACATCGCTGCAATAGTAAAAGTCAAGCGTATCGCCTTTTCCAATGAGTCATAATTTGATGGTTCTATTTCTACAGTTCCAATAACAATTACAAAGATTAATGTTACCAACACCATACTGCTCATTTGACCAACGATACGCATGGTGGCCATAACACCATTAGCACTACCATAAGAACGTTTCTCTACTGAACTCATAATTGCATTCACATTCGGTGATGAGAACAGGCTAAATCCAAGCCCTGTAGTTACTAGAGCAAAGATCAAGTAATTCAATGTTGATGTAATCTGTAGATTTGAAAGCAAGATCAACCCACATGCACTAATGGCCATACCCATTGTGGCAAGATGCTTAGGCTCAAAATGATCAGACAACCTTCCAGCCAATGGAGAGAAGACTGCCATCGTCAACGGTTGACACATCATTATCATACCGGCCGTTGTAGCAGACAATTCCTTTAAATACTGTAAATACAGACTAACCTGTACCACATTTGCAAAGGTCGCTGTATAAATTATTAATGAGGCAAGACAAGAAAATGTGAAGATTCGATTTGTAAAAAACAAGCTCACATCAAATATCGGGTGTTTATGCACTCTCTCAAATAAAAAGAAGAATATAAATCCTGATACAGCAATAGTAAGAAAAATAAAACTGATATATGAAGGTAAGAAGGAAACGCCAATACAAATCATTAATATCGATAATGCATATAAAAGAGCACCAAACAAATCAAAACTACCGCGCTCATCCGCAGACCAGTCACCTTTCACAAAAAACAACCCGACAAATAAGACCATAACAGCCAATGGAATATGCACTATAAAACTTGCACGCCAACCAAAGCTATCAATAACAAACCCACCTATTAGCGGGCCAATAGTTAACCCTAAATAAATTGTTGATACGGTTAAACCGATCGCTTGACCACGTTTTGCTGGTGGGAATACTGATGAAACGATAGCGACTTGAGTCGCATATAACATCGCCGCGCTAACTCCCTGTAAGAATCGTGCTGAAATTAACATTGTGCTATTAACCGCGAAGGCCGCAATTAAGGACGTAACTATGACACTTGCCGTACCCAATAGAAATATTCGTTTTCGCCCAACCATGTCTGCTAGTCGACCGAAGATTAAAACAAACATCGCACTAGCCATAAGATAAGCCATTGGAATCCAACTCAACAATACTGCATTCATTGATAAGTCATTTGCAATAGAAGGCAAAGCAACATTGACCGCAGATAACATTAATGGCGTCGTAAAAGCATTCAACAATACCATTACCAGAGTTATGCGTTGTAATGAAGAATCCGACTGTTGATCTTGCATGCTTTTAGAAATATTTATTATTTGTATGAATTCTACAGTTTTTACGCATATAAAAAAGCCCACCTAATACGATAGATGAGATTAAATCCATGGAACAGTTCTACATGACATGTAGCTTATTTTTTATATGTGATAATTAATACTGTTAACAACCCAAAGCGGTCATTAAAGTTAATTAAAAATACTTCTGTATCCCAGCGTAAGCAGACATTGATTGTAGATTTTTTCAGATAATTAAAAATACTATTTCGTCATAGTTCCAATACAAATACTCGTAGTATTATTTGACTCATATCTATCAAATCCTTAGTCCGATAGCTATAAAATGAACCAAATTGATTTAAATTGGACTATAATGGTTCACTATGTTGATGCAATTTAAAAATAAACAGCGAAAAATCGCGTCTATAACAGTATCTCTATTCATGGGTAGCTGGCTGTTATTATTGTGTCAAACATGTTTTTCTGCTGACAACGATGTTAAAAGCCATAGCGAACCTTCAACTGAAGTATTAACCTCATGTCATACACCTGAAAATAGTGCCTTAGAACAATCAAGTGAAGCTAATGATGAGCCTTGTTTAGGTGTTTGTGATTGTGATGCTATAACAATTGCTGTTAGTTCAGACAAGAATTCTGAATTAAAAGAAAAGACTAAATATTCATCTGATATATATTCTTATGTTACCCCTGAAGTAATAATTTCTACTCGAGCACCTCCAAGTTATAGGATATCAACAACCCCTGAACGAGCAATTCTCCTTCCGCTTCAGACTTACAACGTACTTCTGATTTAAACACACCATCTCTTGTATTCGCTGAACGATTTACTAATCGGTCGTTGTTTTAGTTTACTGTTTTAGAGGTGTGTTATGTGTGTTACCCGAATTAAGAAATACATTGGTTTATTTTTATTATTTATAATTCCAATTGAGTTAATCGCTAATGAATTGACCCTGGTAGAGGCTGAGCAGTTGGCGTTAGATTCAGACTTTATTATCAAACAATATACTGCGCGTTCAGAAAGTCTGAACGAACGAGCAATTGCGGATGGGCAACTACCTGATCCAAAATTAAAGCTAGGTATCATGAATCTGCCTATTAATAGTTTTGATCGTAGTCAGGAAAACATGACGCAATTACAGTTTGGAGTTCAACAATCATTTCCTCGTGGTCGTACACTTCATTATAAGCGTCTTCAAACTGAAGATATTGCTGATATCGATCAAGCAAAGGCATTAGAGCAAGAGAAAAAAGTTTTGCGATCATTACGCAACAGTTATCTTAGTTTATATTTAAATGTAAAAACTGAAGCACTCCTTCAAGAGAATCGTAACCTATTTACACAGTTACTCGATATTACACAACGTCAATATGCTGTAGGTCGCGACAACCAACATGATGTACTTCGTGCCCAACTTGAATTAGCACTTATTGATGATCGTATTACCCAGATTACAGGTGAAAAAGAAATTTCATTGGCCGAGTTAGCTAAATGGGTTGGTGATGTCTCTGCACAAAGACCGTTACCAGGGAATTTTCCAGAAATAAACTCACCATTGAATCTTGATGAAATTGTTTCGAGCTTAACTTCCCATCCAATAATACAAGTTGAAGATGCTGTTGTTAATGCCAGTAATAAAAACATCATGATAGCCGAAGAACAATATAAGCCAGGTTGGATGTTAGATCTGACCTACGGTGAACGAACAGGTAATAACCTGAATGGTAGTAGTAGAGATGATTTTGCATCCGCCATGGTGATGGTGGAATTGCCTATCTTTACTGATAAACGACAGGACAAACGTTTAGCCGCTAGAAAGTTAGAACATATGGCGTCTCAATATGCACGTAGTGATCGCCTATTGGAACTGAAACGACAGGTTGAAAAGGAACATGCAAACTGGATACGTATGGGACAACGACTTGAACTTTATAAAACACGTGCGACTGTCGATGCTGCTCAAAATTCAGAATCAACGTTAAAAGCGTATCAAAACGGTCAAACTGATTTTACGACCTTAATGCGCGCACGATTAACTGAGTTAAATACGCAATTGGATATGTTGAAGATTCGTGTTAACCAAGCTAAATCTCAAGCAAACCTGTTGTTCTACTCAAGAGAAATAATATGAATAGATTAATCCTTACTTTTATATTAATCATTGTCGGACTCTTTGTTGGTGTTTTTGTTGAAAATGAATTTGATGTTTCTAAATTAGTTTTTAAATCAGATATGAATTTAAATGGAAATGTAAACAATTCAGACTCGATATCTAAAAAGAAAACAATTAAATATTGGGTGGCACCGATGAATCCAACTTTCCGTCGCGATGAGCCTGGAAAATCACCTATGGGAATGGATCTGATTCCTGTTTATGAAGGTGATAAAGATGACATGAATGAAGATATGTCCATCGTTAAAATAAGACCGGAAGTGATTAATAACCTCGGTGTAAGGTCAGCCAAGGTAGAACGCGGACCACTCTGGAAAAGGATCGGCACGGTTGGTTATATTGATTATGACGAAACACGAATCAATCATATTCATACAAGAACAGAAGGTTGGATAGAAAAGTTACAAGTCCGCGCTGAAGGAGAACAGGTTAAGCGAGGTCAACTGTTATTTGAACTGTACTCGCCGCCATTAGTGAATGCGCAAGAAGAGTATTTACAAGCATTAGCGAGTGGTAATCGACGTTTGGCTGCAGCGTCACTAGAAAAACTTTCTGCTTTGGGTATATCAAAATCACAGATAGACAGATTGGAGAAAGATAAAAAAATTACCCAGAACATTCGTTTTTATGCTCCGCAATCGGGCGTGCTAATTAATCTTGGTGTACGTGAAGGTATGTATATCAAACCGGAAACTCAAATTTTAAGTATCGCTAACCTTGATATTATCTGGTTGCTGGCTGAAGTATTTGAACGACAAGCGAATTGGGTTGAGGTAGGTCAAAGTGCCGAAGCTACATTGCCTTCAATGCCCGGGGTTATATGGAAAGGGACTGTTGAATATATCTATCCCGATCTTGATCCCGTTACACGGACTTTACGCGTTCGAATACGTTTTGATAATTCGAAAGAAAAGTTAAAACCGAATATGTATTCACGGGTCACTATATTTGCTGGTGAAAAAAAGGATGTCATTAGTATTCCGCAAGAAGCCTTGATACGAGATGCCAAGCAGCAACGAGTTATTAAGGCGATTGGAGATGGTCGTTTTCAAGCACAGGAAGTTGTTGCAGGAATGGAGAGTGGTGAACGGGTCGAAATCACTTCGGGATTAAACGAAGGAGAAGAAATTGTTATCTCTTCACAATTTTTGATTGATTCCGAATCAAATCTCAAAGCAAGTTTAAATCGCATGCAAGCCGTTGAACATGACATGATTGACCATTCAATGGAACAGTCTGTAATGGATAAGAAATAGATTATGATTGGACAAATTATACGTTGGTCAATTGATAATCGATTTTTGATTATTCTAGCTACTGTTATTGTCTTTGTAAGTGGCGTCTACATCATCAAACAAACTCCTGTAGATGCAATACCGGATCTTTCAGATGTCCAAGTTATTATAAAAACACCTTTCCCTGGGCAAGCACCACAGGTAGTTGAAGATCAAATAACCTATCCATTAACGACCGCCATGTTATCAGTACCCTATGCCGTTACAGTTAGAGGTTATTCTTTTTTTGGTGATTCATATGTCTATGTCATCTTTGAAGAAGGGACTGATCTTTATTGGGCACGTTCTCGTGTACTTGAATATCTGAGTCAGGTAACAAGTCGTTTACCGTCGGGAGCAAAACCTGAACTTGGTCCAGATGCAACAGGCGTCGGTTGGATCTATGAATATGCATTAGTTGATCGAAAAGGTAATCATGACTTATCACAGCTACGCTCACTTCAAGATTGGTTTCTTAAATATGAATTACAAACTGTCCCGGGTGTATCAGAAGTTGCAACTATTGGCGGTATGGTTAAACAATATCAGGTAGTTATCGATCCCGATCAATTACGTGCATACGATATTCCAATATCTACTATTAGTAACGCGATAAAAAAAGCAAACCAGGAAGCAGGTGCGTCTGTTATAGAAATGGCAGAAGCTGAATATATGGTTCGGGTAACAGGTTACATCACTGGTCTTGAACAATTACGTAACATACCGATTAGTGTGAATGTTAGAGGCACACCCGTGTTACTTAGCGATGTAGCACAAGTACGAATTGGACCACAGTTGCGCCGTGGAATCGCAGAGTTAAATGGTGAAGGAGAAGTTGTCGGCGGTGTTATCGTCATGCGTTGGGGAGAAAACGCCAAAAAAGTAATTGATTCAGTAAAAGAAAAATTAAACGAGTTACAACAGGGCTTGCCTGATGGTGTCGAAATTGTTGAGACGTATGATCGATCAGGTCTAATTGAACGTGCAGTAAATACTTTGAAAACTGCATTACAGGAAGAACTGATTCTTGTCGCAATTGTATGTATCTTTTTTCTATTACACTTACGCTCTGCTCTGGTCGTTATTATTAGCTTGCCACTTGGAATATTGATGGCGTTTATCATAATGAATATTCAAGGCATTAATGCGAACATAATGTCCTTGGGCGGGATAGCCATAGCAATTGGTGTCATGGTCGATGCTGCTATCGTAATGATTGATAACGTTCACAAACATATTGAACGTAAAAGTGATGATGCTGATCATTGGAAAGTCATTATGGAAGCGACAACTGAGGTTGGTCCACCATTGTTCTTTTCATTACTGATAACAGGATTGAGTGTACTGCCGATTTTTACACTACAGGCTCAGGAAGGCCGTATGTTTTCTCCTCTCGCGTACACATGGATATATGCCATGTTATCGGCAACCATATTAGCTGTTACAGTCATACCTGTTTTACTAGGTTATTTTATTAAAGGGAGTGTTGTTCCTTCAGAAAAGAATCTAATTTCACGTTCGTTAATTAGTCTCTATAAACCAAACATTAGTCTCGTTCTTCGTTTCCCAATTATGACCGTGTTCATTGCGTTAATAATTATGATTGTTGGACTCTGGCCATTCACAAAATTAGGTAGTGAGTTCATGCCTGATTTGGATGAAGGCGATTTGATGTATATGCCAACAACATTACCTGCTATTTCTATCGGAAAGGCGCGACAAATATTACAGCAAACAGATAAATTAATTCATACCGTACCAGAAGTTGATACCGTTTTTGGAAAGATTGGGCGAGCTGAAACAGCAACAGATCCGGCACCTTTGACGATGATCGAAACGATAATACGTTTTAAGCCGCGAGATGAATGGCGCGAAGGAATGACAATGGAGAAGCTTAAAGTTGAATTGGACAGTGTGGTGCAATTGCCCGGTGTTACAAATTCTTGGGTCATGCCAATTAAGACCCGAATTGATATGTTAGCAACGGGGATTAAAACGCCCGTCGGTATTAAAATAGCAGGCACCGATCTTAAAGTTATAGAAAACATAGGTCGTCAGATCGAACAGGTATTAAAAGACGTTCCTGGTACAGCTTCAGTTTATGCTGAACGTGTTGCGGGTGGCCGATATCTTACCGTTGATATCAACAGAATTAATGCCGCGCGACTCGGACTTAATATAAGTGACATTCAGGATATTGTTCGCACTGCCGTTGGTGGGATGAATGTTTCGGAAACAGTTGAGGGTTTGGAACGTTATCCAATCAATATTCGTTATCCTCATGAACTTCGAGATTCTTTGGAACAATTACGTTTATTACCCATAGTGACTCCTTCAGGCGCAAGAATCCCCTTAGGTGATGTTGCATCCATTAGTGTGACAGATGGACCACCGATGATTAAAAGTGAAAATGCGCGTATTAATGGTTGGATATATGTTGATACCAAGGATCGTGATCTGGGCAGTTATGTCAATGAAGCACGAGAACATGTTACGAAGACAGTGGATTTACCGCCGGGCTACTCGATTAGCTGGTCTGGTCAGTATGAATATATGTTAAGAGCAATGGAGCGATTAAGTATTGTTCTACCGATTACTTTTTTCATTATCTTTGTATTGCTCTATATGAACTTTAAAAAAATAGGTGATGTATTTTTAATTATGGGATTTTTGCCTTTTGCTTTTGGTGGCGGAGCATGGTTTCTCTATTTATTAGATTACAATTTATCCGTGGCAGTAGGTGTTGGATTTATTGCATTAGCAGGAATAGCTGTTCAAGATGGTGTGCTTATGATTGAATTTCTCAATAAAGCCGTTGATTCTTTTAAATCTTCAGAGGAAAACTTAAATAGAAATAAATTAATTGGCTATATTACTGATGCAGCAAGTCAGCGCGTCAGACCGATCATGATGACAACCTGCTCAACTGTCGTAGGCTTACTACCCATTATGTTTATAGATGGTGCAGGCTCAGAGATCATGACTCGTGTTGCCGCACCTATGATAGGTGGAATGCTCAGTTCTACATTATTAACACTCCTTGTTATACCTGCGGTGTTTTATGTATGGAAACAGCACTCGTTAATAAAAGATTAGATTAAGTACTGTTATAACTTCATCTGGCAATTTATATGATGTGATTAGCACGTCACTTATGAACACTTCTATCTTAGAAATCCGCTTTTAGTATGGATCGGTCATTTTTAACCCGGTCGTCCGCTTCTGGCCGATAGCGACTATTAGATATTAATTACCTAACCAACCACCAGCTGCTTGCAACGGCGTCATATTGTTCTCTTTATTTATCCATGCTGATATCGCCATTCTTGGTGCCGTTTCAACTATGTCTGGTAATTCAGTCATAACTTCATAAGTAGATTCATTTTTATATAGAGGAATCGTTTTATAACCTAGCACCGTAAAATCATGTTTGAGTTCTTTATTGCGGTTTTCACCTGAACGTACATCCGTCTTTATATCAAAACCTAGTACAGCAATATTTAACACGAGTGATTCATCATTAATTTTTTCAGTTGGTAAATATTCAGCTTTTATTTCCATGTCATTAATTTTTAATTTCAGTTGTCCAGCATTTTTATCTTCATCAACACTCAATTTTCTTAATCCAAAAAAAGAACGCCATTCTTCTCCATTTAACAAAAATCCAGGCGTATAAACTGTTTTCAGATTTTTCGTTCTTGCATAACGTCTTTGTCTTGCCGAATACTCAGGTGAAGAAAATCGATCTGCCCAACCTATGTAATTCCAGTAATCAACATGGAATGCAACGGGTATTAAGCTTGTCCATAAACCGGGATGTGATTTAAGTTTACTTATCCATCTATCAGCAGGGGGACAACTACTACATCCTTCAGAAGTGTATAGTTCAAGTAAACTCACTCGTGTATCAGGACTGCTAATAACAACTTCAGCTTGGACAATTGTTCCTGTGAACAAAATTAATACGAATAATAAAGATGATAATTTAA
>JAJFKK010000167.1 GCA_021773245.1 Gammaproteobacteria bacterium | reverse complement strand
ATATTGGTTGCTGATATTAAAACCGACAGTATAGGTAGTAACAGTTTGATCATTATCAAGCACCGTTGATTGATCTTCTTCAAAAAGGTATTCAGCCAAATCAATAGAGCACCTTTCACTGGTAGAAAGAGAATCTCCATTGGAATCCTGAGAGCGACAACTGATACCAGAGAATTCACTTTCAATCGTGGATTCCATATTAGCCGAGTTAGCTTCACCATCAGTTAACAATATTTGATAGTTAGAAGCACAGCTTAATTCTGATGTAAACGGTGTTAGATAATCTGGTGAGCCCTGAATGGAACGGGTTGAGCAAGCAGAAGCATCCAGATTAGCATCCGTACATCCTGCGGCTTCATATACACCATAAGGAGGATAGCTGCCTGTATTAGCTCCACCGCAATCATTATCACCTTCACAGTAACTTCCAGGATGACTCAGACGTGTCGCACTTAAGCCGTCCCGACTCTTGCCATAGACCACACTATCGCCGCGCCAGTAATGCGCTGCTTCATAAAGTACTTCTGTAATTGGTGTCCAGTCAGAGGTTGGTAACTCACCGACTAATTCAATGAGTTTCTCACGTACTGTTTTAACAGGACTAAAGCCGCCTGTTGATTGATAGGTGATGCTTAATCTAGCGGCTTTTGTTGGATTATCATTATAGGTTCGACCACGTCTATTTGAACCGGTTGTTTCCATAATAAAGGCCATGTCATTACCGTCAACCCAGCCACCACGGTCGACAATTTCCTGAACAATCGTTTTTAAATCGGGTGTTGTATAGACCGTATTTGTAGTCCAACTAGGTGGTTCATACAGAACTGAAGCGCTCGTCTTAGTCCGAGTGCTGACATTACCATAGCTATCAGTATTGTCTTCATCTTCACCATAGATGGTAATGTCCGTGTCTGAGCCAGAATCATTAGTGTATGCAGTAATAGAGATCGTTGCTGATAAAATAGTGGCACCTTGCGGTACATTCATATCTTGAAAACGCAGGCCGACATTAACTCCAGGTTCAAAGTCTAAATCACTACTGCTACGAGTGGTGTTTTCTGCATCATCATTACCTGTAGCAATTTGTGCAGTATCAGTATCGACCACACAACCAAGCGTACCTGTTGCATCGTAAGTGATTTCTAATTGAGCAGAACGACCAGAATCACCGTCATAACTATAAAAATCTTTGTTTCCGGTATTTTTCTGAATAATTAGATTTATATCATTACCGCCACACCAACCTGCTCTATTAGTGATTTCTTGTATAACAGCAGCCAGACTACTACCTGCACAAGTGCCATCGGTACAACTACTAATTGGCGAATCATCAGTAGTTGCTGGCAATGTCCAGTTCGTGACAGCGCCTGTGGTTGTACGGGTGCTTATATTGCTAGCGCCCGTTGTAAATGTTGTTGAGTCATCAATAGCTTCTGCTCGGATATCTATAATTTCACCAGTAGTAGCATCACTGCCATACGGTGTGAGTATCAGTTTTGCATCGGTTATGGTTGCACCTTGTGGAACTACTACATTTTGAAAACGTAAACCGGTGGTTTGATCTGCAGCTGTAACTGCGGTGGTGTATTGCACCTCTAAATAAGGTGCATTTGCGGAACTAGTATCAAAACTATGAAAGCTATCTGCATTAGAGGCAACCTGTTCTTCATAAAAAAGACACAAAGGATTACCGGTAAGACCTGCATTAGCTGCATAAAGCTCTTGCACAACACTGGTGACATCCATTGATTCAGGATCAAATACGCCAAAGGTTTGTGTTGAGCTTGCTGCTGTATTCGCAGCAGCACGTCTGTTGGAGATTCCATTAGTGCCTAGGCCAGAGTAATCAGCACAGTTTGATACCTCTTCACCGGTTACTCTGCCAGTTTCTCCAGCATCAATACCAGAGCGATTCGTTAGAAATAGTGTTGCAGATGTTATAGTTGCTGCGGCTGGAATATTCAGGCCAGTGAACCGAAGGCCATTAATAAGATTTTTATGAGAATACATTCTCCAGGTTGTATAGATATTGCCACCCCATTGTGCAGCATCGTTATTGCTAGCATTGATTTGAGCGGTTGCAAGGCCATTGCCTGCAGTAAGTTCATTTATATTCAAGACTGCATCATTGATAGTGACGGTATTAGTCGCTAATTCCTGTTCAGCATCATCGCTTGATGAACCGACTGTATAAGCTAGTGTACGTTTAGAATCGTCAGGTTCTGATACAGTGTCTCCAGCTGGGTCATCAATCGGTGCGATTGGATAGACAATTGCGCCACCATCATTGTAGGTAAATCGCATTAAACCCATATTGACATCTTCAACGCCGTCAATAATATCAACCATGGCTTCTTTCATTAATTCCATTCGTGTACCTAAGTTTGTGCCGCCATCATAAACAGATGCCGTCATGCTGCCTGAGGTATCCAGAATGAGTAATACATTAGGTAAGATTGCATTACTGGAGTTTCCTGATGCACTACCAGAGCTAAAATATATTTCAGTATCTTCTGCCTGGCTGATGCCAGAACTAAAAGTAAGTAAAAAGGTAATAAGTATGTAACTGTATCTATTAGAGAAGAGTTTTAACATGTTGTTATCCTCTTGAATAAAAATTCAAATTAGTAATTAAATAAGACGCTTTTTGATAATTCTTATTTTATTTACAGCTAGCTTTTGCCGCTGCTTGTATATCCCATGAACTATTGCATTTTTCATTTTCAGAACCTACAGAAGCACAAATTTTAGTCACAACAGATTTAGATGAAGTACCAATACCTATTGGGCCAGTGAGTTCAAGGGCTTCCGGCGATACTTCGGCAGGTGTAGTCTCGTTAAAATGAACAGCGACACTGCCGTTAGTACCATTGGGACAAGCAGCTGTGTAATAGTGTGTATTTCCATCTTGCCCTTTATCTATTATTTGTACATTGTTGGCAGCCATGCATTGAAAAGAAAATGCTACCGATACAATAAAAAATACTTTTTTTGTCAAATGCTTCATTTGAAACTTTGAACTATTTTGTAAGTGCATCATATTCATTGTGACGTGCTCCATAAAAATATTTAAATTTGAATTTGTTTTATAAATGCCAAGCGCCGGCATTAATCGTTGATGATGCGCCTGATTCGGTAGTTGCAGTAATAGACAAATTGAAATAACTATATTTTTGCCCGCCGCTCGAACCTGTGATGGCTGCACCTGATTGGAATACTGAAGCTGCATCTTTTTCTTCTAGAAATTCAGATTCATAATCAGCATCAGCAGCATAACTTCCTACATCAGCAACGCTGTCGCTATAGCCTGAAGTGTTAAAAGCCAAGTTATTGTTTAGTGCAATCGTCAATGTTGTTTCGGCCATTTGAAAGGCACGGTTTTTTTCCTGGGTATTGGCGGCCATTTTTTCATCAAGAATGTTTGTTTTCATAGATGACATTGCCAACATAGTTAATATGACCAAAAAGATAAGTGCGGTAATCAATGCCGCTCCTTTTTGGTTGTCAATTCGATTTAATGTAATTTTATTCATATGTTTTTATCACCAGAATGATCATGTTCGTTTGTTTCTAATTTCGATAGTAGATGTAAATATTCGACGACGACGGTTGTCATTTATTGGACCAACGTTGGTACCTAATAAGTTATAAACATTTGCATCAGCGTCATTAGTAACATTTGTATCGACTGTGCGCATAAGAACAGCAATTTTTACACTAAGCACATTGCTCCAGTCAGCAACTACGTCTGCTGTAACAAATGAATTTGCTATTCCATTGGCTGAAGTATCTTCTCCGTAAAGTATTTGCATACTTTCTACACCTTCAATCAATTCTTCAGCGCCGGCAGGAGTTGTTCTCCAGAGTGAAGGACCGGATCCGGTAGTACTTTCTGCAATGTAATAGCGGTAATTACCTAATATATATATTCGTGCAGTATCATCGTAAGTTCGACCCAGGCCACCATGCGTTATTGTTGCGGCAGTATTATCACCAACTACTGTAGTTATTTGGAATATATCTGTGCCACCGCAATCTCCGATAGCGACATATGAACCATCTGCAAGAGTACCAATACCATCGGTAACTATATTGTCACCCGTGTTTCCCATTACGTTTGTTACTTGTAATCCGGTGGATTTTAAATATCTGACAGTTATACCATCAGTGTTAGCAACCATGGTGCCTACTGATTCAGTACTATTGGATGGTTGCCAGTTAGCACCACTCTCAGAGCCTTCCATTAAATCAGCTGTTGCCGATTGATTAAAACTGAAAATATCTACATCGGTAACACCAGCTAAGTTATTAGTCACATCTGTAATTTCGTCTACACAACCAACAAATGCTGCTCTACGGATATCTTTGTTGAGTATATCCATCATAAATCTTGCATTTTCTTGTAACAGACCAATTTCATTTTGTTCACGATAGACACG
>JAJFKK010000166.1 GCA_021773245.1 Gammaproteobacteria bacterium | reverse complement strand
CGGCCTACAGTTTGAATTAAAGTTGTGCCCGATCTCAAGAAACCTTCTTTATCTGCATCTAAAATAGCGACAAGTGAAACTTCCGGCAGATCTAAACCTTCTCGCAATAAATTAATACCTACCAAGACATCGAATTCACCTTTACGAAGATCACGAATAATTTCAACGCGTTCAACTGTATCAATATCTGAATGCAGATATCTCACTCGAACACCGTGTTCCGATAAATAATCCGTTAAATCTTCAGACATTCGTTTAGTCAATGTTGTTATCAATATTCTTTCATCGACAGCAACACGTTTATGAATCTCTGACAAAACATCATCCACTTGCGTTGCAACGGGACGAACTTCAATTTCTGGGTCAAGTAAACCCGTTGGTCGGACTACCTGTTCTACCACTTGATCGGAATGTTCTCCTTCATATTTACCTGGTGTTGCTGAGGTAAAAATAATTTGCGGTGCTAATTTTTCAAATTCATTAAAACGTAAAGGGCGATTATCCAATGCCGAAGGCAATCTAAAACCATACTCAACCAGATTTTGCTTACGAGCACGATCACCTTTATACATCGCCCCTAATTGAGGTACTGTAACGTGGCTTTCATCAATAATAACCAGTGCATCGCCTGGTAAATAATCTAATAAGGTTGGTGGTGGCTCGCCAGCCGCACGTCCGGAAAGGTAACGAGAGTAATTCTCTATACCAGAGCAATAGCCAATCTCGTTAATCATTTCGATGTCAAAGCGAGTTCTTTGTTCTATTCGTTGCGCTTCAACTAATTTGTTTAATGATTCAAGTTGTTCTATACGTTCTTTTAATTCAACTTTAATTTTTTCAACCGCATCAAGTAGAATTTGTCGTCCTGTTACGTAATGTGACTTGGGATGAATAGTAACGCGTGGAAGCTTACGAAACACTTCCCCTGTTAAAGGATCGAATTGGCTAATCGATTCAATCTCTTCATCAAACAACTCAACACGTATTGCCTCGTGTTCTGATTCCGCAGGGAAAATATCAACCACATCTCCCCTGACACGAAAGGTTCCGCGATGAAGTTCAATATCGTTTCGAGTGTATTGAAGTTCAGTCAAGCGACGTAACAACTTTCTCTGATCTATTAAATCACCACGGGTCAGGTGAAGAATCATCTTCAAATATCTGTCCGGATCACCTAAGCCATAAATAGCTGAAACAGTCGCAACAACAATTGTATCTCTACGTTCAAGAATTGCCTTTGTCGCTGATAGGCGCATTTGCTCAATATGCTCATTAATAGAAGCATCTTTTTCAATATAAGTATCTGTAGTTGGCACGTAGGCTTCTGGTTGGAAATAATCGTAATAAGAAACGAAATACTCCACAGCATTATTTGGAAAAAACTCACGCATTTCGCCATATAGCTGTGCCGCCAAGGTCTTATTTGGCGCTAAAATCATTGTCGGTCGTTTCTGCTCTTGTATTACATTAGCAACGGTAAATGTCTTACCCGAACCGGTAACACCCAGTAGGGTTTGATAGGCTAAGCCATCTGTTAGGCCTTCTATCAGACCTTTTATTGCAACAGGTTGGTCTCCCGCTGGAACATAGTCTGAAATTAATTCAAATTCTTTCATTTTATCTATTTTGTATATAAAGTCTTTCGAGTATATTACACGCCATTTGAATCAAGCTATTTTTAATCAGGAGACAACGTTGGACATCTCATTATCGCATCGTGCACAAAGTATTAAACCTTCACCTACGCTTGCCGTCACCGCACGTGCCGCTGAATTGCGAGCAGAAGGCAAAGACATTATTGGTCTTGGTGCAGGTGAACCAGATTTCGATACGCCAGAACATATCAAAGACGCAGCGATTGAAGCTCTGAAAAAGGGTCAAACAAAATATACCGCTGTTGATGGAACTGTTGATTTAAAAACGGCAATTATTAATAAGTTTAAACGAGAAAATAACCTCGAATACAACAAGAATCAAATATTGGTTTCTTGTGGCGCAAAGCACAGTCTTTATAACTTATTCCAGGCAACGTTGAATGACGGTGATGAAATCATCATCCCTGCCCCATTTTGGGTTTCTTATCCAGATATGGCGTTATTAGCTGGGGCAAAACCTGTTGTATTAGAAACAACGATTGCTGAACACTTCAAAATTACACCTGATAAGTTACAGGACGCAATAACCAGCAAGACTCGTATGGTCGTTTTTAATAGCCCATCAAACCCAACAGGTGTTAGTTATTCTGAAAGTGAATTAGCGGCTTTAGGTGAAGTATTACTTAAACACCCTGATGTTCTTATCGTTACAGATGATATTTATGAACACATCCTTTGGGGCCAAGATAAATTTATCAATATCGTCAATGCTTGCCCTGATTTATATGACCGTACTATCGTTGTTAATGGTGTTTCAAAAGCGTATTCGATGACAGGCTGGCGTATTGGTTACGTCGGTGGTCCGGAAGCAATTATTAAAGGGATGAAAAAAATACAGTCTCAAAGTACATCTAATGCCAGTTCAATGGCACAAGCTGCTGCTGTCGCCGCTTTAGATGGAGACCAAACTTATATTAAAGAGAGTACTGTTATTTTTAAAGAACGACATGACTTTGTACTGAAATCGTTAGAGCAGATTGATGGAATTAGTTGTATTGCTTCTGAAGGGACCTTTTATAGCTTCCCTGACATGAATGGACTGATAGAGAAACTGGATGGAATTAGCAATGATATTGAATTGGCAGAATTTTTCTTAGAAAAAGCAGAAGTTGCCATGGTGCCGGGATCAGCATTTGGAGCACCTGGCTGTATGCGGATCTCATTTGCAACCAGTATGGAAAACCTTGAAAAGAGTATGGAAAGAATTAAAACAGCTGTAGAAAGTTAGATTGATAATGGTAGTTGACCATATGAACCGCCATCAGTAGTATACGCGTTCTCGAATATTCCCCGGTAGCTCAGTCGGTAGAGCGGGTGACTGTTAATCACTAGGTCGGCAGTTCGAGCCTGTCCCGGGGAGCCAAACAAAAAAAAGGG
>JAJFKK010000165.1 GCA_021773245.1 Gammaproteobacteria bacterium | reverse complement strand
TATCTACCAAATAGTAATTAAATTAATTACCGTTTATGGTCAAAACCATTTCATTATATAGCTCATTTGATATAAGAAAGCAGAATTAAATTTCTGAAATTATATATCCTAAAAGATTAAAGAAAAGAAAATGGAAGGATGAATATTTGGTAAATAAAACAAAGAGAATGAACGAAACGTAGACACTAAGTTTTGGGGATGTTCGACATATCCTAACTGAATAGGTTTTTACTTCTGTTTATATCTCGTCCATAGTGCGCACCAAGTACAATTAAGCTACAGTTTTATTTCTATCCATTTTTAGGTATTTACTGATCCAATCATGAGAGCCCAAGCGCCTAATCTTTATTCTTATCCAACCTACTGGGCTGAATGTTTTGGCACGTCTGAGTATTTGCCAATGTCGCGTGCGGAAATGGATGCGTTGGGTTGGGATAGTTGTGACATCATTTTGGTTACTGGTGATGCTTATATTGATCATCCTAGTTTTGGTATGGCGGTGATGGGGCGATTACTCGAATCACAGGGTTTTCGTGTTGGTATTATTTCTCAACCCGATTGGCAAAATACTGATGACTTCATGCAGCTAGGTGAACCGAATCTTTATTTTGGTGTAACAGCAGGGAATATGGACTCATTGATTAATCGATATACCGCTGATTTACGTTTACGTAGTAATGATGCTTATACACCCGATGGCGAAGCGGGTAAGCGTCCGGATCGTTCAGTGATTGTTTATAGCCAACGATGCAAGGAAGCTTATAAAGATACGCCGATTATTATTGGTGGCATTGAAGCTAGTTTACGACGGATTGCACATTATGATTACTGGAGCGATAAAGTCAGAAAGTCTGTATTGATAGATTCTGCCGCAGATATTCTATTATTTGGTAATGCCGAACGTGCCATTGTTGAACTGACCCACAAAATTTCTCGAGGCATTAAGATTAATGAGCTTGGTAATATTCGCGGCACGGCAATAATACGCGAACACATGCCTGACGATTGGACTGAAATAGATTCTAGTCGAATCGATTGGCCAAGTATGTGGCCGAAAGAAGCAGCGTCGAATAAAAATCCTTACGACTACGATCATAATCCAACAACGAATGAAGACTGTGCTTCAAAAAATGAAGCCGGTAAGAAAAAAGCAGAAGAAGTTAAGGAAATAAAAATTGTTCCGATGCCGTTGGCGAGTAAACAAAAACTGGATTTTGAAAAAACTTATATACGTTTGCCTTCATTTGAAAAAGTGCGAAATGATTCAGCCTTGTATGCACATACTTCGCGTATTTTGCACCTGGAATCTAATCCTTACAATGCTAGGCCGCTTATGCAGCGGCATGGCACGAAAGATGTATTAATTAATTTACCACCAATACCGTTAACGACAGAAGAAATGGATGCGGTGTTTGCTTTCCCGTATCAACGTAAACCACATCCAAAGTACGGTGACGCTAAAATCCCATCGTATGACATGATTCGGTTTTCTGTGAACATCATGCGTGGCTGTTTTGGTGGATGCACATTTTGTTCTATTACCGAACATGAAGGCCGCATTATTCAGAGTCGTTCTCAAGAATCTGTACTAAAAGAAATCGAAGATATTCGCGATAAAGTACCCGGCTTTACCGGTACTATTTCTGATCTTGGTGGCCCAACGGCGAATATGTTTCATTTGAATTGCAAGGATGATGATATTCAAGCAAGTTGTCGTCGACTTTCTTGTGTCTATCCCACAGTTTGTAAAAATCTAAAAACCGATCATAGTGAAACAACTTCCCTATATCGTAAGGCCAGAAAAATAAAAGGGATTAAACGTGTCATGGTTGCATCTGGACTACGTTACGATTTAGCCGTTAAAGATCCAGAGTATGTAAAAGAATTGGTGACGCATCATGTTGGTGGCTATCTAAAAATCGCACCGGAACATAGTGAAGCTGGTCCGTTAAGTAAAATGATGAAGCCGGGCATGGGAGCTTACGATGAATTTAAGCGCATGTTTGAACGCTTTTCAAAAGAAGCCGATAAAAAACAATATTTGATTCCTTATTTTATAGCAGCGCATCCCGGATCAGAAAATGAAGACATGTTGAATCTTGCAATGTGGTTAAAAAAGAATGACTTCAAGCTGGATCAAGTACAAACGTTTTATCCCTCACCAATGGCAATGGCAACTGCCATGTATCATTCTGAAAAAAACCCATTGAAAAAAGTGAGGTATAAAAGTGAAAAAGTCTTTATACCAAAAGAACTGGATCAGCGACGACTACAAAAAGCATTCCTTCGATATCATGACCCAAAAAACTGGGACGTGATACGCGCTGCTTTAAAAGAGATGAATAAACCTGAATTAATTGGCGATGGTGAAAATCAACTCGTTCCTGCCTCAGAAAATACTCGTACGGTGAATTACAATAAAAATCGGGCTAAGTCAGGACGACGTAAAAAGCCAACAAGACGTTAGTATCACGGGTATGTACTTAAGCAGGTAGTTTGATTACCGGTTTTTTAGGATTCTTTTTATAAATTGTGACGATATTGCCAACTCGTTGCACATTATCAGCACCTGTTTTTTTACAGATATCTTCAATTCCTGCATCACGTTCTTCGCGTTCGCCTAGCTGACATTTTATTTTTATTAATTCATGAATTTCAAGCGCTTGTTCAATTTCGGTAATTAAGCTTTTACTTATTCCATTTTTGCCAGCCCAGACAACAGGTTTTAAATGATGAGCTGCTTGGCGGAGGAATTTCTTTTGGGTGTTAGTTATTGACATAAAATTTATCACGATGCTCTGAGTAATATTCGAGTGTTTTGTATAGTATATTAATAATGCTTCTAGAGGTAATGGTAGCGCCGCTTAATTGATCAAATTCACCCTCATCTTTTTTTATTGCCCAATTCTTTTTTGATGATTCAAGTGATTGATCATTAAAACCTATTAGCCAGTCTGATTTATCTTGATGTGCTTGGTTGCCAAAGCCTTCGGTCTCGTTATGTTTAAGTATTTTTACGCCTGTCAGCTTTCCCTCATAGCTTATACCAATAATTAGGCTTATGTTGCCATTATAGCCTTTGGTCATTACAGGCATTAAGCTAACCGCCACTGGTTGCTTATTTAATCTTGCTCTATAGATAGATAACTTATTTGTATTGTTTAGATAAGTAGGTACATCAATATCAAGTTTATCTTGAAATAGATTATTGTCATATTTAATAGGAAGTACTTCACTTATGACTGCAAGTGCAGCTTGTTCTCTATTAAATTCAATTTTTTCTTTAGTAAAATGATGCACGATGGTAATTACGATAAAACAAAAAATACTGGTTATCGTTAAAGGGAGTATTGACTTGAGTTTTTGTTTGTTCATTAAACTCACTTCTCTCCCAATACTTTGGGTCGAGTGTAGTAATCAATTAAAGGCACAAGTGCATTCATAATTAAGATCGCGAATGCAATTCCATCTGGATAACCACCCCAGGTTCGAATTATGTAGATCAATAATCCAATTCCAGCAGCGTAAATTATTTTACCTTTTGGTGTTGTCGATGAACTTGCTGGATCAGTCGCGATGAAAAAAGCACATAGCATCGTGCCGCCTGTGAACAAATTATATAAAGCAGAAGGATATATATCAGTATCAATAAAATTAAACATTAAACTAACCATGAATATCGTTCCAAGAACTGTTATAGGTATTTGCCAACGAATAATTTTATTTTTTATTAGCCATAATCCGCCAGCAAGATAAGCGGCTGCTATCCACTCCCATCCTTTGCCTCCTATTGAACCATAAAGTGGATTCGTTTCTATTTCTGAAACCATGGTCATTAGACCTAGTTCAAGTTTCATGTTGGTTAGAGGTGTTGCACCGGTTATAGCATCTAATTCTTGGCCTAGAGGCAAGCCAGAAAAAACGATGTTTATGTTTTGCCATAGTGTGAGTTCTGTTTCACTTGAACCACTAAGATCAGGCCAGTAAGCCATTTTGACTGGGAAGCATAGTAAAACAAAAATATAGCCTGCCATTGCTGGATTGAACGGATTCTTTCCTAATCCACCAAAAAGATGTTTGGCTACGATAATTGCAAATGCAATCCCAATAAACGTGACCCACCATGATGTATAAGGTGAAATAGTTAAAGCAAAAAGGAGTGCGGTAATAACAGCTGTCCCATCTTTTAATGCAGGTGATATTTCATGTTGTTTTAATTTTAAAGTTAATGCTTCGCATATCAAAGCAAAGAGGCTGGCAAGAATACAATTGATCAGTATTCCAATTCCAAAATAGATTGTGCTTAAGGCTATACCTGGTATGAGTGCAATTAATACCTGATGCATGATGGTGTTAACCGAGGTTACAGAATGTGTATGCGGCGAACTAATCGATTTATTTTTAGATCCCATTGCTTATCTCGCGGCAACCATACTAATGCAATCGACGGGACAAGGCGCAATACATAACTCACAACCGGTACAGTATTGATTAATAATACTGTGCATCTGTTTCGGTGCGCCGATAATGGCATCTACAGGACAGGCGGTTATACATTTTACGCAACCAATACAGGTTGCTTCATCAATGAATGCGATTAAGTTTGAATCTTTAGCATCCTTATATAAAGAAAGAACTTCTTTATTTAATAACTTCGCTAATTCTTTTATCGTTTCATTACCACCGGGCAAACATCTATTAATCTCGGTTTCATTTTTCGCTAATGCTTCAGCATAAGGTAAACAACCGTTGAAACCACAATCACCACATTGTGTCTGAGGTAACAAACTATCTATTTTTTCTATTTTATTAAGATGTGTTTGTTGATCTATCACACTGTCATCGTGTGAAGAAAGAGATGCAATTGTCATTGCAAGAAAACAGATTATTAATAGAGCAACAAAAAATGATAATGACATTATATACCCGTGATGCTTGAAAATGCGTGTTTTAGAGTGCGTTCGTTTTCATTCAGAGCAAGGCGCGACGATGCGCATGGTCGCTCCCTGCAAAGAGGAGCAACGCGGCGCTGGATGAAAACGGATGTGCTATGAATAGGCATTTTTAGGTATCACGGGTATAACCCTGCCAATCCCATTAGCCCCATTGAGAGCATTCCCATTGAAATTAATAATATTGGAATACCACGGAAGGGTTCTGGAACATTATTATTGTCTACTCGCTCTCGTAAGCAAGTCACTACTAGTAACAAAAATAAAAAACCTAGTCCGGTTGCCAATCCAAATAGAAAGGAGCTAAAGAAAGAATTGATTTGTGATTCTTGTAATAGAATCACCGCTAATAAAATAGAGTTTACTAACAGTACAGGTGTGACTGAATCAACTCTTTCAATTAGTAATGGAAAAAGGCGGTGCACAATGTTTTTAGATCCTAATATAACAAGCAGAATCATCATCACGTAGAGCAATAAATCAATATACTGAAGTTGAAACGGAGTAATAATGAGCTGATTGATTAAATAGCTACCAGGTACACAGAGACATAAACAGTAGATTGTTGCTAGGCCAGTTAACCATGCATTGTTCATACGTTGACTAGCAGCAACTTGTAGATCAACGCCGACGAGATAAGTCAGCGCCAGATTATTAATTATCGCGATATTAAATAGTAGTAAGAATAGGTCGATCATTAACGACTAGTCTAATACCATTAGATAACTATTTCACTTTCATTCCCGGCTCTGCGCCATCTTCCGGATGCAATATAAATAAATCTTTTCCACCAGGGCCTGCTGCCAGAACCATTCCTTCTGATAAACCAAAGCGCATTTTTCTCGGAGCAAGATTTGCCACCATGACAGTTAGCTTGCCTTCCAGATCTTCGGGTGCATAAGCGGATTTAATACCGGCAAAAACATTGCGCGTTTCACCACCAATATCGAGCGTTAATTGCAGTAATTTATCGGCACCTTCAATATGTTCTGCTTTGACTATTTTTGCGATGCGTAAATCAACTTTCATAAAATCATCAAAGCTGATTTCATCTGCAATCGGGTTATCTGCAAGCCGCCCTGTTATAACAGGTTCATTAGATGTTGCTTCAAGATCTTCTTTACTGTCTTCAATCATGGCTTCGATACTCTCTTTTTCAATACGTGTCATTAACGGTTTGAATTTATTAATTTTATGATTAGTTAATGCTTTATCTGCATCATTCCATTGCATTGCTTCTATATTAAGAAATGCTTCGGTTTTTTCAGCTATAACGGGTAATACCGGTTTTAAATAAAGTATTAATAAACGAAAGCAATTAATGCCCATTGAACATATAGCTTGTAATTCGTCATCTTTATTTTCTTCTTTGGCAATAACCCACGGTTTGTGATCATCAATGTACTGATTTACTTTGTCTGCCAAGGCCATAATGTCGCGCATGGCTTTGGAAAATTCACGATTATCATAGGCATCGGCAATACTGTCTTTTGCATCGACAAGTTCTTTATATAATTTCGGATCGTGTATGCTTTCTGATAATTCACCATCAAATCGTTTTTTAATAAAACCAGAACAACGGCTAGCAATATTGACGACTTTACCAACGAGATCAGAATTGACTCTGGCACTAAAATCTTCAAGATTAAGATCAATGTCATCGACACCCGATCCTAATTTAGCAGAGAAGTAATAACGTAAATATTCGGGTTTTAAATGATTTAAATAAGTGCGTGCTTTAATAAACGTACCACGCGACTTAGACATTTTTTGTCCATCGACTGTGAGAAAACCATTCGCGTAAACTGCGGAAGGTGTGCGAAAACCACTGCCTTCTAAAACAGCAGGCCAAAATAAGGCGTGAAAATATATGATGTCTTTACCGATAAAATGAATCATTTCTTTATCACTACCGGCTTTACACCACTCATCAAAATTTAAATCGGTTTTATCACAGAGGTTTTTAAAACTGGCGAGATAACCCATCGGTGCATCCAGCCAAACATAAAAATATTTACCGGGTGCATTGGGAATTTCAAAACCGAAGTAGGGCGCGTCACGAGAGATATCCCATTCTTGTAAACCTGCTTCAAACCATTCATCTAGTTTATTCGTGACTTCCGCTTGTAGATGTCCGGCGCGAGTCCACTGATGTAATAATTCTTCAAAGTCGCCAAGTTTAAAAAAGTAATGTTCAGATTCTTTTTCTATTGGTGTGGCACCGGATACTGCAGAAACCGGATTCTTTAAATCAGTCGGGCTATAGGTTGCGCCACAAGATTCACAACTGTCGCCATATTGGTCAGCTGTTCCACATTTAGGGCATTCGCCTCGAATAAAGCGATCCGGAAGAAACATTTCTTTTTCAGGGTCGTAAGCTTGTTTTATTATTCGCTTATTAATGTGACCGCTATTATCCAGCGCTTCATAAATAGTATTCGCCAATTCCTGATTTTCAGGAGAATGTGTGCTGTGATAATTATCAAAAGTGACTGCAAACTCGGCGAAATCAGCCTGATGTTCTTTGGCCATGTTTTCGATTAATGCTTCAGGCGTAATACCTTCTTTCTGGGCTCGTAGCATGATAGGCGTGCCATGCGTATCATCCGCGCAGACATAATGGCATTCATTACCCAGCATCTTTTGGAATCGTACCCAGATATCGGCCTGAATATAACCCACCAAATGGCCAATATGCAGTGGGCCATTAGCATAAGGCAGGGCATTAGTTACTAGAATTTGGCGTTGTTTATCTTGCATCGTTATTGTAAGGCTACAGATTGTGGGGCGCTAAAGTAGCATTATTCAATAGCAGCGTGAAGAGAAGTCGATAAATAATGTAGAATACGCGTCCAATTCATATTTCAGGTTGTAAATAAATGTCGGCAGTCAGTCGTGAACAAGTAGAAAAGACACTCTCCGGAATCAAAGATCCTAATATTGAGCAAGATTTAATTAGTGCTAAAGCCGTTAAAGATATCAGTATTGATGGCGATGCCGTGTCTATTAGTCTTGAATTTTCTTATCCGATCGAAGGTTCAAAACAAGAATTAACCAATTCAATTAACGCTGCAATGAATGAGCAAGGATTATCTGACTGTAATATAGATATATCTAGCAAAATAGTTTCTCATTCTGTGCAAAAAGGCGTGTCTTTATTAGCCAATGTGAAAAATACGATTGCGGTTGCTTCAGGTAAGGGAGGTGTTGGCAAATCGACAACTTCAATAAATTTAGCTTTAGCATTACAAGCTGAAGGCGCAACAGTGGGAATATTGGACGCTGATATTTATGGGCCAAGCCAACCGAGAATGTTGGGACTACAAGGTAAGCCTGACTCCGTAGATGGAAAAACGGTAGAACCCAAAGTAAGTTACGGTGTGCAATCGATGTCGATTGGTTATTTGATTGAAGAAGACACCCCGATGATTTGGCGTGGCCCTATGGTGACTGGTGCGTTGGAACAATTATTAAATGAAACAAACTGGAAAGATCTTGATTATTTAATTATCGATCTGCCACCAGGAACCGGTGATATTCAATTGACCTTATGTCAAAAAATTCCAGTGAGTGGCGCCGTGATTGTGACTACACCACAGGACATTGCTTTGTTAGATGCAAAGAAAGCATTAAAGATGTTTGAAAAAGTAAATGTGCCAGTTTTGGGTATTATTGAAAATATGAGCACACATATTTGTAGTGAGTGTGGCCATGAAGAGCATATATTCGGAAGTGGTGGCGGAGAACAAATGGCAAAGCAATATGGTGTAGATCTAATTGGCTCGTTACCACTGGATATTAAAATTCGCGAAGGTGTTGATAATGGTAAACCAACGGTGGCAATGGAACCTGATTCTGAGATAACAATGAATTATCGTGATATTGCTCGTCGTACGGCAGCTAAGCTTGCGCAGCAATCGAAAGATTATAGTAGTAAATTTCCAAAAATAGTTATTGAAAATAATTAAGAGAGAATAATTTTAATGAGCGTTAAGAGTGATAAATGGATTCGTCGTATGGCGGAAGAACAAGGCATGATCGAACCTTTTGAGTCAGGTCAAATAAAAACAAAAGGTGATGAGCGATTAATCTCATATGGCACATCCAGTTACGGCTATGATGTGCGTTGTTCAGATGAATTTAAAATATTTACCAACGTACATTCAGCTACGGTTGATCCTAAGAATTTTGATACAGATAGTTTTGTCGATATTAAAAACGATCATTGTATTATCCCTCCAAATTCATTTGCATTAGCAAGAACAGTTGAGTTTTTTAGAATTCCTAGAAACGTATTGACGATATGTTTAGGTAAATCAACTTATGCACGTTGTGGCATCATAGTTAATGTCACACCACTTGAACCAGAGTGGGAAGGGCACGTTACATTGGAATTTTCAAATACGACTAATTTGCCTGCAAAAATTTATGCAAATGAAGGTATAGCTCAGGTTATCTTTCTTGAGTCGGATGAAGTTTGTGAAACGTCATATAAAGATCGTGCAGGAAAGTATCAAGGGCAAACGGGCGTTACACTTCCTAAAACCTAGTTGCCATTAGCAACAGTTTTTTGTTCATTATTGTTTTCTGAAGTTTGGATGCGTTCGGTTTTTATTTGTTTAGCTTGCTTACTTAAAACATGTTGCATAATTATTTCCTGATCAGATTCACATATGCCGACGAAATCGACAGCAACATTAAAGCGATATAGGTTGTCATCCATCTTTTTCTTGCAATCAACAACGCGCGCATAGACTGGAATGAATTGATATTCCGGGAATAGTACTAATTCCATTTTTAAATTCACGTCGTCATTTATCGGTGTATTCGATTCAAATGACATACCACTAGCACTTAAGTTTACATTTTGCGTTTCTGTAATGGAGTTTTCCTTGTCATCATTATGCATAATCATGCTTTCTATTAATGATAACTTTTTATCATAAAGTCCGAGTATCTCTGCAACTAATGGACTGACTTCCTCAATACGACCCATCTTCGACATTATTTTTGCTTCTATACAATTGAATGCATTTTTTAATTCGACAAGGTTGTTTTGTTCGTGTTCAGTTCGTTTAACTTCAGTTTCAATATCAATACCTTGTACAACTCTATATTTGAGTGAAACTTTATCATTAATTCTGAAATATCGTCTGCGGTCATCCATAGTTTTCATCCTGTTACATTTATTTTATTCGTCTTTTAAGCTGTTTCTTATATTTTCGAAGCGATCCTTAAGCGTTTTTAAATTTACTGCATCTATTTCAGATTGTTCCGGTGGTTTAATTTCTTTATTAAGAATATCTTTTACTGATGATGTTAGTTCAGCATTTTCATTACTGTTCAGACCACTTTTAAATGGATTGTTTGTATCGGCATTAATCGAGTTGATTTCATCATCTTCTTCGCCTTGCACAATAATCAGTTCAACACGACGATTCAGTGCACGGTTTTTTGACGTGTCATTATCAACCATTGGGTGAGCATCACCGTGACCCTCAATAACGAAACGCTCAGGAGGCAAGGTATCTAGTGCTAATAATTCATGAACAACTGTTACTGCGCGTGAGGATGATAATTCCCAGTTAGAACGAAAACGAGCCGTTTTTATAGGAATATTATCAGTGTGTCCTGCTACTATAATTTTGCCATCAATATCATTCAGTGATTTTCTTAGTTTGTTTAACACGGGTAAGAAACTGCCTTTGACAATAGAGGAGCCTGATGGAAAGGAACCATTTTCATTGATGCGTAGTAATATACGATTACCTTGTGTTTTTATTGCAACTAAACCCTGTTCAATTTCAGGCTCAAGCGTTTTAAGTAATTTATAAGCATCAGTAACAGTTTTTTCGTTGAGTTCTTCTTGTTTCTTATTTTCTTCTTCTTTTGCTTTATCGATTTCAGCTACAGTTTCTTCTAGTTCAGCCAATCTTGCGGTATCAACCTTGGTTTCCGTTGTTTCTTCGATAACTGAATCTTCAACAATTTCTTGTTTTTGATGGCGTTGCACTGCTTCACTACCCGAGCCATCATTCTCTTCGGCTGCGTCTATGCTTTCCCTTTTTTCTTCTTCGGTCATTGCATCTGTAAATTCAACGGTTTGCTTGGTTTCATCAATGGTATTTTGTCTAATTTCATTAATGAGTGTTGGTGTAGGTTTGCCTGGGCTAAAATCACGAGCAATAAAGCTTGTACCTTTAGGTGAATCCGTGACTTTAATTTCTCTTTGTACACCAAATGCATTTTTCATTGATCCCGCGATCTGTTTAAATTTCTGTAAGTCCATATTAGAAAATGAAAGTAGTAATACAAAAAAGCACATTAATAATGACATTAGATCAGCAAAGGTCATTACCCAGGCTGGGGAACCACCTCCTTCTTCTTTCTTTGCTGGTGCTTCTTCACTCATAGGGAATTTCCATCTAACATTATTAAAATACTAGGCAGCTTCTGCTTCCGCATCACTATCACCATCACCTAAGTTTCGATCAGAAACAGGTAGATATGTCATTAACATGCCTTCAATAACGCGTGGGTTACGGCCTTCCTGAATGCCTGAGATACTATCGATGATCATTGATTTAATCATTTTCTCTTCGTTACTTCTTAGTCCTAATTTTTCTGCTAGTGGCAAAGCGAATACATTTGCTATCGCTGCACCATAAAGTGTTGTGAGAAGAGCTACAGCCATAGCAGGACCAATTGTTTTTGGATCTTCCATATTGGCGAGCATTTGTACCAAACCGATTAAAGTACCAATCATGCCCATAGCAGGCGCAACATCGCCAATTGCTTTAAATATCTTTTGTCCGGTCTCATGCCGTTCAACAGTTAAATTCATATCACTGACCATAGTTTGTCTGACTACATCAGGTTCATGACCATCGACCATCATTTGAATTCCCATTTGAAAGAAGTCATTGCCTGTATCTTTTTCTTCTAGTGCAAGTAGTCCGCCTTTTCGAGCGGTATTTGCTAAGTCGATAGTGATTTCAATCAATTCTTTAGGTGATGACAGTTTATTAAACAGCGCTTTCATACCAACTTTCATAGCACCAAGAAATTGACTGACACTAAATTGCATTAAAACGGCGCCAATCGTTCCACCGCCAACAACGAGAAGAGACGGGATATTGAAGAACATCATTGGATCTCCGCCAAGTACTATTGCGGATAAAATAATGCCGGCTGCCGCCAGAAAGCCGATTAGAGTTGCAAGATCCACAATATTCTCCTTAAAATCATTACTGTATTTGTGTTCGATGTTGAGACATTCGTTACCGTTTATATCGGATAAAAATGTGAAAACTTTATGATGGAACGATGTTTTTTGTATTTTCTGATCATTGTTACCTGATGTTTCTTTCTAATCTTTCATTTACATAGTGGTAGTGGTTAAAAAGTTATTAACCTGAATATTAAAAAACAAGTAAAATCAGCTAGATGGGAAGCTTTCCAGTCTTTTTAAAAATTAAAAAGAACAGAACTCTTGGTCGTTGGTGGCGGTGCTGTAGTGTCTCGAAAAACACAAAAATTGTAAGTTGCTAGGGCAAAAATTACCGTGGACGCTACAGAAATAGAATCGTCGTTAAGATGAGCTGAAACAATTGGGCTAATTGCGTCATTTGGAAAAAATTACGATGAAACATTTTTATATGACATGACTTTACGTGAAAAGCGAGAAGTTAAGTCACCAAGCATGATTATTATTGGTGAAGTCGTATCTTTACACGAAAAGTTGTCTTGGTTTAAAACAGCATACCTTTAAAGTTCGATTGATCGTTCAATACCTGTTTTATTTTCTTCGATAGTCATCATTTTATCGGTTTGAACAGCTAACTCTAATGCAAGTTCTATTGCCTTTTTGATGACTGCTTTTTCATTACTGGCATTTAATTTATCTGACGCAATTAATCCTGTCAGTATTTGTGTCGCTGCATTGAAAATGGTTGGTTCAACAACAAGGTCATTTCTGTGGAAAGCGATGCGAGTCATTTCAGACATGTCACGATGTGCCATTATTCTTCTCCGTTAAATATTAATGTTTATATTATTTCAGTTTAGTTAGATTTAATCTTTCTTTAATTTCAAAGAAACTGAATTTATACAGTAGCGTAAGCCGGTTGGTTGCGGTCCATCTTCAAATACATGGCCCAGATGTGAGTCACATTCTTTACAAAGTACCTCTACACGTTTCATCCCGATACTATTATCGGTTTCTGTTTTGATTGATTCATCTTTAGGCTCCCAGAAACTGGGCCAACCTGAACCAGAATCGTATTTTGTTTCAGAGCTAAATAACTCGTTAGCACAACAACTACAAAGATAAGTTCCTGATTCTTTGCAATCATAATACTTACCTGTGAATGCTCGCTCAGTGCCTTTTTTTCGGCAAATAGCGAACTGTTCAGGTGATAGTTCTGTTTGCCATTCTTCTTCAGTTTTATCTGCGACAGAAGACATATCAATTTCCCGTTACGATATCTTTCAGTATATCAACAATACGGCCTGTTGCTTTTTCAACCAATACAACAGATTGATTTACGATAGTCCTTTCCAGTCCTTCGATGGGATCGGTCAATTCAGTTTTCAGATCTGAAGGTAAATCACGCTTAGCTAAGCCAGGCGGTAGTGTGCCGTTTCGTTCAAGTTGCATAGCTAAACCTGGTGGGAGTTTATCCTTTTTAGCTAAGCCTGGAGGTAAACGCTTCTTTTTTTTCTTGTCTTTAGAAACAGTCGCCTCTGTTTCAGTATTGGTTTTCAGATCCTTAAAATATTTTTCAATGACTTGTTTTTCCAATTCGCTAAAACCTCCTTCAATGGCTTTATCGATAACGGCTTTAGCTACATCAGTATCGGCATAACTCGAAAAAGAAAATAACGTTGTCATGCTTAAGACGAAAATAATGATGAATTTTTTCATACTTTAATGATTCTCCATTTTAAAAATAGGTAAGTCTTAGTCTCAATATATCTTATCGATATCCATGACGATGTCACATTTTTGATAAAAACTTGAAAGTACTCTTAAAGTACTCTATTCTAAAAAAGAGAACATAAGGAGAACTTTGTATGTTAACAGGTTTGGAAGAGAAAATTTTACAGTGCATTACACGGTACATTACACAGAATGGCCATGCACCCACGTTAGTCGAAATTGGACAGCTACTTGATATTAAATCTAAAGGCACAGTCCATCGATATGTAGACTCATTAATCGATAAAGGGCATCTTCAGCGAAGCGGTCGTAGTTGGCGAGGGTTACGATTAACAGGGGAGCAGAGTCGACGTCTTTTAATTTTACCTTTTGCAGGTCGAATTGCTGCTGGTAAGCCGATTGAGGCAATTCCAGAACAATTAGAAATAAATTTTTCTGATATGTTATTAGGTGAAGACCGATATGTACTGGAAGTGAAAGGCGATTCTATGATCGATGCTGGAATACTTGACCGAGATTTGGTGATCGTGAGAGAAACACAGACGGCCAATAATGGGGATATAGTTGTTGCTTTGATTGATAATGGTGAAACAACCTTGAAGAAACTCAGAAAGCATGGGGATCGAGTAGAATTAATTCCTGCTAATCAAACAATGGCTCCCTTAATTTATCCAGCCGATCGTGTACATATTCAAGGCGTTGTAGTCGGGCAAGTTAGGTCATATTGAAAGAATTATCGTTAAATCCCCATATTGCTTAATGTCACCATAATATCGTTCAAAATGGCAGTAGCTCTAGGATGTTCCGCTTCAAAGTTATCAATCGATGATTTTATTTTCCCAATGACAAAGTTTTTTTCCTCAGCGCTATCATTAAGGTTATTTATTTCTTCGATTAGCTCATTGATATGTTCTTTAGCAGAGCTATCATTTATTGAGAGCTGATCTAATTCTTTTTTTAGTGAGATGATTTTTTCTTGAAGTTTATCATGCATAATATTTGGCCTTATATGGTCGCAAGGAATACTTTTTTTAAGAATGAACCCGTTCAAAAAAAAATACAATTTTATCTGCTTATTTAGTTTTTTTATATATTCAAATTTAGTGTTCGCTGATCAATGCCCTTCAGTTCAGATAATAAAAGAACGCAACATTTCTCGTGATTATGAATGGACTATTGATGAGAGGCGCTCATTAGAAGATGTACTTTCAGTAAAAAAGTTGTATTCAGTCAGAATTAAAAAGAAAGGTGAGTTTATAGCTTGCCATTATTCAGGTGAGAATAATTTACTTCGTCTTGATGGAAAACCCATAGGAACAAATTGTCGTGTTCAGAAAGAGTCATCTAACTGGAAAATGTCAGAAAATGGTGAATATGTTTGTAAAGAAGAAGATATAAATTTATGTATTTATGAGATACATTGTGAGGAAGAAAATCAGAATAATGATTAGCGGAATATAATAAAAAGTATCATTATTGAAAAACGATATAATAATGCTAGTATCTTTGAATAGAGCTTTATGGAGGAGTTTCCATGATATTTGGTAGTAAATCTGATAGTGGGCAAGCGGAACAAATTGAAAAACTGGAAAAACAAAACAGGATTATGCGATCTGCGCTTGAATTTTATGCTGATGTGAAGCATTGGGAAGAAGGTCATAAGTATCGTGATGAAGATAATGCTACGATATTTACGGATGGTTCTGAGTCAGGTGCGACAGTAGATAAAGGAAGCAAGGCATATCGTGCTCTCAAAGCATGTGATTCTACATAATTAAGCGTGCTAATCAATTTTGTGCCCGAGAATTTATCTCGGGCATCTATCGTATTTCCCACCTAAAAATACTCTTTGTTACACAACTTCTAGCCTTGCTATACATAATCAATAATTGTTAAATCCATAATGTCTGAAAGACCTTCAAAGATTGAACCTAAAGCTTTACCCGCCGGTTATGAATTGCAGTGTTACACCATAAAAGGTGTGCTTGGACAAGGTGGTTTTGGTATTACCTATTTAGCGCAAGATAATAACCTTGAGCGAGAAGTAGCTATAAAGGAATTTATGCCTCGTGATATTGCTGGGCGTGGTAATGATTATACTCTCCAGACGCTTACAAAGGAGATGAGTGAAAAACTGGTATGGGGCATGGAGCGTTTCATACGAGAAGCTCGAACACTTTCAAAATTCAACCACAATAATATTGTCCGTGTTTATTCAGTATTTGAAGAAAATAATACAGCTTACATGGTGATGAGTTATGAACATGGAATAAGTTTCCATGAAAAGCTGCTTCGAGATGGGCAACCTAGTGAAGAAGAACTAATGGGTTTGTTGCTCGGCCTGATTGATGGCTTGGAAGTACTGCATGAAGCTAGATTTATTCACAGAGACATCAAGCCAGGAAATATATTTATTCGTGAGGATGGCACAGCTATTTTATTGGATTTTGGATCGGCACGACAGGCAATAGGTGAAGAGACAATGACGTTAACCAAGGTTGTTACGCCCGGTTATGCACCTTTTGAGCAGTATTATGCCAGAAGTGATATGCAGGGACCCTGGACGGATATCTATTCCTTAGGAGCAACGTGTTATAAAGCGATAACTGGTGAACCACCGATGGATTCCACATTTCGGAATAGACATACTGGTGAGCAAGCGATTGATGAAATTTGGAATGAGTTAGATAAACACAGTAAGCGGTTTTCAACTTTCTTATTAAGAGCAATTGAACATTCTTTAAGAAGTAACCATAAGGAAAGACCTCAATCCGTGCAGGAATGGCGTGCTATGTTGGAAGATCCAAGTGTGTCTACTCAAACGCAATGGCGTTTAGCTGCCAGCAGTTATAATAAAAAGTCTAATAGTCGTGAGACGAAAGAGAAAAAAAATAATTTTTATCTGCCATTAGCGGTAGGGTTTGCTATCGCATTCAGTGTTTTTGTCTATATATTCGTTACTTACTTTTGAACTAAATATTACAGGCATAAAAAAAGCCTGGAGACACATAACTCACATGGGGGAGGAAGGTTATGTGTATCCCCAGACTTTGCTCACAATCATCTATAAGGAGGATAAATTTATTTAAGCTAGTGATTATAAGTCTAGTGTAGAGATTGAAAGTTGGCTGTGACGAGGTTCACAGTTTTATGTAGATATACTGTAACTGTCGTTATTTTGTGACAGTTGTCACAGTAATCTAGGCTATTCAAGGTTTTGAATACGTATTATTTATGCTGGTTTGGCTTGAATCATTCCGGTGATTATCCATCCTGATTCAGGTTTCATCGTTCCATTTGATACAAAAATTTGTAATCGCTGCTTATTATCTATAGCAAACATAGGGATAACGCGTTCGCCGTATTCTTTTAGATATTGTTCAAAGGTAAATTCATCACTTAGTTGAGTGCTTTTTAATTCAGCTCCGTTTCTCAAACGATAGGCCAAATTACCATAATCATAATCTTCACCGAAAAGTTCATAACCCCGATGTCGGGTAGAAATAATGTGTTTATCCGAAATATGTTTTTCACGAGTGGTTTTTAATTCGTAAACGTTGTTTACACCAAATTCAGATTTAAATCTTAAACAGGCCAAGGTATCGAGGCTGCCTCTTCCAGACATAGCCAGTACTTTTCCTAATCCAAGTAAGTTGAGATTTCTGTCAGCATGTTCTGAGATAGGATTGCCGTAATAAGTTTCTAAACCTTCCATACGAGCCAGGCTGGTATTTTCCCATGTGCTATCAGTTAGCACAATTTTGAAACCTTGAGCTTGAAGTTCTTTGCCAATTGCGCGTGCAACATTACCTGCACCGATAATTAATATTCCTGTTGGTGAGGGTTCACGTACTTTTAATAAAATAGCAATATAACTTGCCGTTGCACTTTGTATGACGACAGTACCAATGATGATAAGAAAAGTAAGAGGAACAAGTAAAGCCGCTTCTACATAACCTGCATTTTCAAGGCGTAATGCGAATAAGGCGGATACTGCTGCGGCAACGATTCCTCGTGGGCCTATCCAGGAAATCATCAGCTTTTCATTAAATGATAAGTCTGAGCCGAATGAAGAAACGAATACAGAAATAGGTCTTGCGACTAACATTGTGATAGCAAGGATACCTAAAGCTGGCCAGCCAATTTGAATAAATTGGTAAAATTCAATTCGTGCTGCAAGAATAATAAAAAGGCCTGATATTAATAACAGGCTTAAACTCTCTTTAAAATCGAGTATGTCATTGATATCCATTTCTTTCATGTTTGCCATAGTCATACCCATGACCGTAACAGCGAGTAAACCGGATTCAAGTTCAATCGTGTCAGATAAAACATAAACGGCAGATACCGTAATTAACGTAATAACATTACGCAAGTATTGAGGTACGAGTTGTTTACGTAATAATTCACCTAAAAACCAACCATTAATAAAGCCGATAGAGAAACCGGTTAATATTATTTTTCCAAAGGTAATTACAATTGTACCTAAAGCATTATTTTGTTGACCTGAAATAATAAAATCAAAAACCAAAACGGCGAGTAAAGCACCAAGAGGATCAATAGTGATGCCTTCCCAACGCAGTACATTCGTAATTTTGGCATTAGGACGAACAGTTCTTAACATAGGAATGATGACAGTCGGACCAGTAACAATTACTACTGCTCCAAAAAGAAATGCAAGCTCGAAAGGAAAATTTATTAAGTAATGTGTACTGTAGGCTATGATAAGCCAAGTAAGAATCGCGCCAATTGAAATTAAATTTCTTACGGTCTTCCCATGACCTTTAATATCTTCAAACTTAAGGGTTAAACTTCCTTCAAAAAGAATGACTGCAACAGATAAGGAAACAATAGGAAAAAGTAGCTGACCAAATAAAGCGTCAGGATCAAGATAGCTTAGATTAAAATACTCAAAGACAGGGCCAACAACAATTCCGGCTATTAATAAAAAAAGAATTGCTGGTAGTCGTGCCCACCATGCGAGCCACTGGCAGCCAATGCCAAGTATGCCAATGCTTGCAATAGATATTAATATATTATGATCCACGTTTAATTTATCCCTATTCTAATTCAGATCATTGTAGTTTCTTATTTTGAAGATGTTGTCGAATAGTCATAGCATGGCGTATATTTTGTATACATAGCCACAAACCGTCCGGCAATTTTATTCAGGTATTGTTTTTGTACTGAGTATGCTTCGCGTTCACGTTTGGCATGAAGTTCACAATCCATTTTAGGATACTTTCCACTCAAGTCTTGGAGATAATGTACAAGTTCATGTACGACGACGCTACGTGTGAATGCATCTGTATTGCCTTCAAGTCGATTATCCAAAAATACACTTCCTTTATTGTTATACCAGGCTACAGCATCACATTTAACATTACCCTGACATGCTGCATCGATAAAAAAGGTGTGAGGTTTAAAAATAATTTCAGGCACTTCTCCAGGATGCGAGTAGCTAGACAGATTTACAGTCCAGCTAAGAAGCACGGCGAGGAGCTTGGCTTCCATTAAATGAACATAATGTTAATCGGGTTTTTGAAAAACCAATGTTGCATTAGTACCACCAAAACCAAAACTATTAGACATAATAGTATTAAGTCCGGCGTTGTCATTTCGTTTAGTGGCGATAGGCATACCCTCTGCACCTGGATCAATGTCCGATATGTTGATTGATTCAGCAATAAAGTCATTTTCTAACATCAATAAACTATAGATGGATTCATTTGCTCCTGCTGCACCGAGGCCATGTCCTGTTTGAGATTTCGTTGCACTCACTACAGGGATATCTTTATTTTGGAAGACTTCTTTGATCGCATTTAATTCAGCAATATCTCCAGCAGGTGTACTGGTCGCATGTGCATTAATATAATCAATTTTGTTTTCAACATTTTGCATAGCTTGTTGCATACATCTTGCTGCACCTTCGCCAGAAGGTTTAACCATATCTACACCATCTGATGTTGCACCATAACCTACTACTTCAGCATAAATCTTTGCGTCACGCGCTAGTGCGTGTTCCAGTTCTTCGAGAACAAGAATGCCACCACCACCGGAAATAACAAAACCATCACGGTTTGCATCATAAGGGCGAGATGCTGTTTCTGGTTGGTCATTATACTTTGATGAAAGCGCGCCCATACAGTCAAATAACAATGTTGATGTCCAGTGAATTTCATCGCCGCCGCCAGCAAAAATAATGTCTTGCTTACCTAACTGAATTAATTCATATGCATTACCGATACAGTGTGCGCTGGTCGCGCAAGCTGAACTAATTGAATAGTTAACACCTTTAATTTTATGAGCAACAGAAAGACAGGCACTATTGGTACTGGCCATAATTCGAGGGACCATTGTTGGACCAATTTTTCTTGCACCACGTTCACGCAATGTATCAATGGATTCTTGTAAATTTTTATTTGATCCTCCGCCAGAGCCAACAACTAAGCCAGTACGAATATTTGAAATATCGTTTTCGTCCAATCCGGCATCTTCAATCGCTTCATTCATTGCGATGTAGCTATATGCCGCACTGTCACCCATAAAACGTTTAAGTTTACGATCAATTAATGAATCAAGATCAATATCTATCGACCCATGTACATGTGAGCGAAAACCTAGTTCTTCATATTCAGGGAAGTATTCAATACCAGATGTAGCGTTCTTCAGAGATTTCAATACTTCAGTTTTATTATTTCCAATGCTGGATACGATACCCATTCCAGTGACAACAACTCTTTTCAATTCCTGCTCCTAAAATTCTTCAGTTGATTTAAATAAACCGACTCGGAGATCCTTTGCGGCATAAACTTCTTTTCCGTCTACGGACATGGTTGCATCGGCGACACCCATGACCAATCTTCTTAATACAACTCTTTTCATATCTATATGATAGGTGACTAATTTGTTTTTTGGGGTAACTTGTCCGGTAAATTTAACATCTCCTGCAGCAAGAGCTCGACCACGCCCTGGTGCGCCAGACCAACCTAGAAAAAAACCGACTAATTGCCACATTGCATCTAAGCCCAAACAACCTGGCATAACAGGATCACCAACAAAGTGGCAACCAAAAAACCAGAGCTCGGGGGTGATATCGAGTTCAGCTATTATTTGGCCTTTACCCACAGAACCGCCATCATCAGTAATTTCGACAATACGATCAAACATTAGCATATTCGGAAGGGGTAATTGAGCATTTCCTTCTCCGAACATTTCCCCACGCCCACAGGCAAGTAATTCTTCCCGTGTAAAACTATTTTTCTTATTCATTCTTAATAGTATCTCATGCTGAAATTATTTTTTCCTAACAAATTCATAACTAAAAACATTGTAATTACCAGCTTGACAGTGACTTTTCGCTGATTAGACTGCATGTTTTATTATATCTATTCATTAGTAAGGTTTTCATATGTCCCCAGATTTTGGTCCGCTCGGAAGACGTAATAGTGTTGCAGTTAAGGTTGGTTCCGTTGTTATGGGTGGTTGTCATCCCGTTGTTGTCCAATCAATGACCAATACGGATACTGCGGATGCTGAAGCAACTGCGAAACAAATTCAACAACTTGCTGCATCTGGTTCAGAGTTAGTCAGAATCACAGTTAATAATGAAGAATCAGCTGCGCAAGTAGCTACTATCTGGGAAAAACTTGATGCTGTAGGTTGTAACGTACCTATAGTTGGCGATTTTCACTATAACGGACATAAGTTACTTACAGATTATCCGGAATGCGCTCAAGCACTTGCCAAATATCGAATTAATCCAGGTAATGTTGGATTTGGCAAAAAGAGAGACGACCAGTTTAATACCATGATTGAGAAAGCGATCGAATATGATAAACCGGTTCGAATTGGCGTGAATTGGGGAAGTCTTGATCAAGTGCTATTAGCGAAAATGATGGATGAAAATTCAAAACTTCCCGAGCCGCAGGCTGCTGATGATGTGATGCGAGAAGCTCTCATTATCTCAGCATTAGATAATGCAGCACGTGCTGAAGAGATAGGTTTATCTCGAGATCATATTATTCTGTCGTGTAAAGTTAGCGGTGTTCAAAAATTAATCGCAGTTTATAGAGATATCGCTTCACGTTGTGACTATGCTCTGCATTTAGGTTTAACAGAAGCAGGTATGGGTTCTAAAGGAATTGTTGCTTCTACTGCAGCCATGGGCATTTTATTACAGGAAGGTATAGGTGATACGATTCGAGTTTCTTTAACACCTGAACCCGGTGGAGATCGAAGCAAAGAAGTCATAGTCGCTCAGGAAATGTTGCAAACAATGGGGTTACGTTCATTTACGCCACTTGTCACAGCCTGCCCAGGCTGTGGACGAACAACGAGTACTGTTTTTCAGGAATTGGCTGATAATATTCAAGCTTATGTACGAAGTCAGATGCCAATTTGGCGAGATCAATACAATGGCGTAGAAGAAATGACGCTTGCTGTCATGGGCTGTGTTGTAAACGGTCCGGGAGAAAGCAAACATGCTGATATTGGTATTAGTCTACCTGGTACAGGCGAGCTGCCTTCTGCCCCTGTGTTTGTTGATGGTAAGAAAACCGTGACATTACGGGGTGAGAACATTGCTGCAGAATTTCGGGAAATTGTTGATAATTATGTATCAAATAAGTACGCAGCAAAGTGAATTTAAGGCTATAGTTGTAAATTAGAGACGGTATGTTTAATTTTAGACATAAAATCAATAATCAAGAATAACGTTAAATTAGTGAGAGGGAGTCAAATGAAAATAGCAAGATTATATTTATTAGTAATAACGATGGTTGTATTTGTTGGGGGAGTTAGTGCTCATCCTGGACATTGGAGTACTTCGGATGGTCAGTCATGGGAAACAGGTTTTGGAGATTGTTGGATTGCGAGCAGTGGTGACGTTGGTTCTAATTGTGGTGCAGCTCCAGCTCCAATGGCAGCTCCTTCAGAGACAATCCAGTGGAAAGATGAAGATGGTGATGGTGTACTAGATGTAGATGATGCGTGTCCAAGAACGCCACTCGGAGTGCCTGTTAATAGTAGCGGCTGTGCAAATGATAACGATGGTGACGGTGTACCTGACTATCTGGATCAATGTGTAGAAACTCCATTAGGCACTGTTGTTGATACAAACGGTTGTGCAATTAAGATTTTATCATTGGAAGGTGTGCATTTTGCCACTGGTAGTCACGCTCTTAACAGCTCAGCAACTTCAATCTTGAATAATGCAGCTAGAAAAATAAAAGCGCATCCAAGCTCGCATTTTACGCTTGAAGGCCACACTGATAGCAGATCTTCTGATGATTTTAATTACAGATTGTCAGAGCGTCGTGCTAATTCAGTCAGAGACTATCTGGTTTCACAAGGTGTTTCAGCTTCGAGCTTAAGTATTAGAGGCAATGGTGAGAGTGACCCTGTAGCTTCTAATGATACTAGCGAAGGAAGAGCAGCAAATCGACGTGTTGATATATTGGCACGCTAATATTTGATTTTTTAAATATTAAAATAAAAAAGGGCAATCATTAGATTGCCCTTTTTTTTATTTCAATTTTGGCTAGAGTTTATTAATAGTAATAAACTTATTAATTAAAAGTGAGGCGTTCAGTTGAAAATTGTAACGATTAGAAAATTCTTTTTCTTCTTGTTGTTAATAGGATTAGCAACATCTACGCATGCAGCCTGGGATGATTTTTTTGAAGTGTTTAAAGAAAAATCAGCAGAAGTGTTAGGGGCATCGGATATTAGTAATAGTCTAAGTAATGACGAAATTGTTTCCGGTTTAAAAGAGGCATTGATAAATGGTAGTCAATCTGCAGTAAATTTATTAGGAAAAGAGAATGGTTTTTTGAATCATCCGCAACTCAAAATTCCTATGCCGGAAAAATTACAAGCTGTCGAATCAGGGTTAAGAAAAATAGGACAGGATAAAATTGCTGATCAATTTGTATTATCGATGAATCGAGCTGCTGAAGAAGCAACTCCGAAAGCAATGTCTATTTTTAGAAATACAATCAAATCTATGTCGATTGAAGATGCATACGGAATTTTAAATGGGTCTGATAATGCGGCGACTGAATACCTAAAGAGTAAAGGCGGAAGTCAGTTGCAACAGCAATTTTTGCCGATAGTAAAAAATGCCACTAATAATGTTGGTGTTACGGAAAAATATAAGGCGTTAATCGATAATTTAGGCATGATGTCAAAATTTATCGATGTTGAATCTCTTGATTTAGATAAATATGTTACTGATAAGGCAATTGATGGTTTGTTTAGTCTTGTTGCAAATGAAGAGAAGTTAATTCGTGAAAATCCGGCAGCTCGAACGACTGATTTATTGAAGAAGGTATTTTCTCAAGGTTAAGATTGTGTTGCAAATTCCAACATTATTCATTTTTTCTATAAAGAAAATTTAAATTTAACTCATGATAGGTATATCATGTACGGCTATTTGGTGGGCGTTCTATATAAATTGATATAAATCAATAGCTCATTTGTGATCTTATTAACAAGCTCAGATTAAATATAGTGGAGAATCCTGTGTCAGAAGTTAAAACATACGAAGTACCTAGTGATATCGCTAAGCAGGCACACATCGATTCTGATAAATATCAGAAAATGTATGCTCATTCAATTAATGATTCTGATGCGTTTTGGGGAGAACAAGCTGAAGAATTTCTGACCTGGTCTAAAAAATGGGACAAGGTTCAGGAGTGGGATTATAACGAGGCAAATATAAAATGGTTTTTAGGTGGCAAGCTCAATGTTTCATACAATTGCCTGGATCGACATTTAGATACTCGTGGTGATCAAGTTGCAATCATCTGGGAAGGTGATGATCCGGAAGAAGACAGACAAATTACTTATAAGGAATTACACGAGGAAGTTTGCCGTTTTGCCAATGTATTAAAATCACGTGGAGTCGAAAAGGGTGATCGGGTTTGTTTATACATGCCAATGATACCTGAGGCGTCAGTTGCGATGCTGGCTTGCACACGAATTGGTGCAGTTCATTCTATAGTCTTTGGTGGTTTTTCTCCTGACGCATTAAATAGTCGAATTAAAGATGCGGAATGTAAAGCAGTTATTACCAGTGATTTTAGCCTGCGCGGTAAGAAACAGATTCCCCTAAAAGCAAATGCTGATAAAGGAATGGATGGATGTTCCAGTGTAACGACTTGTATCGTTGTTAAACGTACCGGTGGCGATATCGAATGGAATGATGACCGTGATATTTGGTATCACGATGCTATAGCAGAAGCTTCAATAGATTGCCCACCAGAAGAAATGGATGCAGAAGATCCTTTATTTATTCTGTATACCTCCGGTTCAACTGGTAAACCAAAAGGTGTCGTACATACCACAGGCGGATATTTACTCTATGCCGCAATGACTCATAAGTATATTTTCGATTATCAAGAAGGTGAAGTCTATTGGTGTACTGCTGATGTTGGGTGGGTGACAGGTCATTCTTATATTGTTTATGGCCCTCTTGCTAATGGCGCTACTTCGCTGATGTTTGAAGGTGTCCCAACATTTCCTGACGCAAGTCGTTTTTGGCAAGTAGTAGATAAGTGGAAAGTTAACTCGTTTTATACGGCACCAACAGCAATTCGTATGCTGATGGGGCAGGGCGATGAATTTGTAACTAAGACGGATCGTTCCAGTTTACGCATTTTAGGATCGGTTGGTGAACCTATTAATCCTGAAGCTTGGGAGTGGTATTATAATGTGATTGGCAATGGCAAATGTCCTATTGTCGACACCTGGTGGCAAACTGAAACAGGCGGTCATTTAATTACACCATTCCCTGGCGCTACTGCACTTAAACCAGGTTCTGCAACACTACCATTCTTTGGTGTTGAGCCATGTATTGTAGATGATCAAGGTAATGAATTAGAAGGAGCAACTGAGGGAGCACTTTGTATAAAAAGACCATGGCCAGGTCAAATGCGCACTTTATACGGTGATCATGCGCGTTTTAAAGAAGCATACTTCACGATGTTTCCAGGTAAATATTTTAGCGGCGATGGTGCTCGCCGGGATGAAGATGGCTATTACTGGATTACTGGTCGTGTTGATGATGTCATCAATGTTTCAGGTCATCGAATGGGTACAGCTGAAGTAGAAAGCGCTTTAGTTCTTCATGATGCAGTAGCTGAAGCGGCAGTTGTTGGTTTTCCGCATGACATTAAAGGACAGGGTATTTATGCCTATGTCACTTTAATGAACGGCGTAGAAGCAACGGATGATTTACGTAAAGAATTGGTTAAGCATGTTAGGAAAGAAATTGGACCAATAGCATCTCCCGATGCCATTCAATGGGCACCTGGTCTGCCAAAAACCCGATCCGGTAAAATTATGCGCCGTATTTTACGTAAGGTTGCTGCAAATGAGCTTGATACTCTAGGTGATACGAGTACTCTTGCCGACCCTGCGGTAGTCGATGATCTAATCGAAAACCGTCTGACTAAATAAATCAACTCAGGAAGTTTAAATGAATCTTGATAGAGTAAGTGCCGGTAAAAATCCACCGGAAGAAGTAAATGTTATCGTTGAAATCCCTTTAAACGGTGAACCAGTAAAGTATGAGCTAGACAAGGAAACTGGCGCAATGTTTGTCGATCGATTTTTGAATACAGCAATGCGTTATCCTTGTAACTACGGTTATATTCCCAAAACGCTGGCAAAAGATGGTGACCCTGTTGATGTTATTGTCATGACGCCCATGCCATTGATTCATGGCTCTGTTATACGATGTCGGCCTATAGGCTTGTTAAAAATGACAGATGAGGCCGGAGATGATGGGAAAGTGATGTGTGTTCCTCTTGATTCTGTATCGAAATTTCATAGTAAAGTGAACTCATATAACGATGTACAAGTTGCTTTACTCAACCAAATAACGCACTTTTTTGAGCATTACAAGGATCTTGAACCTAATAAATGGGTCAAAATTGATGGTTGGTACGGTGATGATGAAGCAAAGAAAGAGATTGTTGACTCAATAGAGGCATACAAGAATTGTCCCGAAGAATTGCATTATTAACAATGGTTTAGTTTTTATTCTCTATCTTTTTTAAAATTATAACTGTTTTTCCTAAAAAAAATGTTGCAATGCAATATATTGCAGTGCACAATAACGCCATATTTGAAAAACATTGTTATTAGGAGAAATAAAATGCAAAACGAAATTTTTGAAAAAATGACCGAAATGAGCAAAGCATCATATAACGCTATGCAAGAATTGGCTTCAATCAACAGTAAAGCTCTTAAAGAGTTAACTGAATTACAAATGGGCTTAGCTACATACAGTATCGAATCTGGTGTTGAATTAACTAAAACACTTGGTGCTAGCACCAACTACAAAGATGCGATATCTGCTGAAGCTGACTTTGCAAATGATTACAGTAGTAAAGTGATGGAATTTACCCGTAAATCTACTGATGTATTGACTGATTCACGTGATGAAGTTGCTAGCTGGGTTGAAAATTCAGTAAATGAAGTTGCAGCTGAAAGCACTAAAACTGCTAAGAAAGCGACTAAAAAAGCAGCGGCTTAATAGTTTAAAGTAAACTCCTCTTTTATATTAAAACCCGTATAGCACACGCTTATACGGGTTTTTTTTTAATAATGATAAAGACTTTAAATTATAAGAATGCTAGTTTTATTTTTTTATGTGTAATTGAATTTTGAGATGCAACTATGAGTAATAATGAAAAAAACAAAACTGATGATTTAAACTGGTCTGACTTTCAGGAAAAGTATTTTGACGCGTTAAAGTCCTTTAATTCAGCAGATACACTTTTTAATAACAATTCGTCTGCAAATTCTTTTTGGAGTAGTGCAATTGATCAATGGTGGACATCTGTAAAAACAGGTGAAAATACGCACAACGAAAATTTATTTGAAAAGATAGTAGGGCAAAGTCAGAACTACTATTTTTTGGGAGAACAGTTTTCGAATTTAATTAATGGAATCTCAAGTTTAAATAATAAAAAAGATGTAAATAGTTTTATTAATAAAACATTTGAAGATCTCCAATCAATGTTTTCACAAAAATCTAGTGGTTTAAGTTGGGGTTCATTATCCGGTGCTTTTGATATGCCCTTTGCGGGAATGAAAAATAATACGTCAGATGGCATGTTTGATTTTTCAAATATGTTTGATTTTAATAATGCTGATATGAAAGCAATGCGTAATAAATTGTTATCCATGCCAGGAATAGGTCATTCAAGAGAATCTCAAGAAAAGATTCAAAAACTGATAAAGCTAGGCGCAATCTATCAAGATAACGCGATTGAAAATCAGGAAGTTATGACTCAATTGAGTCAAGATGCACTTGAGTTAATGCGAAAGAAAATTTTGCATATGAACAAGAAAGGTGAAAACTTTGAATCGATGCGTCAGATTTATGATTTATGGGTTGAGTCAAATGAAAAAGTCTATGCTGATCATGCTTTTACTAATGAATATTCTGAACTGAATGGGCGTTTGGTTAATTCACAAATGGCGTTTATGAAGTTAAGCCAGGAAGTGAATGAAGATATCCTGACGGCTATGAATATCCCGACAAATAGCACGGTTAATGAACTTGAACGTCGACATTATGAATTGCGTAAAAAAGTTAAAGAGTTAGAGAGTGAATTAAAAGCTATAAAAGAAGGAATTAGTAAGCAAAAACCGACAAAATCAGATTCAGTGGTAAAGACTAAATCTGTAAGCACTACAAAGAAAAAGACCGCAAAGAAAAAAGTTTCTAAAAAGAAAATAGTTAATAAAGCGGCCAAGGCTACTAAAAAGAAAGTGCAAAAGAAAAGAAGTCCCGCTAAGAAAGATGTAATTGAAATTAAATTTTAAATATTGGAGTAGAAAATGAATCCATTCCAAATGACGCCAAATGCGATAATAAACGAAATCCATGAATTTAATGGTAAGTTGGCTAAAGGTTTTAATACCTTAAGTAATCTGGATGAAATTAACGTTGGTGTTTCAGAGAAGGAAGCAGTTTATTCAGAAGATAAACTTGTTTTATATCATTTTAAAGCACGTACAAAAAAACAAAACTCTGTACCACTGTTAATTGTTTATGCTTTAGTGAATCGTCCTTATATGGCTGATCTACAAGATGGGCGCTCTATGATTCAAGGTTTGCTTGATGAAGGCCTTGATGTTTACTTAATCGATTGGGGATATCCTGATAGCGCAGATAAATTTTTAACGCTTGATGATTATATCAATGGTTATATTAATCAGTGCGTAGATGTTATTTGTGAAAGACATAACAGAAAAAATATTAATATGTTGGGTATATGTCAGGGTGGTGCTTTCAGTCTCTGTTATACAGCGTTACATCAGGAAAAAGTAAAGAACCTAATAACCACAGTTACACCAGTAGATTTTCATACTAGTGATGACCTTTTAAGTCGTATGACACGCAATATAGATGTTGATCAGGTAGTCGATACGATGGGTAATATTTCAGGCGATACGCTTAATATGGCATTCTTAAGTTTGAAGCCATATAGCTTGATGGGGCAGAAGTATGTCGACCTCGTCAACATACTTGATGATGAAGAAAAAACAATGAACTTCATGCGTATGGAAAAGTGGATTTTTGATAGTCCTGATCAAGCTGGTGAAGCTTATCGCGAGTTTATAAAACAGTTTTACCAAGAGAATGGTTTGGTAAAAGGAACAGTAAAGATAGGTAACGACATTGTTGACCTTGCTAAAATAAAAATTCCTGTGCTTAACATTTACGCTATGCATGATCATTTGGTTCCGCCAGATTCATCCAAGGCATTAGAGGGTTGTGTCGGTTCTAAAGACTATGAGTCATTGGAATTTCCTGGTGGGCACATTGGAATTTATGTCAGTGGTAAAGCGCAAAAGATGATTCCACCTGCTGTTGCTAAATGGATAGAAAAACGTACTTAGAATCAAGATTCATAGTTCTCATCAGTTCATGATAAAATAAAAGATGGCATCAATCTGGTGCCGTCTTTTTAATAAACTTCATTTCTAAATCAAATTAAATAGTTTTTCGTAAGGAATAAATTCGAAAAAGCTGTATCTAGTAATACATATCGTTTAGTACAATGATTACTTTCTATCTTCGATGGAAAGCAAAATCAGATAAAAATCTCAGGTATTTTGTTCGGGTTTATCTTCGGTCTATTGTTTACCGGTGCTGGTATGTTTCTAACGCTAGAAACTGCACTAGCTATCATAACTGATTAGGTATGACTTATTAAAAATAATCTTAAGAGCTAATACGGGATAGCGCTTTTTCAGCATGTTCATCACCCTGGAGTGCAGCGAGCTCATACCACTTCTTAGCTTCATCTGGATTTTTTTCTATGCCACGTCCTTTAGCGTAAATGACGCCAAGGTTGTATTGTGCTTTCGGGTGACCTTGTTCTGCAGCTTTTCGAAACCAGTGATATGATTCAGTATCGTTTCTTTCGACACCTTGACCTTTGCCATACATATAAGCCAATTTCATTTGTGCCAAGGTATGTCCTTTGTCTGATGCTTTTACATACCATTTATGTGCGGCAGATAAATCTTCTGTAATGCCTATTCCTTTATGTAACATTTCAGCAACTTTGTATTCTGCATTCGTGTTTTCTTGTCCAGCTGCTTTCATAAACCATTCAAATGCGCGCGTAGCATCTTTATCAATTCCTATACCTTTGCTATACATTTCACCTAAAGCATATTGAGAAATTACATCACCTTGGTTTGCAGCTAACTCGTACCACCTTAGTGCTTCACTATAATTTTGTTCTACACCTCTGCCCTTGGCATACATCAGTGCTAAATTATACTGAGCATTAATATGATTATTTTCTGCCGCTTCCATAAACCAATTAACGGCCATCTTTTCATCTTTCTCAGCATGGATACCTTTAGCATACATAAATGCTAACTTTGATTGAGCAGCAGCATCACCAGATTGTGCTTCAGAAATTTGCTTTTCAATGGTTGAAGTATCGTTGTTGATCACATTGCGACCAGTAATACTTCGGCGATCGAAAGTTGATATCCATTCAGACATAGATTGAGGTCTATCTTGCTGTCTAAATTGCATGGCATAATCAATTGCTTTTAAAAAATCTTCAGAATATTCATCACCTGCAATTTCAGAAATAGAAACATAAGTATCGCTTTCTATTTGTGCTATAGCAGCACTACGGTCAACAGCATCAGTAGGCGGGATACCACTAACTGAACGATACATTGTCGCACCAAGTGCATAGATGTCAGTCCAAGCTCCTTGAGATTCATCAGAAGTGTTGTATTGCTCTATTGGTGCATAGCCGCGTGAAAAAATACTGGTCAAAGATTGATTGCCTTGTTCAAGAGATGTTCTTGCTGAACCAAAGTCGAGCAATACCGGATCACCATCAACTCTAAGAAAGATATTGGCTGGTTTAATATCTCGATGAATAAAGCCAGCGGCATGAACCACTTTCATGCCATCAACAATGGGAAATATTATAGTTTTGAGGTCGGCCTCACTAATGGTTTTACGACGATTAAGAATATCCTGAAATGTTTCGCCGAGTTCATATTCCATGACCATATAAGCCGTATTATTGGCTTCAAATACATTTCGTACTTGAACAATATTAGGGTGCTTGAATTGCCCGAGTGTACGGGCTTCATCGAGGAATCGGTCCAAACCCCAATAATATCTTTCATGATGTTCTTCAGAGACAGGGGAGACCGTTCCGCTTTTGGTTCGGATAGAAAGATCAACAGGTAGATATTCTTTGATGGCAACCTCATGACCAAGATTAAGATCCTGAGCGAGATAAGTTATACCGAAGCCACCTTGGCCTAGTATGTCTCTAATCTCGTACCAGTGTAGCTTTTGACCGGTTTTGAGTGCATTGAGATGACGTTTTTTTTCACTCATATTTTAGGAATAGGTCCACCCAAAAGGTATTTTTGTGTTTATGCATATTCTTGATTAGGCAAGGTTAGCACCACATAGTAATAAATTACATTAAAAATAGTGTGTTAGTTTACAAAATCCTTACGAAATCAGGTAGATGTTGTTTTCGAATACCTCATTTTCTATCAATTGTAGTCTATCGCCGACACATGGACCTCTTAGGCATAGGCCATCTTTTATATTGAACAAGGCACCATGAGTAGAACATTGGATGAATTCATTATCACTGTTGAGGAATTGATTTGGTGTCCAATCAAGGTTGATACCAGTGTGAGGGCAGCTATTAAGATAGCTGTATACCAGGTTTTCATGATAAATGAGAAAACAAGCCGTTGTTGTCCCATCAATAACGATTTCTGTACCAAAAGCCTCAGCTTTTTTTAAATCATCGAGGCTGCAAACAAGGTGTTTTTTGTTTTTAGAATTCATATGTTAATTGTCTTATCTGAATAGACAGTTCCTACGCCATTACAGTATAATCGTCTTCCAATTCTACGGGAGTAGCCACACGGTTACTCCCTTTTTTATGTCCATGGATGGGCTCTCAGGATTTTTGCTCCAAGCAATTCCTGAATACCTACATCCATGTAGGCAATGTCGCGAGAATTCATTAGTTTGGAGCGACGATTTACAACAACATTAAGAGGTAAGACTTTTTGTCTGGTAACGCCCTGTTAGCTCTGGAAGACGGTTCATTATTTTACGGCACATCAATTGGTATTGATGGAGAAGCCATAGGCGAAGTCGTTTTTAATACCGCGATAACTGGATATCAGGAAATAATTACCGATCCTTCCTATTACAAACAGATTGTAACGCTGACACATCCTCATATCGGTAATGTAGGTACAAATCCGGAAGACGAAGAATCTAATGGTGTTTATATCAGTGGCTTGATAATTAAAGATTTACCTATTGTGATGAGTAACTGGCGTGCAACTGAAACACTGAGTGACTATTTAAAGCGACATAAAATTGTTGCCATCGCAGGAATAGATACACGCCAACTGACAAGACATCTACGTAAGAATGGTGCAATGAAAGCTAGTGTTGTAGCCGGTTCTAATATTGATTCAAATAAAGCGGTGGAAACTGCGAAATCTTTTGCTGGATTAGTTGGTATGGATTTGGCCAAAGATGTGAGCACCAAGGAGTCCTATGTATGGAATGAGAGTACATGGGATTTAGAAGAGGGCACAAAGCCTGTTCCAGATAAAAAACAATTCCGCGTCATTGCGTATGACTTTGGTGTCAAACGTAATATTCTTCGACTACTTGTTGACCAAGGTTGTGATGTCACTGTAGTTCCTGCACAAACGCCTGCAAAGGACGTTTTGGCTAAAAAACCTGATGGTGTGTTTTTATCAAATGGTCCAGGTGATCCAGAACCGTGTGATTATGCAATTACTGCAATTAATGAAATTATAGATGCAGGCCTTCCCGTGTTTGGTATTTGTTTGGGACATCAATTATTGTCTTTGGCACTGGGTGCAAAGACCATAAAAATGAAATTTGGTCATCATGGTGCTAATCATCCAGTGCAGGCACTCGAAGGTGGGCAAGTATTAATTACCAGCCAAAACCATGGCTTTGCTGTTGATGAAGAAAGTTTGCCAACTTGCTTATCAGCAACACATCGTTCCTTGTTTGATGGATCGCTACAAGGCGTACACCATAATGAACTTCCAGTATTTGGTTTTCAGGGACATCCTGAAGCGAGTCCGGGACCTCATGATTTACAACCACTCTTTAATCATTTCATTGATCTAATGAAAGAACATAAGTCATAAGAAAATTAATTTATAGAATTGGCCATGCCTAAAAGAACTGACATAAAAAGTATTCTCATCATTGGTGCCGGTCCGATTGTTATAGGACAAGCTTGTGAATTTGATTACTCCGGTGCGCAAGCGTGTAAGGCACTCAAAGAAGAAGGTTATCGAGTCATACTGGTTAATTCTAATCCTGCAACGATTATGACTGATCCGGAAATGGCCGATGCGACCTATATCGAACCGGTTTATTGGCAGACAGTAGAAAGAATTATTGAAAAAGAAAGACCAGATGCATTGTTGCCAACAATGGGCGGACAAACCGCACTAAACTGTGCGCTTGATTTAGATAAGCACGGCGTACTTGAAAAATATGGCGTAGAAATGGTCGGTGCATCAAAAGAAGCCATTAATAAAGCTGAAGATCGTGAATTGTTCAGGGAAGCGATGAACAAGATCGGTTTAAATATGCCGAAATCAGAAATGGTTCATAATATTGAAGAAGGTAGGAAAGCAATGGAGATCATTGGTTTCCCCGCTATCATGCGACCTTCATTTACCTTAGGTGGAACCGGTGGTGGTATAGCTTATAACCGCGATGAGTATATGGATATTTGTGAACGCGGTCTTGAAGCCTCACCTACGTCGGAAGTATTGGTCGAACAATCTGTTTTGGGTTGGAAAGAATATGAAATGGAAGTGGTGCGAGATAGTAAAGATAATTGCATCATTATTTGTTCTATCGAAAATCTTGATCCCATGGGTGTGCATACTGGCGATTCAATTACAATTGCGCCGGCACAAACGCTGACTGATAAGGAATATCAAATCATGCGTGATGCTTCTATAAAAGTGTTACGTGAGATAGGGGTTGATACCGGTGGTTCGAATGTGCAGTTTGCAGTTAACCCTGAAAATGGTGGGTTAATTATTATTGAAATGAATCCACGCGTTTCTCGTTCATCCGCACTAGCATCTAAGGCAACCGGTTTTCCTATAGCGAGAGTCGCCGCGAAATTAGCAGTCGGTTATACACTTGATGAACTCGAAAATGAAATTACAGGTGGAGCAACACCAGCTTCATTTGAACCAAGCATTGATTACATTGTTACAAAAATTCCACGCTTCACTTTTGAAAAATTTCCACAAGCTGATGATCGTCTGACGACGCAAATGAAATCCGTTGGTGAAGTCATGGCAATGGGTCGTACTTTTCAGGAGTCATTACAAAAAGCAATTCGAGGCATGGAAACGGGTGTCACAGGTTTTAATGAAATTGTTGATGTGTCGTCAGAAAATGTTCTAGAACAAATAGAAAGAGAACTTAGGGTTCCACGCGCGGATCGACTTTGGTATGTAGCCGATGCGTTTCGTCATGGCTTAAGTGTTGAAGAAGTCTTCGATCTTAGTTTTATCGATCCCTGGTTTTTGGTTCAGATACATGATCTTGTCGAAGAAGAAAATAAACTTAAAAAAGACGGTGCTTCCTCATTAACTGAAGAGCGACTTATCCAATTAAAGCGCAAAGGGTTCTCTGATGAAAGATTAGCTGAATTAGTAAACCTATCTGAATCCGAAATTAGACAATTACGCATCGATAAAAATATTCGACCAGTATTTAAGCGCGTTGATTCATGTGCAGCTGAATTTGAATCAGCAACAGCATATATGTATTCAAGTTACGATGTTGAATGCGAAGCTGCGCCAAGTGAAAGACAAAAAATTATGGTGCTTGGTGGCGGACCAAACAGAATTGGTCAAGGTATCGAGTTCGATTACTGTTGTGTGCAGGCTGCTTTTGCAATGCGTGATGCGGGTTATGAAACAATCATGGTTAATTGTAATCCTGAAACCGTTTCTACTGATTATGATACTTCCGATCGCCTTTACTTCGAGCCGTTAACATTAGAAAACGTTTTAGAGATCATTCATATCGAAAAACCGTTTGGTGTTATCGTGCAATATGGTGGACAAACACCTTTAAAACTCGCGCGTGCTTTGGAAAGTGCCGGCGTCCCTATTGTCGGCACCAGCCCTGACTCAATCGATCTGGCTGAAGACAGAGAGCGTTTCCAAAAATTATTAGAAGAGCTTGGTTTAAAACAACCGCCGAATAGAACAGCAAGAAATATAGAGCAAGCAGTTAAAGGCGCAGAAGAAATTGGTTATCCATTAGTTGTCAGGCCATCTTATGTATTAGGCGGTAGGGCTATGGAAATAGTTTATGGCGAAGACGACCTTAGAAACTATATGGATAATGCCGTTAAAGTGTCAAACTCATCTCCAGTATTATTGGATCGATTTTTAAACGATGCTATTGAAGTTGATGTTGATGCAATTTCGGATGGCAAAGATGTTTGTATTGCCGGAATTATGGAACACATAGAACAAGCCGGTGTGCATTCTGGTGATTCAGCATGTTCTCTACCACCACATAGTTTAGATACTTCTATTCAGGATAAGTTAGCAGAGCAAGTAGGGGCGATGGCTCGTGGATTGAATGTAATAGGTTTAATGAATACACAGTTTGCTATTCAAGGTGGGGAAATTTATGTTTTGGAAGTTAACCCACGAGCATCACGAACAATACCGTTTGTTTCGAAAGCAACGGGAATTCCTATTGCAAAAATAGCGGTGAATTGCATGGTCGGTAACAGTTTAGCTTCGCAAGGTATAACAAGTGTACCGGTACCAGATTATTATTGTGTTAAGGAATCCGTTTTCCCATTTATTAAATTTTTAGGTGTCGACCCATTACTTGGTCCGGAAATGAAGTCGACTGGGGAAGTGATGGGCGTTGGTAAAACCTTTGGTGAAGCGTTTGCTAAAGGGCAGTTTGCTGCTGGTGAAACTTTCCCTGTTTCAGGTAAAGCTTTTATCAGTGTTAAAGAAATCGATAAAAAAGAAGCGGTGATAGTTAGCAAAGAATTAGTTGCTTTAGGTTATGAAATATATGCGACGTCTGGTACTTGTAAAACGCTTAAAGAAGCTGGTATTGAATGTGAAAGAGTTAATAAAGTAAGAGATGGACAGCCACATATTGTTGATATGTTGAAAAATGATGCTATTGATTTAATTGTTAATACAACAGAAGGTAAAAAAGCGATAGCTGATTCATTTTCAATTAGAAGAACGGCGTTACAGCATAAAGTTTTTTATACAACAACTATGGCTGGAGCGACTGCTACTGTAGAAGCATTAAAGCAACGAGATAGTACAGGTGTGAATAGTTTGCAAGAATTACATAAAGGAGTGATCGCATGAGCCACCCAATGACAACTAAAGGCGCAGAAAAGTTGAAAGCGGAATTGAAACAGCTCAAGTCAGTGGATCGACCAAGAATTACTAAAGCAATTGCTGAGGCGAGAGCACATGGTGATTTAAGCGAAAATGCTGAATACCATGCAGCACGAGAACAACAGAGTTTTGCTGAAGGTCGTATTAATCACATTGATTCAGCATTAGCCGAAGCACAAATTATTGATGTAACAGCACTTGATGCAGGTGGACGAATTGTCTTTGGTGCCACAGTTGATTTATTAAATGTTGAAACGGATGCCGAAGTGACTTATCAAATTGTTGGAGAAGAAGAGGCGAATATTAATGAAGGATTAATTTCCGTTACTTCACCTATTGCGCGCGCATTAATAGGTAAAGAAGAAGGTGATTCTGCTGATGTTAATGCACCAAGTGGCATTATTGAGTATGAAATTCTAAAAATTCAATATATATAAAGTGTAGCGTTAGAAACTTACCAATCTTAATGCTCCACATTTAACAATGTCTAAAAAAAAGCCCAGCAAAGAATGGCTTCAAATACAAAATAAAGATCCGTACGTTAAACAGGCTCGTGAATCACATTATCGATCTCGAGCTGTTTATAAGCTCCAGGAAATTGATCAAAAAGATAAATTAATTAAACCGAACACTTGTGTTGTAGATTTAGGTTCAGCACCGGGTAGCTGGTCGCAATACGCTAGTGAACGGATTGGAGCTAATGGTAGGGTCGTAGCGGTCGATATACTTCCTATGGAACCCATTAATGGTGTTTTATTTATGCAGGGAGATTTTACTGACGAAACAGTAGAAAACGCATTTTTGGAACAAATTGGTACACAAGGGGCAGACCTTGTAATTTCGGATATGGCCCCCAATTTAAGTGGTATCAGAGTGTCTGATCAGGCACGCAGTATGGGTATGGCAGAATTAATTTATGATTTTTGCCACCAGGCGCTAAAACCCGGAGGTGATTTGCTTATTAAGCTCTTTGAAGGTGCTGGAACAAGCGAATATAGGCAATTATTAAGGGAACGTTTTGGCAAGGTAATGACTCGAAAACCAGGTGCATCACGTGATAAGTCGCGGGAATTTTATATTTTAGCCCGGTCATATAAGTTATAGTATTAAACAGAACATATTAAACGAGGTTTATTGATTTGAACGATATGGCAAAAAATTTGGTTCTATGGGTGATTATCGCTCTGGTTCTAATGATGGTATTCAATAATTTTGATAATTCAGCAATGTCAGGAAAAGTAAGCTATTCCAAGTTTATTTCTGAAGTAAAATCAGGACAAATTACCAAAGTCGGTATTGAAGGCAGTTCAATCACAGGCCGGTACTCAAATGATAAACCATTCAAAACATATAGCCCTGAAACCAGCAATGATGCTCTGATTGGTACGCTATTGGAAAATAATGTTGAGATTGAGGGCTTGGAACCAAACGGGAATTCATTTTGGGCACATGCTTTAATTTCATGGTTCCCAATACTGTTGTTGCTTGGTGTTTGGATCTATTTTATGCGCCAGATGCAAGGAGGTGGCGGTGGACGCGGAGCAATGTCATTTGGTAAAAGCCGTGCTCGTTTGTTGGGAGAAGATCAGATCAAGATCACGTTTAGTGATGTTGCTGGTGTCGAAGAAGCCAAAGAAGAAGTGGGTGAGTTAGTCGAATTTCTAAGAGACCCTGGTAAATTTCAGAAACTGGGAGGAAAGATTCCTTCTGGTGTTTTAATGGTCGGTTCTCCAGGTACAGGTAAAACCTTATTAGCGAAGGCAATAGCTGGCGAAGCGAAAGTGCCTTTCTTTACTATTTCAGGTTCAGATTTTGTTGAAATGTTTGTTGGTGTTGGTGCATCTCGTGTTCGAGATATGTTTGAAGAAGCTAAAAAGCATGCACCTTGTATTATATTTATCGATGAAATTGACGCGGTCGGTCGACATCGTGGTGCAGGATTGGGTGGCGGTCATGATGAGCGTGAACAAACATTAAATCAGTTACTCGTTGAAATGGATGGTTTCGAAGGCAATGAAGGCGTGATTGTTATCGCTGCAACAAACCGACCTGATGTATTAGATCCTGCTTTATTGAGGCCCGGTCGTTTTGATCGTCAAGTTGTTGTGCCATTACCGGATATCCGTGGTCGCGAACAAATCCTTAAAGTACACATGCGTAAGGTGCCTTTAGGTGATGATGTTAAGGCAAGCATAATCGGACGTGGTACCCCAGGATTTTCAGGTGCTGATCTAGCTAATTTAGTTAACGAAGCTGCGTTGTTTGCTGCTCGTGCCAATAAAAAATTGGTCGATATGGAAGAGTTCGAACGTGCCAAAGACAAAATTATGATGGGTGCAGAAAGACGCTCAATGGTAATGGGTGAAGAAGAAAAGAAACTTACGGCTTATCATGAAGCAGGTCATGCTATTGTTGGTCGTTTAGTGCCTTCACATGATCCTGTTTATAAGGTCTCTATCATTCCTCGCGGCAGGGCATTAGGCGTTACTATGTTTTTGCCAGAAGAAGATCGTTTAAGTTATAGCAAAGAACTTCTAGAAAGCCAGCTTTCCAGTTTATACGGCGGACGTATTGCTGAAGAATTAATTTTCGGAAAAGACAAAGTTACAACTGGTGCCAGTAATGATATCGAACGTGCAACTCAACTGGCGAGAAGCATGGTGACAAAATGGGGTTTATCTGAAAAATTAGGTCCATTAACTTACAGCGAAGATGATGGCGAAGTTTTTCTTGGACACTCTGTTACACAACATAAAGGCGTATCAGATGAGACAGCTCATACTATCGATGGTGAAATTCGTAGCATTATTGACAGAAATTACGAACGATCAGAGAAAATTTTAAAAGAGAATCTAGAAAAGTTACACACAATGGCTGAAGCTCTAATAAAATACGAAACTATCGATATAAAACAAATAGACGATATCATGGACGGTAAGGAACCTCGTCCGCCATCTGGCTGGGATGATAATGATAATGATGGAACGCCAGTTAAGAAGAAAAGAAAGACTCGTACAAAAAAGGCAAAAACTGAATCAAAAAAAGATGATGATGCGCCTTCAAACGAGCCTCCAGCTAAACCAGCTTAAATAGTTAATAAACCTGTGAAGTAAAAAATACTTCACAGGTTTAATTATAATCCGCACAATAGTCCTATCTATAACCAAACCATTAAGTGAATAACGATTAATAGCAAAACCAGACAATACTTCGGTACTGATGGCATTCGTGGCATTGTCGGCGAAGGAGTCATCACGCCTGAGTTTATTATGAAATTGGGTTGGGCAGCAGGACGTGTTCTCGCGAAAAAAGGAAACGGACCTGTTTTGGTTGGAAAAGACACACGTATCTCCGGTTATATGTTTGAATCAGCTTTGGAAGCAGGATTGTCGGCAGCAGGTGTTGATATTCGTTTATTAGGACCAATGCCAACACCAGGCATAGCATACTTAACGAAAAGCACACGAGCACAAGCCGGTATCGTTATTAGCGCATCACATAATCCTTTTTATGATAACGGCATTAAATTCTTTTCAGGAGATGGCACTAAATTACCCGATCAAATTGAACATGAAATCGAATATGAATTAAATTTACCAATGCAAACTGTTCATTCACGGCATCTTGGTAAGGCGCGACGTATCACAGATGCGCCACGTCGCTATATCGAGTTTTGTAAATCTAAAGTAGAAAACAATGTTGATTTTAACGGACTAAGAATAGTTGTTGATTGTGCAAACGGTGCGACCTATCACATCGCACCAAAAGTTTTTGAAGAGTTAGGCGCAGAAGTGATTACGTATGCCGCTACGCCAGATGGTTTAAATATTAATGATGAATGTGGCGCAACTTCTCCTGAAGGTCTACAAAAATTAGTTAAAGAATCACGTGCTGATTTAGGTATCGCTCTAGATGGTGATGGTGATCGATTAATCATGGTTGATCATCAAGGTCGTTTACTTGATGGTGATGACATACTTTATGTGATCGCACAATTAGAAATGAAAAAATTAAATGGAGCCGTTGTCGGCACAGTGATGAGTAATCTTGGATTGGAACATGCGATTAAAGCGTTAGATTTGAATTTCTTGCGATCATCTGTCGGAGATCGTTATGTTATGGATTTATTGCGTAAAGAAAAACTAATCTTGGGTGGTGAGACATCCGGTCATATTATTAATCTTGGCTTAACGACAACAGGTGACGGCATTATTGCAGCACTTCAAGTATTAGAAGAAGTTGCTATAACAGGTAAAAAATTGTCAGAGCTTGTTGGCGGTATCACAAAGTTTCCGCAAATAATGAAAAATGTAAAACTTCAAAAGCAAATTGATATTACTTCTAACGATGATATTAATAACGCAATCAAGGACGTGGAAAATACACTTGGCAATTCAGGTCGAGTAGTATTGAGACCTTCCGGTACAGAACCCTTAGTCAGAGTAATGGTTGAAGGTGAAAACGAAATTCAGGTTGAGATGTTAGTTGACCAACTCGTTGAAAAAGTTGGTGAAGTCGTTTCTCAACTTTAAAGCGATGTTTTTAAATTGATGCTTGTACACATTTAATTACACCATAATCATATTCTTCATCTAAAGCTTCATAAATAGGTTTAATTCGACCTTTTTCATCATCTTCCAACGATTCAATAGTATAGACAATCTCGTTGTATTCACTTTCGTCGAGATCGACAACATCATGGACATCAAGTAAACCGACTTCAATTGCATCTGCAAGATGCGAATAAACGGTACTTACTTTTATATCACGTTGTTCTGCAATTTTTTCTATAGGTACGCCTTGTTGATAAAGCATCAATGTTTCATTAATCGTTGAACTCAAATTATTATCGAGCAAAGCAGGAAGAGGATATTTGTTAATTTCGTTAAGGAATTGTTTGCCGTAACGTTTTAATTTTTGTTCGCCGACACCAGAAATACGATTTAACTCACTCAATGATTGCGGTCGTTTCTTAATCATCTCTTGTAGAGTAGTATCATGAAAAATAACATAAGGCGGTACGCCAGATTCGCTTGCTATTTCCATGCGCAGAGAACGTAACGCTTCCCATAGTTCTTCATCTTGTGGACGTACAGTCGATTTTTGTTTCTTTTCCTTAGTCGCTTTTTCTTCAATAGAAAGTTTTCTTAGTTCAAGTTGTTGCTCGCCACGTAATACCGGACGGCATTTTTCAGTGAGTCGTAACGCGCCGTGACGTTCGATATCAATATCTATAAATCCCAATGCAATTAATTGTCTAAAAACGCTGCGCCATTCTGTTGTGGATAAGTCTTGGCCAATAGAGAATGTACTAATTTTGTCATGGCCATTGCGTTGGATTCGTTCATCTTTTTTTCCAATAAGAATATCGATAATGTAATTCACACCAAAACGCTGTTCGGTACGATAAATGGAAGACAAGGCTTTTTGTGCTGCTTCAGACCCATCCCATTTTTCAGGAGGGCTTTGACAATTGTCGCAAGCATCACAGCGTTCAGTTATTGTTTCATCAAAATAAGCGAGTAAGGTGTGACGACGACAGGTAATGAGTTCACATAAACCAAGCATGGATTCTAATTTATGATGTTCTACACGTTTATATACTTCATTCGCATTTGAGTTCTGCATAAACTGTCGAAGCGTGATGACATCCTGTAGACCATACGCCATCCAGGCATTAGCCGGTTCTCCATCGCGTCCGGCGCGTCCAGTTTCCTGATAATAAGCTTCGATACTTTTCGGTAAGTTTAAATGCGCAACAAAACGTACATCCGGTTTATCAATACCCATACCAAAGGCAATCGTTGCAACAATAATAACGCCGTCTTCGCGCAAAAAACGTTGCTGGTTTTGTTGTCGTACTTCTGCAGGCAAACCAGCATGATAAGGTAATGCTATTCGACCTTGATCAGATAACCATTCGGCAATCGCTTCTACTTTTTTACGTGAGAGACAATAAACAATACCGGCATCATTGGGGTGATATTTTTCAAGGAATTTCCATAGCCGCTGTTTTGGGTTGTTTCCCTCTGATATCGAGTAGTGAATATTAGGTCTATCAAAACTATTAATAAAAACATTCGCTTTTTCAAGTTGTAATTGGGAAATAATTTCATCGCGAGTTCGTTGATCTGCAGTTGCAGTTAATGCAATTCGAGGAACGTTAGGATAACGTTCATGCAGTACCGTCAGTCGTTGATATTCAGGACGAAAATCATGCCCCCATTGAGAAACGCAATGTGCTTCATCAATGGCGAATAAAGAGATCTGACATCGATCCAGTAATGCCAGCATGTAATTCGTTAATAATCTTTCCGGTGCGACATATACAATATCAAGTTCATCATTGAGTAACTGTTGTTCAATGTTATTCGCTTCATCATGATTCATACTGGAATTCAAAAACGCCGCTTTAACTCCTAATTGAATTAAGGCATCAACTTGATCCTGCATCAACGCAATCAACGGTGAAACAACAATAGCCGTGCCTTCGCGTACCAACGCCGGAATTTGGTAACACAATGACTTGCCGCCACCCGTCGGCATTAAAACAAGCGCATCATTGCCATCCAGTAATTCCTGAATTATTTCCTGCTGGGAATGGCGGAACTGATCATACCCAAAAGTAGATTTTAGAATTGTTTGTGCGTGTTTCAATTGAGAGGTCGTCCTTTGACGTTAATTATTACTGGAGACGTCAGTAATGATTCTGCGTTAATCAAGGCTGAATTGTACTATATACTGAGCAAATAATTCGAATAGCTTAAAGTAGTCTTAAGCAAAAAGAAAAATATTGTTATAGTGTCAGCTAGTTTTAAAAAATTATTAAGAAATTAATAGGGAATAAACACCAATGAGTACGCCACAGTCAGCAATATTACCTGAAGCCTCACAACATGCCTTATATATGGTTATAAAAGTGACTAATAATTCGGAAGAACTTATCAAGCAATGTGCCGCATTACCGACATTAATCGAAACAATAAAAAAGCAGACTAAGGTAGACAGCCTGTTTGCAAGTCTGGCATTTGGTGCTGAGTATTGGGATAGCATCCATCCAAGTAGTAAACCAGAAAGACTTAAATCATTCACGACACTGGGTGATGGCGATATCTCAGCACCGGCTACGGGTGGCGATATATTCCTACATGTCCATTCTGATAGAAAGGACATGACTTATGTCTTGGCGAGTGAGTTTATCAAGCCTATTCAGGGAAATATCAAAGTGCTTGATGAAGTCGATGGTTTTCATTATCTGGATGATCGTGATCTGACTGGTTTTATTGATGGCACTGAAAATCCTGAAGGTGAAGAACGCGCCGAAGTAGCATTAATAAATGATGAGCCAGAGTTTAATAGCGGTAGTTATGTGTTAGCACAACGTTATGTGCATAACTTACCAAAATGGCAGACGGTGGCAGATGATGAACAGGAAAAAATTATTGGTCGTACTAAACCAGACAGTGTAGAACTCGATGATGATGTAATGCCGGAGACTTCGCATGTCAGCAGGGTAGTGATAGAAGAAGACGGTGAAGAACTTGAAATCGTTCGTCATAGTTTGCCTTATGGACAGGCTTCAGGAGAAGCAGGTTTGTTTTTTCTTGCATATAGCAAAGACAACACAATTCTGGAAAAAATGCTGTCTAATATGTTCGGCACCAGTAGTGATGGAAAGCATGATCACTTAATGAATTACACAACAGCAAAGAGTGGCGCTTATTTCTTTGCCCCTTCTGTGGAGATGCTGAAAGGATTAGGAAGTTAGGTATTGATTGATGACTCTATCCAACCCATAGCGAAAGCTTCATTCGCTTAATCTTTGCTAAAAGTCTCATAAAGAGATTAATATTTAAATCAAGCCTCAGGTACTATAATAGCTATTAGATTGGTTCTTTAATTGAGAGTAATAAATTGTCTATCATCTGTGAATATAAACCCAATGGTGTGATTGTTTGGCATAGTGGCGTTATAACTGAAAAGGATCTAATTAAAGCTAACAAGGATCTCTATTCTCATAAATATGATGAAGGGCTTCAGTTTCAATTGTTAGACTTGTCCGAAGTAGTGGAGTTTGATGTCTCACATGAAGCTATGCGTCGTCTTGCAGATATGGATCGAAATGCTAAAAAAGAAAAAATACAATTTGCCTGCGTTGTGGCTCCAACTGCTGATATTGTTGCAAAGTCTACACTGTGGGAAATCATATCGAGGGAAGATGATTTTGAGAATAAGATTGTACATAACATTGAAGAGGCTATTCTATGGTTTGAATCAAAAAGAATTTATATGAACCTCTGTAAGGATGGGTTGGTATAAAACGATGCCTCTTTAGCACAAACGTTAACACCTGTGTTCAGTATGAAGCTATGATTAAAATTTAATTGATTTGTAACTCTCATCACTAAAGCCAACAAAGAATTTTTTATTCGCATCTAAAACAGGGCGTTTAATAATCGTTGGTTTTTTTACCATTAATTCAATTGCCTGTGATTTATTATTAATCTCTTTTTCTTTATTAGATAATTTT
>JAJFKK010000164.1 GCA_021773245.1 Gammaproteobacteria bacterium | reverse complement strand
TGATACTTAACAACTTCCATATATTTTTTAGTCGCAGCTGCAACACCCGCTTCAACATCTACCGGTACGCCCGCTTCGTCACATGCCATTAAGAAGGCAATAGATGCTGCCATAGCGTGTTGTGGCTGAATACCGCCAGTCGCACATAAACGCCAGCCTAAATCAGGCGCGCCTGGAATAGCGGCTGCTTCAACAGCATGTTTTGAAAACATGATGTTGAGTACTTCGGTAATTTTCTTCACACCGAAACCTTCTGGCGCTTTAACTGCTGTTACTGCATTTGAACGAAGGTGTTCTTCTTTTGCTACCAATTCAAAGCCTGCAGCAAGTACTGCAGCACGGTAAACGTCAGAACAGTCTTTATGACGCTCGCATACGCGATCAATACCTTCAATCGCTAAGGTATCTAATGCCACAGCAAATTGAGCGTAGTTTCCTGGTGTTTCTAAATGTAGTCCCATGGAATCCATCGCATCAATCATCTTGGTCATATGTAAGTAGTGTTGACCTTTTTTAATGCCTGCATCTGCAAGCGCTTTATCGGCTTCATAAACTCTCTCGTATGCTTTAGCGCTGATAGAAAGCATGCCGATACCCGGTGTACCCATAATACCTTTTTGGCTACAGCCAATTAGCATATCGATACCCATGTCAGTCATGTTGGCTGGCATACTGCCGATAGCAGAAATACCGTCAACAACAAGCAGCGCAGGGTGATTTAGCTCATCCAATATTGCGCGTACCTTCTTCGGATCAGTGGTTACGCCTGTACCCGTTTCATTTAGCGGGTGCATAACTAACTGGATTTTATGTTCTGTGTCTTTTTCAAGCACTTCTCTTAACTGGTCAAAAGGCAGGTCTTCACCGAGGACACTTGTCAGTCGAACAACGTTTCTGCCGAGGTTTTCAACGCAGTTACCCATTGCATTACTGAAAGCACCAATCTCCATGGTGACAACGGCTGGCGTATCTGAATCAGCCTCGTCAGGAAAACGACATGAACCTGCAGCCGATTCTGTAGCGGTGGTACCTGAACCCGTGAAGAACAATGAACGACCGCCTTCTTGCATACCGACCATTTTGCCGTAATCGTCACGAACACTTGTAAAAAATTTCGCAACGTCTGGACCACGCATACCGCGTGTCTGGGTTGATGAAAATTGATCCACCAGCTCAGAGCCCCATGCAGGGCCTGGTGTGACGTTGATGATCTTGTTATGCGGAGACCAAACAGGATCTTTATCATCAAGAAACTTGTTTTCATTTGGTCCAAGTTGATCTGTTTCAATTAGACGTCGCAGTCCGGAAAGTGGAGAGATTAATTCATTAGTCATTTTTAAGTACCTCTAGATATTTATATATTTAAGTTTTGATAATTAATAATCTGATTAGCCCGTCCAACCGAGACCAGCTGATATACAATTGATTGAAAGTAACAACGACACCAAGTCATCATGTGCTTCCTTCTCGTTCTTTGCTGATCGGAATTGCTCTACCAGACGCACTTGTTCCATACCAACACTGCTGAGGATATGACTACGACGCTGTAACTTACGACTAAATTTCTTAAATCGGGTTCCCAGTTTTCTTTCACCGGTGATCTTACGAACCATCTTACAAGTTAGCTCGTATTCTTCTTTGACCATTCCGAAAACCTGGTTACGTAATTTTTTATCTTCGACTAAAGAAGCATAAGCATCAGCCACTTCCATATCAACCAAACACAATGTTTTCTCAAGTTCGTCTATGACAAGATTAAAGATACGTGAGTTCTGGAACATATCTTTGAGTAAGACTTCGCCATCCTTTTTATGTTTCTTGATGAATAAATTAAGGGCTGTACCAACACCGTACCAACCAGTAACCATATGTCGGTTTTGTGTCCAGGCAAATACCCAGGGAATTGCACGTAAGTCTGATAAGGATTTGGCGCCAAAACGTCGTGCTGGACGCGAACCAATATTCATCTTCGCTAATTCTTCTACTGGACTCGCAGCACTATAGTATTCGATAAGATTTTTTGTTTCGGCAAGTTCACGATAATGTCCAAAGGCTAATGAAGATAACTCTTCCATTGCGTTATCGTATTCATCTTTGGTACGTAGTTCTCCTTCATTCATTGACTTCATTGAATGTTGTAAGACACTGGATGCCAGTAGTTCCATTTGGTATTCCGCTGTACCTTCGTTAGCGTATTTACTGGAAACCACTTCACCTTGTTCGGTGATTCGCATTTGGCCATGGATCGATCCGGCAGGTTGTGCGGCAATAGCACGACCAGTTGGTGCACCACCACGACTAACAGAGCCACCACGACCATGAAAGAACGTAATCGGAATTCCACAATCATGTCCTGTTTGCGTTAACTGTGCCTGTGCTTTGGTGAGCTCCCAATTTGAAGTAAAGAAGCCACCATCTTTATTTGAGTCGGAATAACCGATCATGACTTCTTGGGAATTACCTTCGCCCTGTTTTTTAACAGAACGTATAATGACAGCCGTATTCAACAACGTCGTCATGATGCCCGGTGCATTACGCAAGTCATCTATTGTTTCAAATAACGGTACGATAGGAATAGTACAATATTGCGTCGCGTCTTTATCACCATACAAGCCGGCATATTTTGCTAGTAAATACACGCCCAATATATCTTCAACCGACATCGTCATACTCAGAATAAAATTACCAAACGCCTCACTATCGAGTTCTTCCCGATGTTGTTTAATCATGCGGAACATACCAAAGGTTGAAGTCGCACTATCATCCAGGGTAATAAATTCAGGTAATATTTTGAGTGGTCTGGCTAGTTCTTGTTTTAACCACTTCGACCATTCATCTGAATCTAGTGCTGGCGCTTCGCGGCCACCGTTTAACGCTGACCAGATTGATTGTAATGTATGGTTTACAGTTTGACTGTTTTCTCTAAGATCCAATCGCACCGTACAAAAGCGAAATGCCTGTGCTTCGCGGCGTAGCGGTTTGATTAAAGATTTAGCTAAATGCTCACAATTAGCCTCTTTCAATGTCTGTTCCATCGCTCGTAAGTCATCGATGAATTCATCAGCGCTGCTATATTGTGCTGGCGTAGCGTCGACAGTCGCTTCGATCTTTTTCAGCATACAGAACGTGTATTGGCGAAAGACTTCACCCGGATTGCGAGCAAGAATATCATTCGAATCACCGAGACTCTTTGCTAATTTCTTTAAGCGTTTGATGAATGAACTATCAAGGTCGATTGCATTCTTTGAAACACTGACGCGTTCCAATAAGTCTGCTAATTGTCCTTCATAATGAAAAAGTATTGCATGGCGGTTACTCATCAACGTTTGTGACGTCACTTCGTTGGTTACAAACGGATTGCCATCACGATCACCACCAATCCAACAGCCGAAACGGAAGAACGGTGGAATTTCAAATTTGGTTTTTGGGTAGTTCGCTTTTAGTGCGCCTTCGAGTCTATCTAATAATTCAGGAACTCGTTTATAAAGCGTCTGATCAAAAAAATGCAGTCCCCAGGCGACTTCCATATCCACAGATGGTTTTTCAAGTCGGAGTTCGCCCGTTAACCAAAGTAGATCGACTTCATCACGCAGTTTATCAACAAATTGTTCCCGTTCACGATCAGTCCAACGCGAACCTTCCAGACGATATAGCAAGACATAGATACGACGATGGATTTCCAATACCGTGACACGCTTTGCTTCAGTTGGATGTGCTGTAATAGTTGGACGGATATGTGCATTGTCCAATAATTTTTTTATTTCTTTACTATTAACGCCGCGTTCTTTCGCATCATGAAAAATATGATGAAAGGTACCCGGTACATATTCCAGTCCTCGCAACTTCTCGGTATGGCGACGACGTCGCATACCGGTGTTTTCTTCCGCAATATTTAATAACTGAAAATAAATACCCCAGGCCTGCAAGGTATTTACTTTAGCGTCATCATCATCTTCAGGAATATCTTTTTTACCGGTGTAATAGTCGAGTATTTCCGGTTTACGTATCTTAATGACCTTTCGCATTTGGTCATTGAGCAATTCTACTATTTCTTTTGCGTATGATGCTGCAGACGAATCAAGTTCATCTATGACCGCTTTTTGTTTCGCAGTTGTGCTCACGCGACGCGATCTCCCGGTTCTTCATCATTAAAGAACTGTTCGACATTGCCTAATGAACGTAATCCCATAGCAACACGAGTTTCTGTTGTTGCACTACCTAAATGAGGTAGCAATACAACGTTATCCATGCTGAGTAAATCTTCAGTTACGCTTGGCTCTTTAGCGAACACATCCAGACCTGCACCGGCAATTGCACCGTCTTTTAATGCCTGGACTAAAGCAGGTTCATCAACAACATCACCACGTGCGGTATTGATTAAGAACGCAGTGTCTTTCATCATGGCAAAACGTTCTGCATTCATCAGGTTAGTATTGCTACCGCCACCTGGGCAATGCAATGTAACGTAGTCCGCATCTTTCAATACTTCTTCAACGGTATCCAATTTGGTTGCGCTGAATTTATTGATGACATCATCTGATGGTGGATACGGATCAAAGAAACTAATCTCCATACCAAAACCAAAATGTGCTTTTTGTGCAACTGCTTGCGCAATACGACCAAAGCCAATAAAGCCTAATTTCTTACCGGTAACTTTCGTTGATAGAAAATGCGTAGGACACCAACCATCCCATTTCTTATCACGAACTAAACGTTCGCCTTCGCCAATACGGCGAGAAACAGTAATCAATAAACCCATTGCAATATCAGCCGTACAATCGGTTAATACTTCAGGCGTATTTGTGACAACAACACCGGCTGCTTTGGCAGCTTCGGTATCGATATTGTTATAGCCGACACCAAAGTTTGAAACGATTTTACATTTTCTATCATCGCCACCAAGAATATCGGCATCGATTTGAAAATCAGAAACAGTAGGACACACAGCATCGTAGTTTTTTACTGCTTCTTTAAGTTCGTCGACAGACATCTTGTGATCATCTTCGTTCAAGGTAACGTCGAACAATTCTTTTGCTTTGGCTTCAGCTTCTGCTGGCCATTTACGGGTTAGTAGTACCTTTGGTTTACTCACAATTATCTCCCAATCTATTTGTTCTTACTTGACCACCAAGACGATGTGTATGAAGCACAAGTGACCGGACAGCAGTCCGTAGTGTCTGGTGGATTTAAATTCAATTTTTGTTTTCGTTTTTAAAATACTTTTAGCATGCATTACTCACTAAGGGCACAAAGGGCACAACATCTCCGATGCAGTGCCCTTGATACTTAATGCCTCTTCCTAATGTCTACATATTAACCAATTTTAGCCATTACTTCTTTTACAACTGGTGCAAATGAAGCTGGGTTAGGTACAACGTGTACACCACACTCCGTCAGGATTTCTACCTTCTCAGCCGCACTATCGCCAACTGCAGAAATGATAGCACCAGCATGACCCATACGAGTACCCTTAGGTGCGGTCAAACCGGCAATGTAACCAATAACGGGCTTGGACATATTGTCTTTTGCCCACAGTGCTGCTTCAACTTCCTGTGGTCCACCAATCTCACCAATGATGATGACAGCTTTGGTTTCAGGATCTTCTTCAAACTTCATCAGATGATCTTTAAAAGAACTACCATTAATAGGATCGCCACCAATACCAATACTGGAAGAAATACCTACACCGATTTCGCGCATTTGATCCGCTGCTTCATAACCCAATGTACCCGATCGACCAACAACGCCAATAGGACCAGGAATATAGATATGACCAGGCATAATACCCATCATACATTTTCCCGGACTGATAGAACCGGCACAGTTTGGACCCGTTAAGAGCATTTTTTCGCCCGCTTTATAACGACGCATGTAACGCTTAACTCGAATCATGTCTTGCGAAGGAATACCATCGGTAATCGCAACACAGAAACCGATACCTGCATCTGCTGCTTCCATAATACTGTCAGCTGCAAAGGGAGGTGGTACGAAGATGATGCTTGCGTTCGCACCGGTTGCTTCAACCGCTTCTTTCATCGTATTAAAAACAGGTAGATCTAAATGTTTACTACCACCTTTACCCGGTGTTACACCACCAACAACGTTGGTGCCATACTTGATCATGTCAGTCGCATGGAAAGTACCAATCTGACCGGTAAAGCCCTGTACTAGAACTTTGGAATTTTCGTCTAAATTAATTGCCATTTTTATATCCCCTATTTACCAGTCGCTTTTTTCCAGGCATCAACAGCCATATCAGCTGCCTCCTGTAAAGTGTTAGCTGAAATGATGGGCAAACCACTTTCTCTAATGATCTTCTGACCTGCCTCAACGTTAGTTCCTGATAGTCTGACAACTAATGGTACTTTTAAATCAATCGATTTGACTGCTTGCACAACACCTTCTGCAATCCAGTCGCAGCGGTTAATACCGGCAAAAATATTGACCAGAATACATTCAACGCTATCATCAGAAAGCACCAGATTAAATGCCTTGGCAGTTCGTTCTGCCGATGCACCACCACCGATATCGAGGAAGTTCGCAGGTTCACCACCGGCGTGCATGATCATATCCATGGTTGCCATAGCCAAACCGGCACCATTAATGATGCAACCAATGTTTCCATCAAGACCGACATAACTCAAACCACGATCAGCAGCGCGCATTTCGCGTGCGTCTTCTTGTGACTTGTCACGTAATTCAGCAATATTGCTGTGACGGAAAAGAGCGTTATCATCAAAACCCATTTTTGCATCAACGGCTATTATGTTGCCTTCTTTGGTAACAACTAATGGATTGATTTCAACCATGTTGGCATCCAGATCTCGCATCGCGCGATAACAACCAAGAAATGTTGTGACTGCCTGATTAACCTGTGATTTATCCAGATTTAGTGCAAAGGCAATTTCACGCGCCTGAAAAGGTTGCATACCTACTGCAGCATCAACAGAAATCTTGAAGATAGCTTCCGGCTTGGTAACAGCCAGTTCTTCGATTTCCATTCCACCTTCAGCTGAGGCGACAACGGTGACACTTTCATTGGCACGGTCAAGAACAAAGGCCAAATAAATTTCACGCTCGATGTTACAGCCCGCTTCTATGTATAAACGGTGACAAATTTTTCCTTGCGGTCCGGTTTGATGCGTTATTAGTTTTTTACCGAGTAGTTCTTCTGCAGCTTTAGACACTTCATCTTCAGACTTACAAACTTTAATACCACCGGCTTTACCACGTGCACCTGAATGAATCTGAGCTTTAACAACCCAAACTTCACCACCAATTTCTGTAGCACGGTAAGCAGCCTGTTCAGGACTATACGCTAAACCACCCGCACCAATTGGTATGCCGTAGTCGGAGAGAATCTCCTTTGCTTGATATTCATGGATGTCCACAGTTCACACCCTCCTATTTTTAAAATTGTTTAAATTATTATTTTGCAGCGATTTGATCTGCTTGCGCAATTAGATTACGAGCCATTTTTTCTGAGGCAATATCAATCATCTTGCCATCAAGTTGTGCTGCACCTGCGCCTGACTTAGCCGCTTCGTCTAAAGCTTCAAGTACACGACGTGCATGAGTTACAGATTTCTCCGGTGGAGACATCACTTCATTCGCTAATGGAATTTGCTTAGGATGAATTGCCCACTTACCATCATAACCGAGAGCTGCAACACGGCGTGCCGCTGCTTTATAAGCTTCAGGGTCACTGAAATCACCAAAAGGACCGTCAATTGCACGTAAACCAAAAGCACGACATGCGGTTAGCATTTGTACTTGTGAAGTATGCCATTGATCATTTATCGCACCTTCACAAACATAATCTGGATTTAAGCCGCCGATAATAGTGGTACGTGAACGCATGCTTGCCGCGTAATCACCAACACCAAAATGGAATGCTTCAAGACGCTTACTTGATGTTGCAATAGACATAACATTGGCGCCACCAAGAGCGGTTTCGATTAAACATTCAAAACCGATTCTTTTTTCTAAGCCCATCGCATCTTCAACTTGTGTCGTCAACATATCCACTGCGTAGACATCTGCTGCGGTACCGACTTTAGGAATCAAAAAGGTATCGAGATTTTTACCTGCTTTTTCGATGACATCGACAACGTCACGATACATAAAATGCGTGTCTAAGCCATTAATACGCACTGATATTGTTTTACCACTCCAATCAAGATCATTTAATGCTTCAATAACATTTTTACGGGCTTGTGGTTTATCATCAGGTACTACGGCATCTTCTAAATCAAGAAAGACGTAATCCGCGTCACACTTTGCTGCTTTTTCAATCATTCCTGCGTCAGAAGCCGGGACTGCTAGCTCACTACGCTGTAAGCGTGGAGTAGCTGGTTCGTATGAAGTAAAACTCATAGTTATTCCTCTATAGTTATCAATATTATTTAAATAGTTCGCTCTACAGATTCACTGTGAATCTCCAGTCTTAAAAAATAATGGAATTGTTAAAAATCTGTAGATAAATCTACATATAAAGTAAATTCGTTATTTCATTAAATATTAATTGGCTTCCCGCCATAACGTGAACATCAGAATTTTAGCTTTAAGATCAATAGCTTATGTTATTATTATTTATAATTATTTTTTATTGAGTGCTACATCTCAAAAAACAGCTGGCTATTCTGCCACATATCACCAAAGAAAATCCATAAATTGCGGCATATTGCGACACCAACTTATGATGCCACAATTATAATATTGAAATAATAAGCGACTTTATCAGCTAAGCTTTATTAGTCCGGATTCGAGATCACGCTTAAGATCTTCAACATCTTCCAGACCGACAGAAAGACGAACCAACTCTGGTTTAATTCCCGCTTCCACTCGCTGCTCATCTGTCAACCGATGATGGGTCGTGGTAGCTGCATGCGTAATCGTACTTTTTGTATCACCCAGATTGGCAGTTATTGAAAATAGTTCAGTTGAATCGATGACATTCCATGCTGCTTCTTTTCCACCACGTACTTCAAAACTCACTAGACCACCGAAACCATTTTGCTGATCTTTCGCTAATTGATGCTGTGGATGAGATACCAACCCCGGATAGTAAACTTTTTCGACTTTGTCGTGCTGTTCCAGCCATTGCGCTAATAGTAAGGCATTTTCACAATGTGCTTTCATGCGAACATTTAACGTTTCTAATCCTTTTAGGAAAACCCAGGCATTAAATGGACTCATTGTCGGACCGGCAGTACGCAAAAACCCAAAAATATCTTCACTAAGTAAGTCATTACTACCTACTATCGCCCCGCCAACGCATCGCCCTTGCCCATCAAGGTATTTTGTTGCTGAATGAATAATGATATCTGCACCATATTCGAGAGGTTTTTGTAAGATCGGAGTACATAGACAGTTATCAACAACCAATAAGCAATCGTGTTTATGGGCAATCTCAGCTAAGCGAGCGATGTCCGCAATTTCGGTCAACGGATTGGATGGTGTTTCCAGAAATAGAAGTCGAGTCGCAGCAGTAATCGCCTTTTCCCATGCGTCATAATCGATTAAATCAACAAACGTTGTCTCAATCCCAAATTTTGGCAATAGATTGCCGAAGAGGCCCACCGTTGTGCCAAAAATAGAACGTGATGAAACAATATGGTCACCTGCTTTTAATAAACCTAAACAGGTGCTCAAAATCGCGCTCATTCCTGAAGACGTGCCGATACAACGCTCGCCTCCTTCCATCGCTGCTAAACGCTCTTCAAACGTCCTGACAGTCGGATTAGTAAAGCGTGAATATATATTTCCCGGAGAATCACCACTAAAACGAGCGGCCGCTTCGGCTGCATTTTCAAAAACAAAGCTGGATGTGGGAAATATCGGTTCACCATGTTCCCCTTCTGGTCCGCGGTTGTGTCCGGCACGAACCGCATTGGTTTGTGCGCTATATTCTGCCGGATTAATTTTTTTTGCTGTCATTTTCAAAACCTCATCTTAAATAGTGTCGCTTTGCTACAGAGTGGGCCTGAAAAAAACGGGATATAGGAGTTATGTCCATGGATGGACTGTATATCGCTAGAGGACAGGAGTCCGGAGCGACAATTCCATCAGGCATAAAAAAACCTACATCCAGCTTAACTAAAGTAGGTCTACTCTCTTTAGCGGTATTTTTAGTGCGCCCGCAAGCTGATTTCAAATCGGCGCATAACTATTCAGTGAAAATAGTGAATATATTGACCTATGTCAATTAGATAAGGCGACTTTCTACTCTATGATTTAAAGACTAAACTATAAAAAAGCTCAAATACATTTAATAAGAAGCGTTTATAAGGAGTTATCAAGTGGCAACATCTATGAAAGCACCTGCTGGTGGCAAGAAAATCTCAATTAGAAACGGGAAATTAAATGTTCCTGATACCCCTGTTATACCTTTTATAGAGGGTGACGGTATCGGCCCGGATGTCTGGCAAGCATCACATCGCGTCATTGATGCTGCTGTCAATAAAGCTTATCAAGGTAAAAAAGAAATAAAATGGCTTGAAGTCTACGCTGGAGAAAAAGCCAATAAGTTAACCGGAAGCTGGTTGCCTGACGAAACAGTCGAAACTTGTCGGGAGTATCTGGTCTCCATTAAAGGCCCTTTAACCACCCCTATTGGTGGCGGAATCCGTTCTTTAAATGTCGCTCTTAGACAAATACTCGATTTATATGTCTGTCTTAGACCCGTGCGCTGGTTTGTAGGTGTCCCCTCTCCTGTAAAGCAACCTGAATTAATCGATATGGTGATCTTTCGTGAGAATACGGAAGATATCTACGCCGGTATCGAATTTGAACAAGGTACTGAAGAAAACGAGAAATTTCTTGAGCTATTAAAAGAAGCATTTCCCAATCATTATCAGAAAATTCGATTTCCAAAAACATCTGGCATTGGTATTAAACCGATTTCTTCTGAAGGAACTCAACGTTTGGTTCGTGCAGCAATAAAATATGCGATTGATAATAACCGCAAGAGTATTACCTTTGTTCATAAAGGTAACATCATGAAATTTACCGAAGGTGCTTTTCGAAACTGGGGTTATGAACTTGCTGAAAAAGAGTTTAAAAACGAAACCTATAGTTGGGATATTTGGGAACGTACTCGAGCACAAAAAGGCACACAAGCAGCACAAGATGAAATGGCACAAGCTGAAAAAGATGGAAAAATTTTAATTAAAGACGCGATTGCTGATATTACTTTACAACAAGTGCTTACCCGACCCACTGATTTTGATGTTATCGCAACCATGAATTTGAACGGTGATTATCTTTCTGATGCATTGGCAGCTCAGGTAGGTGGCATCGGCATTGCTCCTGGTGGCAACATTAATTACGACACAGGCCATGCCATCTTTGAAGCAACTCATGGCACAGCACCTAAATATGCCGGTTTAGATAAAGTGAACCCCGGTTCATTATTACTTTCTGGTGAAATGATGTTGCGCTATCTGGGCTGGACTGAAGCTGCGGACATGATCATAAACGCGATGGACAAAACCATTGCTGATAAAACCGTCACCTATGATTTTGCTCGCCAGATGGAAGGCGCAAAAGAGATAAAGTGTAGTGAGTTTGCTGACGCATTAATTTCTAATCTTTAAATGAAATAAGCAAGTATTGCGACTATGCCTGATAGAGATCTGATTGCAGAGTGCTCGCAGACTATCTACGACGGATTTATTCGTTACGACAATCATTTCCATCGTATGACACGGCGTGCACGGACACGTTTTGAACAACGTGACTGGAAGGGGCATCAACAAGACATCGTCGATCGTGTCGACCTTTATGAAAAATCAGTACGACGTGTCGTCCTTGCTCTTCGTAAAACACTCGGTGAAAGTGTTAACGATGAAAAACTCTGGCATGAAATAAAAAGATATTTTGGCGAT
>JAJFKK010000163.1 GCA_021773245.1 Gammaproteobacteria bacterium | reverse complement strand
GAACTAAGTTACCTTTCTTCCGGCTTATCATGGAAAGCAGATTACGTTGCCGAGTTGAATGCAAAAGATGACAAGCTCGATTTGGTTGGCTGGGTAACACTTAACAACACAAGTGGAACTAGCTATAACAACGCCAAACTTCAATTAGTAGCTGGTGATGTTAATGTTGTGAGAAATGGATTTAGAGATCGCACGGAAGGTAAAATTATGGCCTCTGCAAAAAGAATGGTTGCAGAAGACAGTGCAATGCAAGAAGAAAGTCTATTTGAATATCACCTCTATACTTTAAATCGTCCTACGACAATTTCTAACAATCAAACCAAACAAGTCTCTTTACTCTCTGCCACGCAAGTGCCTGTAAACAAGGAATACTTATTACAGGGCAATACTTACTACTACCAAAGTAGCTACGGTAATATTGGTCAAAAAATGAAAGTCGGTGTTTACGTTGAGTTTAAAAATAAAGAAAAATCTGGGTTAGGTATGCCACTACCTAAAGGAGTCGTTAGAGTTTATAAAAAAGATAAAGCAGGTAACGCACAATTTATTGGCGAAGATAATATAGACCACACACCAAAAAACGAAGACATCCGTTTAAAGCTAGGTGATGCGTTTGATATTACCGCTGATAAGAAACAAACCAACTTTGAAAAACGTCTTGCTATCGGTAAATATAGTTATGCCTATGAAAGCGCTTACGAAATAAAATTAAAAAATGCGAAATCAGAACCCGTTACTGTTGTTGTTCGCGAACCTATTCCGGGTGACTGGAAAATGCTTGAACATAGCCATCCTTTCAAAAAAGTTGCTGCTAGCACAGCTGAATGGCATATCGAAGTACCTGCAGAAAGCAGCGCAACATTGGAATACAATGTTCTATCAAGATATTAAAAATCACTAATACAAAGGCCGGATAATCCGGCCTTTTTTATGTCCGCTTTCAGTTGTAACTGCACAATAATATTATATTTATTTATGAAAAACGGATATAAGGTTGATTTATAAAGGTTTGCTCGGCATTGCTATTTAATTTTAGATTTTTCTTTATACATTTCTTGATCTGCATGATCTATCAACTCTAAAATCGTAGTTTGCTCATCAGGCTTGGAATCGATAAAACCAATACTTACAGAGAGTGAATATTCTTTTTCAGATGATAAGTTTCTCTTGTCTAATGCATCATTAAATCTTTGTATAGCTAGCTGACCACTCTCCATGTTTTTTCCAAATGCTAATACAACAAATTCATCGCCACCAATCCTGGCTATTACATCTGAATCTCGAAAAGTACTTTCCAGTATATTTGCAATTTCAACTATAGCTTTGTCGCCTTCAATGTGCCCATATTGATCATTGATTTGTTTCATCTTGTTCATGTCTGCAAAGATCAATGAAACCACTTGGTCATTTCTTTTGGCAATTTTAATTTGATGTTCTGCAATAGATAACAAATAGCGTCTATTATAAAGATGTGTAAGCGGGTCAGTATTTGAAATTATACTAAGTTCATCTACTGCTTTTTTTAACTTTTCTTCTGTTTTTCTTAATTCTGTTACATCTCTTATTGTACCGACAAGAAATGTTTCTCCTGTTTCCTGTTCCATAAAAATAGCTTTTTTTGTTGAAATTATATGATCTATCCCATTTGCGTCAGTTATGTGTTCTTCGTTAATATTATCTCGCCCTGTTCTAAAAACCTCATCATCTTTATGCCAAAATACATCTGCTTGTTCCTTGGGAAAAATATCATGATCTGTTTTCCCGATTAATTCTTGCCGAGATAAACCTATAAAATCGCAAAGTGCGTCGTTCAATATCAACCAATGATGTTGACTATCTTTTACAAAAATGGGGTCAGGAAGTGTGTTAATGATTTTAGTAAAAAATTCTAACTTCAGCGAAGATTTACCTGTACCTGCATGAGATTTATTATTTTTCATTTAAGGACTTATCAACTATATTTAAACAGTCCTTTGTTTATTCACATTCACATTTACATGCATATCTTATTGCCCTTCAAATCTAACAGGAAAATATCTGTTTTTCATCAAAATTTTTGAATCTAGCCTAGATTAGGCTTGTGTGATTGTTATAGTAATATGTCTGCTTCTGGCCGAAATACGAATGATGGTAAGATTGACTCAAAGCAGACATAGTATTAAATAATCTATATGAAACTATTATTTGAACATAAATCAATTTTGGCATTAAAAACTTGGGTCATAATTACTTGGTTATTAGCATGGAACTTAATACTTGGAATAGCTATATTTATTAATGGCGGTTTAGGGCCTATCAACAATCCGACTTCAGCATATACTGTGGCTCTGGTTTTAATTTTCACATCAATTTTCTGCTTTTATCTTGTTTATAGCTGTGACTTCCAAAAAATGATGTTACACCCAACTAGAAAAGCTAATTATGATAGCTGGCCATTTATTCTTATTGGTTCAATAACATTGATTTTGGGAGCTGTATTTTTTATAAATTTATTTTTTTAATAAATGCCTAATTCTGGCTGAACTATAAAATAATTTAAGACTTACCCAAAACGGACATTAGATAATCGAGTAAAATTACAATTAATTTTAATTGTTTTAACAACAGAGGATAAATTATGGATATAACAGGATTACTAATATTTTTGGCTATTGGTGCTGTCGCAGGTTGGCTTGCTGGAAACTTGATGAAAGGCGGTGGTTTTGGTTTGCTTGGCAATATCGTTATCGGGATAATTGGTGCCGTATTAGGTGGCTATGTATTCGGTCTCCTTGGAATCTCAGTGGGAGGATTAATCGGTTCGATTGTTACTGCAACGGCTGGTGCTGCAATACTATTATTAGTTGTTGGTATTATAAAAAAAGCATAAATAAAAAAGCCGAACTATAAAAATATAGTTCGGCTTTTCATACTTAGATTTATCTTTTCTTAACCTACTTTTCTTGAAGCTGTCTTACGTATGCGACTTGAGTTAGGTGTGACTTCTACTAATTGATTTTTTAAAGTTATTATTTTATGCCGCTAATTTATTCTTAATATCTTGTAATAGATTTAGACGTGTTAACATTTCTGAAGTTAGAAACAAGGCTTTATTCATTATGTCTTGATTATCTGTTTTTAATATAAAACTATCAAAATATTCGTAAACAGATTCACATTCAGTTAATACGCTTTCCAACGTGATTGTCGCGTCATCGGATAAAACATTACTTTTGCTGAACTGATCAACTATATTAAGAACTGTGCTTTTTTCAATGTCTACCAAAAGTTGATTCATTACAAATTCTGAATGTTCTTTGATAGAGCTCACCTCTACTCCGAGTCGGCTAATATGCTCGATATATTTGGCCATGGTGATTTCCAAAATTATTGTAACAATCAAAAATTCATCGAATGAATCTAACTTATCAGGACTGGGAAGTTTTCTTGTTTTAACTTTATGTTCGTTATACACACGGCGACGCATGGCTCTTAATAAAGAAGCGTGCCCAAGTTCTTCTTTTGCCAGAAGTTGGGCATATCGTCGTACGTCATCGTTCTTACTGCTTGTTGCTATATGAGAGTATATTTCGAAAGCGTGTTCTTCTCGTTTTACTGCCTCTATAAGTATTTCATATAGGGAGTTCTTAACCCGTTCTGTACTTCCCTTCTGTTCAGGTGAAGTTTGTTGCTCTGTGACAGTAGCATTAGATAAATCTACGGATGCTTGTTCTGCAAGCCGAAGAACCTGATCTTCATGCTCTCGTTCTTCATCAGCCAGACGGCTAAACAATGCGGAAACTTCAGGATTCTCAGCGCTCGTAGCTTCCGCGTATTCCATATAACGATCTGCAGCACCAATTTCCATTTTTTGTGCTGTCGCTAGTAAATCCTCAAGACGTTCAAATTGAATCAATTATTAATAACTTCATGAAATTAAAAAGGAAATATAACATTAATTTAATTTTCAGCTATTGATTTAGGTCAATTCTTTCCATTTCTTCTTCATTGATAATGACGCTATGCGACATTATGCCGCATCTAAGATATCTACACATAACCTTATGATAAATATAAATATTATGAAGACTTATTGGACAAATAATGTTGCCACAATGTCCAAGTATTTCTTTATATGTTTACTTTCCACCATTCTTATTGCTCCTACTTATGCCTTGGAACTCAATGAGGCTTTAATAAAAACGCCTATCAATGAACTATTTCCGAATGCGGAGCGAGTAGAAAAGGACAATGACAGACCTACTATAGCCAAAGTCTACAAAGGCTCAGAGCAAATTGGCTTGGTCTACCTGAATTCTGCCGTTGTAAATTCAACTGGTTATTCCGGCAAGCCCATTAATGTACTGATTGGTCTGGATATGGAAGGTGTTATTCATAATGTTCGTTTAGTGGAACATCATGAACCCATCATATTAATAGGTATCCCGGAATCCAAAGTAACAGCGGTAATTGATAGCTACATAGGCATGGACATCGTAGCACTAACCCGCAGCGAAGAAAGAAAACTGCCTTATGATGCTTTAAGCGGTGCAACAGTAACAGTGCGTGTCATTGACGATAGTATTGTGCGTTCGGCAATAAAATTAGCGCGCTGGTATGGTTTAGGTGGGCTTAAAGCAGAAGCAACTAATACAAAAAATATAAAAGTAGAAATTGATAAAGATCAGGATGACGTTAGTGACTGGACTGAACTATTGACTAACGGTTCAGTAAAACGACTCAAATTGTCTGACGACGATGTCGAAGCATCTTTTGCTGAAGTTTCTGGAACTAAGAAACAAATTAGAAACAGACGAGGAAAAGCAGAAAATGAATTTATCGATTTATATACCGCACTGGTCTCAATACCGACCATGGGTCGCAGTCTACTTGGTGATGCTGAATATGGAAATCTTGTTAAATCTCTAAATCCCGGACAACACGCAATCATTATAGCTGCCAACGGTCCTTTTTCTTTCAAAGGTTCCGGCTATGTTCGTGGTGGTATTTTTGATCGATTTGAAGTTATTCAGAATGACAATGCAATTCGCTTTCGCGATATACATCATAAAAAACTTAGACAGATAGCAGCAATAGGAGCGCCCGAATTTAAAGATGTTGATCTGTTTCAAATTCCTGCTGATATTGAATTTGAACCGACACAACCGTGGCATATTGAATTATTAGTTAGTCGCGAAACTGGCGCACGAGATAAAGTATTTACAACATTCAACCTTAACTACCAAATTCCACAACATTACCTTAAAACAATTGAGCTACCGAATGAAGCTAACGAGTCATCGAACTCACTTAGCCCATCACAATTACCTGAAGAAGAGACACCTCTTTGGAAATCATTGTGGCAGGATAAATTGTGGCAACTCATTGTTTTGTCATTAGCATTAGTTTTACTTAGCTGGATTTTCTTTTTTCAAGTTTGGCTGGCTCAACGCCCCCGTTTATTAAATAAGCTGCGCATAGGTTTCTTGTTATTTACATTGTTTGGCATAGGCTTTTACGCAAACGCGCAATTGTCAGTGGTCAATATATTCACTGTTTTTAATGCTTTGGCGACCGGTTTTGATTGGAGCTATTTTCTAATGGACCCATTGATTTTTATTCTGTGGGGAAGTGTAGCAGCAGCATTATTATTTTGGGGTAGAGGAGCTTATTGCGGTTGGCTATGTCCTTTTGGTGCGTTACAGGAATTACTCAATAAAGTCGCTAAAGCATTTAAAGTTCCTCAAATAACTGTGCCATGGGGAATACATGAACGATTATGGTCATTGAAATACATAATTTTCCTGGTGTTGTTTGGTGTTTCACTTCACTCACTTGATTTAGCTGAACGTCTTGCCGAAGTTGAACCATTCAAAACAGCTATTATATTAAAGTTTGTTCGTGATTGGCCTTTCGTATTATTTGCCGTAGCCATATTAGCTGCCGGTTTATTTATCGAGCGTTTCTATTGTCGTTATCTATGTCCATTAGGTGCAGCGCTGGCCATCCCCGCGCGATTGCGAATGTTTGATTGGTTAAAGCGTTATCGTCAATGTGGGAATCCCTGTCAACAGTGTGCAAATGAATGCATGGTGCAAGCCATTCATCCTGAGGGACAGATTAATCCGAATGAATGTATCTATTGTCAACATTGCCAACAACTTTATTACGATGATCATCGTTGTCCGGTAATGCTACAACAACGTTTGAAACGAGAACGCAGAGAATCGAAAGTTTCAGCTAATACTTCTGATATTGCTAAAAAAATATTAAGTGAGATCAAGCAGGACCGTAAAGAAACTATAGATGAATAAACGTAATTTATTAATTGATGTGTGTAGGTTATTAAAAATTTGGCAGGTGTTATCTATCTGCTGTTGTATTTCCGTGTTTCATTATTCTTAAAGGAGAAAACCATGACTAAATTAGATAATGATAAATCAGATGAAAAATTGTTAGATAACGAACAGGAAGGATTAAGTAGACGAGAATTAATTACTCGATCTGCAGGTCTTGCCGGATTGGCCGGTGTCGCCGCAACAGCCGGCGGTTTATCTCTGACTGGTTCTCGCAGTGCGCAAGCAGCGACTAAAAATAATAAGGCACATGTCGGTCCTGGCGATCTGGATGAGTATTATGGTTTCTGGAGCAGTGGCCAAGCCGGAGAAGTACGTATTTTGGGTATTCCGTCTATGCGAGAGTTGATGCGAATCCCTGTTTTCAATCGGTGTAGTGCTACCGGTTGGGGCCATACAAATGAAAGTATCAAGGTCATGACGGAGAACATGCTGCCGGAGACAAAGGAATACCTTAAAGATAAGGGTGGTGTCTGGCATAACGGTGACGCACATCATCCACATATGTCATTTACTGATGGCACTTATGATGGTCGTTATCTCTTTATCAATGACAAAGCCAATACTCGAGTTGCTCGTATTCGATGTGATGTTATGAAATGTGACAAGATGGTCGAAGTACCGAATGCCTCTGATATTCATGGCCTACGACCTCAAAAATTTCCACGTACAGGTTATGTCTTTGCCAATGGCGAACATCGTGTTCCTCTACCAAATGATGGTTCGATACTGGATGATCCGGAACAGTATCATGCAATTTTTAGCGCCATTGATGGTGACAGTATGAAGGTCGAATGGCAGGTTATGGTTGATGGCAACCTCGACAACTGTGACGCGGATTACCAAGGACTCTATGCAATTTCAACCTGTTATAACTCTGAAGAAGGTGTCACTTTAGGTGAAATGACATCCAGTGAGCAGGATTGGGCGGTTGTCTTCGATATTAAAGCAATTGAGAAAGCAGTGAAGTCGGGTGATTTTAAAGAAATGAATGGTGTGCCTGTTATCGATGGGCGCAAAGGTTCTCCTTATACCCGTTATATACCTGTATCAAATAGTCCTCATGGTTGTAATACCGCACCTGACGGTAAGCATGTGGTTATTAATGGAAAACTTTCACCAACTGTTTCTGTAATCGATGTCACTAAATTACCTGACTTATTTAAGGATAAGATAAAACCTCGTGACACAATCGTTGCTGAACCAGAATTGGGATTAGGTCCACTACATACTGCATTTGATGGTCAAGGTAATGCATATACAACTTTGTTCCTTGATAGCCAGGCATGTAAATGGAATATCGAAAAAGCAATCCGTGCCTACAATGGTGAAAAGGTTGATCCGATTCTGGATAAAATTGACGTGCAATATCAACCTGGACATAACCACACATCAATGGGCGAAACCAAGGATGCCGATGGAAAATGGTTAGTATCGTTGAATAAATTTTCCAAAGATCGTTATATCAATGTTGGTCCTTTAAAACCTGAAAGCGAACAGTTGATTGATATCACCGGAGATAAAATGGAAATCGTTCATGATGGTCCAACGTTTGCTGAACCACATGATTGCATTATTGTAAGAGCTGATGTTGTTAACCCGGCCAAGACATATAAACGCGGTGACCCTATTTGGGCTGATGCAGAAGTACAAGCTAAGAAAGATGGCATTAACCTAGTCGGCGATAGTAAGGTCATCCGTGATGGAAACAAGGTACGAGTCTATATGTGGTCTGTAGCACCTAATTTCAGCATGTCAAAATTTACTGTCAAACAAGGCGATGAAGTGACGGTCTATGTTACTAATATGGATCAGATCGATGATCTTACCCATGGTTTTACTCTGGCAAATTACGGTGTCGCAATGGAAGTTGGTCCACAAGCTACCAGTTCGATAACGTTTATAGCCGGTCGTCCTGGTGTACATTGGTATTATTGCCAATGGTTCTGTCATGCACTACACATGGAAATGCGTGGTCGAATGTTGGTAGAACCGGCTTAACATTTGTTTAATGTTGAAGCTTTTAATAACGCAGACTGCAATACTATGGTATTGCAGTCTGTTGTTTATTTTTAACCCTTCCATAACGACAGCTTCTGTTATTGAAGTAAACCCCGGTACTGAAACTCTCAAACTAGCACTCGCAGCAGCTAATCCAAACGACACGTTACAATTGCAAAACGGTGTTTATTCCGGACCAGTAATAATAAAAACGAGCATCAACCTTATTGGTCAAGTAAATACGGTAATTAATGGTGACAAGAAAGGAAGAGTCATTACTATCGATGCACCAGATGTTGTCATCCGTAATATTCAGATAGAACATTCAGGAATTGATCTGTCCGAAGAAGACAGCGGAATTTTTATTACAAAAAATGGTGATCGAGCACTAATAGAAAACAATCATCTTAAACAAAACTTGATAGGTATTTATTTAAAAGGTCCTGATGATGTCATTGTTATAAACAACACAATTAATGGTCGTAATGATTTGCGAATGAATGAACGTGGCAATGGTATTCATGTCTGGAACTCGCCCGGCTCAATCATCGAAAAAAATAACGTACAGTATGGCCGTGATGGAATCTTTGTTACGACCAGTAACAACAACAAGTTTATCAATAACCAATTTCGAGATTTACGATTTGCAATTCATTATATGTATACACACCATAGTGAGGTTAGTGGTAATACATCAACTGATAACCATGTTGGTTACGCATTGATGTATTCAAATTATTTAAATGTTAGTGGTAATACATCCAAAGGCGATCGTGACAGAGGCATCCTGTTCAACTTTACAAATTATTCAGATATAAAAGATAACATTGTGCATGGTCATCCAGAAAAATGTGTGTTTATCTATAATTCAAATTTCAACGATATCCATAAAAATCATTTCGAAGGTTGCAACATCGGCGTACATTTTACAGCAGGCTCTGAACAAAACCAGATTTGGAACAATGATTTCATCAACAATAAAACGCAAGTTAAATATGTTGGCACCAGTTTCCTAGAATGGTCTAAAGAAGGTAAAGGTAATTACTGGAGTGACCATACTGCCTTTGATCTAGATGGCGATAATATTGCTGACAAACCATACCGGCCTAATAACCTTGCTGATCAAATTCTTTGGCGACATCCTATGAGTAAAATTTTGCTTAATAGTCCAATATTACAAGTATTACGTTGGAGCCAATCACAATTCCCAGGCTTACATCCCGGAGGTGTCACAGATAGCACACCTAAGATGGAACCGTTCCTGTAATATCTCATTGATGTTAGATAAAACTAAAATACTAGAACCCGTAATTGCATTGCAGAATGTCAGCAAACATTATCGCAATCACTATGCCGTAGATTCATTAAACCTCTCTGTTAACAAAGGCGAAAGTCTGGCGTTAATTGGACACAATGGTGCAGGTAAAACAACTTTACTCAAGCTTATTCTTGGGCTCACTCGTCCTAATTCAGGGAGTGTTAAAGTAAATGGAAAAAACCCTTCGCAGACATCTGACAGAAGAAAAATTGCCTTTCTGCCTGAGATTGTTTCCTTCCCAGCTTCAATGACCGGTAAGGAACTAATAAATTTTTATGCCCGACTAAAAGGTCAGCATGTATCTGAAGGAGACAAACTATTAGAACTGGTTGGATTGACCGAAGCATCTTCAAAAAAAGTAGGCGCCTATTCAAAAGGAATGCGACAACGGCTTGGTCTGGCTCAAGCATTGCTGGGTCAACCTGAACTTATATTATTGGATGAACCGACATCCGGACTGGATCCATCACTCCGCAGACAGTTCTACACAATAATTGAAGATTGCAAATCAACAGGAACAACAATACTTATTTCATCACATGCTCTTTCTGAAATAGAAACAAAGACAGATCGTATCGCCATATTGAAACATGGTCGACTGGTCATACATGGCACACTTGATGAGCT
>JAJFKK010000162.1 GCA_021773245.1 Gammaproteobacteria bacterium | reverse complement strand
GAAACCTTAAGTAAATGGGTAAAACGTATTTTACCATCAGCAAAGTCAGATAAATATCTTGAGCTGATTAATTCCCATAATAGATATCGATTTAATCCGCTGAGTGATAAAAAACAAGATAAGCAACTATTAATAAAATCGTTAGAGTGCTTTAAATGACACAGAAAAGGAATTTAATAATTTTATCTGCTTTAGCACTCAGTGCTTATTGCATGGTTTATTTTGATCGAAGGTTTTTTATTTTCTGAGTTGACAGTCGATAATACATATAAAATGGAATTATCGATAATGACTACATGTACTTTTTATCAAGTTTTTTTGTTAGTGGGCTGTGCCGGATTTATTCTGTCTATAGCTGCTATATTCTTATCTGGCAGAACAAAAATAATTGGATTAGTGTATGTTTAAGTTCACTATATACATTACCAACAGGAGTACTTTATGTATTGCAAGCACTCTAACAAACGAATCAATGTCGTCGCGCGAAAAGCGCGCTCGCCTCAGCTCATACATTAGGCTATAAAACTGGACACATGAGACGTAATCCAGAATGATTCAGTCACCTCCAAATTCAGAAAAAATAATTCCGATTAAGACAATACATAAGGAAACAGTTTTGATGAGTGAACCTTCATATGAGTAAAAAACGTCGTTCGGTAGTCAGGCGAAGCAACGAACCTCAAAATATTGGTAGTCCGCTAACGACACCTTTATCGTCATCGGTGGTCTATACCTATTCAGATGTCGATCAATTAAAAGCAGTGTATGAGAAACAGGCTGAGGGATTTACTTACGCTCGTTACGGTAATCCTAACGCCGCGGTGCTTGCTGACAAGATATCATGGATGGAAGATGCTCAAGGTGGAGTGATGACTGCTTCAGGGATGTCAGCACTTTCTGCGGTATTTATGGGTATTTTAGACGCGGGAGATAGAATCGCATCCGCAACGCAATTGTATGGCCAATCCTTGAAAATGACATCCCAGATACTTCCGCGTTTGGGTTTCAAAAATACTCTTTTCGATGCTTCAGATCCAGACACTTTTACTGATGCAATACAAGCCAACACCAAAATTATTTTAGCCGAAATTGTATCAAATCCAATGTTAAGGGTTACTGATTTTCCAGCTTTGACTAAGGTCGCCAAGGATGTCGGTGCATTGCTGGTGATTGATAATACATTTACAACACCCACCGGATTTAACCCACTGGATCATGGAGCAGACATGGTCATGCATTCGGTTACCAAAATGCTCTCTGGACATAGTGATCTGACTCTTGGGTATATCGGTACAAATAACCAAGACCTTTTAGACAAGTTAGATGAAACGGTTTCAACACTAGGTTTAAACGCCAGCCCATACAACTGTTGGCTAGCAGAGCGAGGATTGCACACTTTTGATTTACGCCTTAAACAAGCACAAGACAACGCTGGCAGACTGTCACGTCTTCTATCCGAACACCCAAAAGTGTCCGCAGTTCACTATCCGGGGCTTTCAACACACCCTGATCATACGTTAGCAAAAGAGTTGCTCAATGGTGGCTTTGGAACAATGGTCAGCTTTGTGCTTAAGGGAGGATATGAAAACTTAAATACGTTTTTAAAAGCCGCCGAAAATATACCTTATGGACCGACACTTGGTGACGTCGCAACAATGATGATCGTACCTGCAGTATCATCCCATCGTGAACTTGATAGAAGCGAACGTTTGAAATTGGGTATTGAAGATAATTTGATCAGAGTATCTGTTGGGATCGAGTCTTTTGAAATTATTCGGGATGATTTTTTGGAAGCTTTAGACGCCGCATGAATAACCTAACAAGTCATTTCAGCTGACGTAATAAACTATCTCATCTTCAAACTAGTCACGCCCAGCTTTTCAAATCTTTTCATTCGAATCAAAATCTAGCTATTTTTAGCGCAAGAAATTGCTTGTTCTTTACCTGCTGCAATCGACTCTGTTTTTGCCTCAACATCAAGGGTCGACTCAATGAGTACTATATTGACATCAGTAATTCCTATAAAACCAAGGATCATCTCTAGATATGTTTTTTGAAAGTCCATCGCTGCAAGTTCTGCACTGCTGGTGTATTCACCTCCACGTGTCAGAATTAATGTAGCTGTTTTTCCAGTTACCAAGCCTTGGTATCCTTCTTCTGGTGAGAAACTCCAGGTGAGCCCGGGTTGGCTAATTATGTCGATATAATGTTTTAGTTTATATGGAATTGAAAAATTCCACATCGGTGTACTGATGAGGTAATGATCAGCATCCTTAAATTGATTTGCAATTTTGCTAATCACATCCCATGCAGCAACTTCTTCCGGGCTAGGGTCTTCACCGTGCATCACACTATATTTTGCGTTAATCGTGTCGCTATCAAATTCTGGTAATTTAAAATCCCATAAATCCAAGGTTTCAATCTGGCTATCAGTGTTTCCTTCCTGGTACGTAGTAAGAAAGGATTGTGCGACTTCGATAGAAGCTGACCGGTCTTTTCTTGGTGAAACCTCTATATATAACAATTTAGACATTTATAGCTCCTGAGAATAGTTTAGTAATATATGGACTGGATTAACGATTATGAATAGACACAAAGATAACTATCTTCAACTTTATATTCTAACTTATTAAGCGGTTGCTGATTTCCTTTTTCTATACACTCGCCGTTTTCCATATTAAATTTCCATTGATGCATTGGGCACACTACTATTATACCATCTATAGCATCACAGGGAATATTTGCAGATTTATGCGGGCAGATGGTATCAAACACCTGAAAGTCATTGCCCTCTCGCGTAACAAAACACGTTTTTCCTTCATATTCATGATGAGACACACCTTCTTTGGTTTCATCAATAGAAGTTACTTTATGCCATTGTTTCTTTTTACTTTGTTTTTTTTTACCCTTATCTATTTTCCCTAGCTTATCTGGATCAAATTCAGGTAGTTCCATTTTTATAATAATATCAACGGCCCAAATAATTTTGCTTAAGCCTAAGGTTGGCATACAAGTCAACATTGCATCTAATATTTCATCAGCACTATTGCCCTGCTTCAATGCTCGTTTAAGATATTGTTTTAACCCTGCTTCTGTTTTCGCATCAACTTTTGTAATAACGGATAACAATGAACGGGTTTTATCGTCAAGATGCTTACCGCCCTCTTTCAAAAACTGAAAGTAAGGCTCTATTGCATCTTTCCTAACTTTTAACAAATAGTCCAGTGCTTCGCTCATTTATCCCAGACTCCTTAGTTGAACTCGTTTGATTGCACTAGATAAAAAGAACCGCATGTTAAGTGTGCGTTTTTCAGGTTCAGTTGCGTCGACTAGAGAGCCGCACATAGTAATTCTACGTAAGCCATTTGCTGTCAAGCAAATGCACCTGAAAAACGTGCCATCAAATGAGTAGGCGGAATTAATCAATGATTGGGCTATCAACGTACTATTATTTTTTATTTTGAAATTCATAATTATGATATTAAGGCCGATCAACTGAGAAAGCTAGGATATCATTCCTCTTCAGCCTCAGAATCTAACTGCTCTCTTGGTGGCATTTCCACTACTTTCTCAGTTATTTTTTGTGAATATAAATCTTCCATTGATATCGTTACAATTCGGTTATGATAATTTTGATGAATCAACATAATATTCATCTTTGGCTCGATGTATTTATATATTTCTTCTGCTTTCTTAAACAATAGTGTTTTCTTAATTGCTCGTTGCACTGGTATATTTACTGAAACAATACCCACCCGCTTACTTTTTTTCCTCGAGCAACCATTTATGTTGTTTTTCTGAAAACATCTCACTCCAACATTCATAATGGGTGTTCCCGTATCTTTATCTACCGTACGAAATCGTATTTCAGAAAAGCTAAATCTCTTTTCTATTGTTGTACCAAATAAACCAAAATAATCTGCAAGCACGAAGAGAGCGCATATCACTATTAAAGATGAAATAGCATAAACTACTTTATTTAATATGTTCTTATTCATTAAAATCAATCTCGACGTAAACGATCTGTTGTAGATATCGGTGTTGGGTACCTCAACACAATGATATATGACGATACTGCGAAAGTGATCAGTGTCGCTAATTGAATTAAATATGATGTTTTATCATCAATAAAGCCAGATTCAACAGCGAGCACGGCTATTAGTAAAGAAAATTCACTGATTTGACCTAATCGAAAACCGGTTTCAAATGAAACATATTTTTTCTCGCCTTGTTTAATCAGTAACCAACCAAAAACCAGCGGCTTTAACACCAGCACCATCACAGCAAGAATTAATGCTGGAATAAAAATTTCATTGATTACTGACATATTGAAACCGGCACCTAACGAAAAGAAAAAGATGATTAAAAAGAAATCGCGTAGTGGTTTAAGGCTATCTGTAATAAACAATGCTATCGGACTCGAAGCTAGTGTTACGCCAGCTATTAATGCCCCTATTTCGTGAGATAAACCAACATAATGAGCTAATTCAGCTATACCCAAACACCAGGCAATTGCTAAGAGAAAAATATATTCATGTATTTGATCGAAACGCTGTATTAATTTAATTAAAACAAATCTTTCAATTAGATAAACTACAGCAATTAACAGTGGTAAATAAACTAATTGCAATGCTATATCGACAACAATATTTCCACCTTTGCCGTAACCTTGAAGTAACAAAAGAATAACTATTGCAATTAAATCCTGAATTAAAAGAACACTTATAATAATTTGACCAGTATGTCGATGATGCAATGTTGTTGTTGGTAGTAATTTGAGACCAATAATGGTGCTTGAAAACATCATAACTGCACCAATTAACATCGCTTGTAATACTTCATAGCCAAAGATATAACCAATTAAAAAGCCAAGTACACCAAACACCGCAGAACTCGCCAACGTCACAACAACAGCTTCTCTTAACATTTGCCATAACTGTTGAGGAAGCAAATCTAAACCCAATAGATAAAGTAGGAAAATAATACCTATTTTAGAAATATCACTAATCAACTCTTGATCAGTAACAAATTCAAGCCCCCACGGTCCAAATAAAAGTCCAAGTGCAATATAAGCGACGATCATTGCTTGTCGTGCATACAAGGCAATTGTCGCAAATACAGCAGCGCCTGTGAAAATCAAAAATATCGAAAATTCAATCGATTGTTCAGTCATCTTTATCCTTGTCTTTATTGGTCAGCTTTTTGGAGTTTATCCCAAGCCTTATCCATTCGTTTTATTGATATAGGTATTTTAGTTTTCAGTTCTTGTGTAAACAATGATATTCGCAGCTCTTCAATCATCCAACGGTAATCATTCAATCTTGACGAAAAATTATCAGTTTCATAAGCATTATCTACTAATTTCTTAATTCTATTCCAATGTTCTTCAATGAGTAATACATTCTGTCGGTCTTTATCTTGTGCGTTTTTTAGTTTTTCTATTCGTTTTGAAATCGAATCTAAGTATCTTGGATAGTGCTGTAGATATTTATAAGGTACATCATTAATAAACCCAGCATAAATTAAATAATTAATTTGATCTTCAATATCCGCAATTGCACCAATATGTTTCAAAACATCAGGCTCAGATAGTCGAGTAGCCACATTCATCTGTCTTTCTAATATTATTTCTAACAAAACACAGACCTTCTCGGCGTTCATTAATAGATTTTGTTTATTTTCAGATAATGCAGCAAAAAAATGATCTTGTTTTCTTATTGGCTCTTCTTCATATAAAAATGTTTCGTCGATAGCTAAATCAACGATCTCATCTATTAATTCACTCTTTGAACCAATATTACTATACATCAATGCTAATTTTTCAATACTGCGAAGGTTCTTTCTCAGGTATTTAATTTCTTTTACCAGTTCTCTTTTAAGCAGTGCTCTTAGTCCATACCTTAAGTAATATTCAGCACTATCCTGATTGTCGAGCGCATGTTTGTAGACTTTCCCTTCTTCTTCGATCAATGAAGGATAGACAACTATAGTATCTTCATTAATTTTTATTTCTTGTGTTAAAGGTAGTTCACCGAAATCCCATGAAGTGACTTCTTCAGTTCCATATTCATTTTCATAAAGATCAGTAAACGCACTTTCTGCTTTATCAGAAAATGATTCTTTTAAACTAGCAATATTTTTTCCTGTGCCTAGCAGGTCATTATTTGAATCAATAATCCGATAATTAACTTTTAAATGTTCTGGCAAATCAGTTTCAGGCCAATCTTTGTCTAAAATTTCAATTGACCGAGTTAGATATAAATAAGCCGATAAATTTTGTTTTAACGAAATAGAATGATTAGTCAGATTGCGCACACATTCTTTTGCGGTTTCTGGAATAGGTACAATCTTTGTTCGTATTTGTTTTGGTAAGGCTCTTAATAAAAAGATTATTTTTTCTTCAATTAAACCTGGCACCAAATAATCCATTTGCTTATCGTCAAATTGATTCAATACGGCAATAGGTATATCTATATTAAGCCCATCATCCTTTTCTCCCGGTTCAAACTTATATTCTAGCGGTATACTAATTCCTCTTGATTGAATCACGTCTGGATATGAGTTTTCAGTAATATGTTCTGCTTCATGGCTCATAATTGATTCTTTATCAAGAAATAAAGCTTGTTTTTTATCTTTATCGAGATTCTTTACCCATGCTGCAAATGATTGGCCATCATAAACATCAACAGGTAGCGCTTTATCATAAAAACTATAGATTTTTTCTTCATCAACTATGTCTGGACGACGTGATTTTGTTTCTAATTCTCTAAGCTCATTTATTATTATATTATTGTGCTTAAAAAAATTAGCTGATGATTCCAAATCAGCATCGACCAATGCATTCCTAATAAAGAGTGCTTTTGATTCTGTCGGATTAATACGTCCATAATTAACTCTTTTGCCGGCAACCAATGTCATTCCATATAAACTAATTTTTTCCAAGGCAACAACACGTGCACTTTTACTTTCCCAATACGCCTCCGAATAATCGTACTTTAATAAATGCGTAGCAGTATTAATCAACCAGTTTGATTCAATTTTTGCGACATTACGTGCATACAAGCGTGATGTTTCAACCAGATCAGCTGCAACCATCCATTTTGGTTTTTTATTAAACTGACCTGAGGCAGGAAATATATTTAATTTTATATCTCTGGCGCCTGTGTATTCATGCTTGTCCGATAAAAATGCAACATGACTTGGCATACCCGTTAATATCGCACAATGAATATTTTGATAACTGGCAGGCTCACTATTAATAGCAAACTTCATTTCTGTGCAGACATGCCGTAATTGTCGATGTATATCAGCCCATTCACGCATTCGCATATATGATAAAAAGTTCTGCACACATAATTTTCTTAATTTATTTTGCGATAGTTTCTTTTGTTGTTTTTGATAAAAATGCCAAAGATTTACAAACCATAAAAAGTCTGAATTCTCATCATCATACTGCTCATGTGCTTTGTCTGACTTTTCTTGTTTATCAATCGGTCGTTCTCTTGGACTTTGAATACTTAATGCACTCACTATAATTAATACTTCATTTAGACAATTAAATTCATTCGCAGCCAATAGCAACCTTGCATGTCTTGGATCCAATGGAAAGCGAGCAACTTTTTTACCCGTTGGCGTAAGTTTATTTTGTTTATCGAGTGCATTAATTTCTTGCAACACTCGCATGCCATCATTAATTAATTTTCTCTCTGGTGGATTTATGAAAGGATAATTTTCTATATCACCAATATTTAATGCTTTCATTTGCAAAATAACTGACGCGAGATTGGTACGTAGTATTTCTGGTTGAGTAAATTCAGCACGCGACAAAAAATCTTCTTCACTATACAAACGAATACAAATACCATCACTAGTTCGACCACAACGCCCTTTACGTTGATTTGCTGCTGCCATTGATATTTTTTCTATTGGCAAACGTTGGACTTTACTTCGATAACTATATCGACTGATTCGCGCCATACCGGTATCAATAACATAACGTATTCCCGGGATTGTTAATGATGTTTCAGCGATATTCGTTGCCAGTACAATATGTCGTCGTTTGTGAGGTGCAAATATTTTATTTTGTCGGGAAGAACTTAAGCGTGCATAAAGCGGTAAAATATCCGTGTCCGATAAATTTTGTTTTCGAAGAAACATATCAGTTTCATGTATTTCCCCTTCACCTTCTAAAAATATGAGAATGTCACCCATATCAAATGAAGTTAATTCATGAATTGCATCTAAAATGGCGTCTTCGCGACCGCGCTCCTCTTCACTTTCATTACTCTCATCAGTCGGTCGATACAGTACATCAACAGGAAAACTTCTACCTGAGACTTCTATAACGGGGGCATTATCAAAATGTTCAGAAAAGCGAGTAACGTCTATTGTTGCTGAAGTAATAATTACCTTTAGATCTGGCCGTTTTGGTAATAGTTGTTTTAAATAGCCAAGAATAAAATCAATATTAAGACTGCGTTCGTGCGCCTCATCAATAATTAATGTGTCATATTGATTCAGATAACGATCTTGTTGTAGTTCAGCTAATAAAATACCGTCCGTCATTAATTTGATATAGGAATTTTTATTTGAAACATCCTGATGACGTATTTTGTAACCGACGTGTGTTCCTAATTCAGATTCCAATTCATCAGCAATACGTTTAGCCACAGTTCTTGCTGCTATACGCCTTGGTTGAGTATGGCCTATATAACCATCAACACCGCGACCTAAAGTAAGACATAGCTTTGGAAGTTGTGTCGTTTTGCCCGAACCCGTTTCACCGCAAATAATAACAATTTGATTATTTTCTAATGCAGAAGATATTGTTTCCGCGTGCTGATTGATGGGTAAACCATCATCAAAATGACACTGAGGTAATTTTGCTTGTCTATCCAATTTAATTTGGATTGACTGTTCAATTCTCTTTTTTAAAACATCCCACTCTGACGGTTTATGTTCTGATTTATTTAATAAACTATCAAATTGCCTAGTCAATTTAAGGCGTTCTGTATTACGCACTAAACGAAGTTGTGCACGCAGTTCATCAACTTGTACTGTATTTTTATTTTTTGTCTTCACTTTGAAAATAATAAGAACATGAATTACTTTATATCCGTGGTACTTGAAAATGCCGAAATTAGAGTACGTCTATTTTTATTCAGAGCGAGGCACGAAGCTTCCGTTCCTACTAACGCCCCTTGCCCACCTCCTGTGGGCAACGACGCACATGGCTGCCCCCTGTAAGTAGAAGTACCAACAGTAGGCGCTATAGGCGACAACGTCTGGATGAAAATAGATGTGCTATAAATCTGCATTTTCAAGTACCACGGGTATATATTAACTGATCTAATTTATTGATTTTAATAAAGTATTTCTTTGTAATTTATTAATGGACTGGTAGGATAATGAGACATAGTATATTAATCTTATGTAAACAGTATTTTCTACGTTAAGTACTAATAAATAATAAAATAATATCAAAAACTTACATAACTTTTCTCAAATATTTCGAATGGAGATTTCTTAACGTATGGCACTTGAATTTGAATTAGCCGGATCACAGATTGATGGTGCTAGAGACTATCAAGAAGACGCTTTCCTTATAACACATCTCACGGATGCTAATGGTAATCCAAGCGCACTTGTCATCATAGCCGATGGTATGGGCGGTCATGCCGCCGGAAACGTTGCAAGTAATATGGCTGTTCAGGCCTTTAATAAGCATGTTTCTGCAAATTACCCCTCAGAAAATATTGCTGAAATTCTCGAAAATGCTGTTGTTAAAGCAAATAATTCAATAAAAGAAACTGTCGCTGAAACTCCTGCTTTATCAGGTATGGGTTGTACGATGGTTGCTGCTATCCTCGAAGAAGGAAAATTGTGGTGGGCCAGCGTAGGTGACAGCCATTGTTATCTGGTAAGAAATAGAGAATTGACGAAAAAGAATGCCGATCATAGTTATGGTGGCTTTCTAGATAGAATGGAAGCTGATGGTACCCCCGTGGAAGCTGAGCCTGGTTTATCCCGCAATATGCTAATGAGTGCCGTTACCGGTGATGACATAAATGAAATAGATGTACCATCAACAGCTTTCGAATTAGAAGCTGGCGACAAAATACTATTATGCAGTGATGGATTAGATACCCTGAGTTCAGGCAAAATTATTCAATATTCTGACTGGTCTGATTCACCAAAAGAATGTGCTGATGCACTCATGGAAGCCGTTGAAGAAGCAAATATGCCTCGTCAAGATAATACAACGGCTGTAGTGGTGAATGTAAAAGAATCTACTGCAGTAGCAGCTCCTGCTCCCGCAGCAGCAGAGCCGGCATCTGAAGAGCCTGTTACCGAAGATATCTTAGAAGCAACGAGTGAAATGTCTGTTGAAGATATTGCTGCTGAAAATGAAGCTAATGAACCTGAGGTTCCAATAGTTGCAGAAACACCAGTTCAAACAGAGTTTGATTCTTTTGAACAACCGAAAAGTAAAACAGGGCTATTCATCGGAATTGCCGCAGCAATCGTTATTATTATCGGTGCCGGTGTTTTCTTTACGATGGGTGGAGAACAACAACCTGATCAAGAAACATTTGCAGTTGAAGATGAATTAGAATCAGAATCAACCGCAGAGGCTATAGTTGAAGAAGACGCAGCAGAAGAATTTATTGAAGTTGAAGAAGAGACCGTTGCAGTAGAAGAAGAAAAGAAACCAGAAGTTGCCATAGCCGAAACATCATCAGAAAAGACAATTCAGGATAATTTAAAATCAGGTGGCAAAGGCCCTCTAATGGTCTGGATTCCTGCAGGTGATTTTATAATGGGTAGCAACAAACAATCTACAGAAGGTCCCAAACATTCGGTCTCAATACGCAAATTTGCTGTTAGTGCAAAAGAAATATCCATTTCAGAATATAATAAGTATGCGGCAGCAGCTGGTGTAAAATCACCTAAAACCAAAGGGCTAGGTCCTGAATTCCCTGTTTTTAATGTGACTTGGGATGATGCTTATAACTATTCAAAATGGCTGTCTCGAGAAACAGGTGAAAAATATCGTTTATTGAGTGAGTCAGAATGGGAATATGTCGCTTCTGGTGGCAAAAAAACACCATTCTGGTGGGGCTATGAGATGGAAAAGAACAAAGCGCATTGTTTCTTAGGATGCAATCAAGAACTTAACACCAGCATACCTATGAAGGCTGGTAGCTTCGAGCCCAATCCATTTGGAGTATTCGATACACAAGGTAATATTTCAGAATGGGTGCATGACTGCTGGCATGACAACTATAAGGGTGCTCCAACGGATGAAAGTGTTTGGGAAGGTGGAGATTGTACTCTACGTGTAGTTCGCGGTGGTGCTTTTATTAGTCCGGAACAATCTCTAAGAACAGCCTCTCGTGATAAGTACAAATCAAATTCATCATATGAATTTATTGGTATCAGAGTCGCTAGAGAAGACTAATTATCACTGTGTCCTAACGGCATATCAGGCTCTATTCGATCACGGATCAATTGTTTCAATTCTTTAGACTCGGGAAAACGCTCTTGCTTTTTTCGAGAAAATATTTCTTCGCCATCTAATAGCACTGCAAACACACCACCTGAAGAAGGAACAAGCGCAAGTTCACCTATCTTTTCGGCAAACGTCATTAATAGTTCCTGAGCAATCCAGTTTGCTCTGAGAATAAAGCGACACTGCGTACAGTAATGAATTTCTATTCTTGGTGAATTTAATTTTGCAACCATTCCCATTTTTATCCCTCTAATCAAACAAGCATACTAATTTGGGGCATATTATGTCATCAATCATTAAAAATAGTCTTTATTTAACCATACTTTTATTCATTTTCCCGATGAGTGCATTTGCTGATATAAAAATTTATTTTGGGACGCCCGCTTATAGTTATAAGCATAACTACTCAAACTATTATTCAAACGCACATCACTACAAACAAAAAAGATATAACAAACATTATAAATATAAGAAACATCATGAGCACGGTAATTACAACAAACATTATGTTCCTAGTTATTCATATCACAATAATAAAAAATATTACTCGCCCAGCTATAATTACCAAGCTAAAAAACACTATGGTTATAGTTACAACAATTCTCACTCAAACCACAGGTACAATCGCAACTATCAGCATGGTTACAAGAAAGGACTAAAAGACGGACGGCATAAAAGAAGACATTATAATGTTGCTAATTAATAATCATTTTTTGAGATTCATTAATTTTTCTTAACAAATCAAGTAAACTAGGTAATCCTATATGGCATAAAACAATAACTAATGAAAAGCTGGCAAGATAGTTTCCGAGCATTCTTACATCCTCGCGTCATCACCATGCTTTTCTTTGGCTTGTCTGCCGGTATTCCATTATTACTGATATTTTCTTCTTTGGGTCTTTGGTTGAGAGAGGCCGGCATTGAAAGATCAGCCGTTACCTTCTTCAGTTGGGCGGCATTGGGCTATTCATTCAAGTTTGTTTGGGCTCCGATAGTAGACAAACTCCCTCTTCCTTTTTTGACCCATCGATTGGGAAGAAGAAGAGCCTGGATGTTGGTATCTCAAATCGCGATCATTGTTTCAATCTTATCAATGGCATTTATTGATCCATCCCATAGTGAATCATATTTAAAAATAATGGCCATAGCCTGTGTCATGTTGGGATTTTCTGCCGCAACACAGGACATTGTTATTGATGCCTACAGAATTGAATCCGCTTCGTCTGAATTTCAAGCTTTGATGTCTGCCACCTATATAGCAGGTTATCGTATAGGCATGTTGGTCTCTGGCGCAGGAAGTTTATATATTGCCAGTTCCTTAGGTTCGGAAATGGGGTCATATGATTATCGAGCATGGCAAGTTACTTATAGCTGCATGGCTGCAGCAATGCTAATAGGCATTATTACGACGTTTTGTATAAAAGAACCCGAAAGAAATCAAATGTCTGAATATAAATATTCTAATATCACATACATTAAGTTTTTTCTGGTATTTATACTTGCAGTAGTCGGCTTTGTAATATCATTTCATCTTAGTTCTGAGTTTGCTGCATCCTGGAAAAACAACCTGACAGAAATATTAAACAATAAAACACTCTCTAATTTTTGCGTGGAGTTCTTTCGGCTTTTTCTTGGTGTACTACTATTTTTATCAATTGTATTCGCACTCATAAAATTTAATTTTGTTGAAAAGAAAATCGTAGTTGAAAGTTATGTAGCACCAGTCATGGATTTTTTTCAGCGTTACGGCATTAAACTCGCAATATTGTTACTAGTTTTGATCGGTCTTTATCGTATATCTGACATTGTTCTAGGTGTAATTTCAAATATCTTCTTTCAAGACCTCGGATACAGTAAAAAAGAAATTGCCTCTGTAGTTAAAACATTTGGATTATTTATGACTATCGCAGGTGGTTTTTTAGGAGGCATTTTATCAATCCGTTTCGGAGTGATGAAGGTTTTGTTTCTAGGTGCATTACTAACCGTTTTAACAAACTTGTTATTCATGCTTCTCGCTGTTAAAGGTTACGATATTCAGTTGCTTTATCTTGTTATCTCCGCAGACAATTTGTCCGCCGGAATTGCTAGCGCAGCTTTTGTCGCTTTTCTTTCCCGATTAACAAATATTTCTTTCACCGCTATGCAATACGCAATATTTAGTTCTCTAATGACACTATTTCCAAAAATTATTGGTGGTTATTCAGGTTCAATCGTAGAAAATATAGGTTATACAAACTTTTTCTTGTTCGCATCTTTACTGGGCCTACCTGTATTAGGCATTATTTATCTAACTAATAAACATTTAAAATTCGAATAAAAATCATGGGTATTGAAATAGAGCACAAATTTTTAATTATAAATGATAATTGGCGTAAAGATGCTGATGAAGGCATTCATATAATTCAGGCTTATATGGGCAGTAATGAGAAAAGCTCTATCCGCATCAGAATTAATGGTGAAGCAGCAAATCTGAATATTAAAAGTAAAACGCTAGGTATTCAGCGCAGTGAATATGAGTACTCTATCCCTCTTGAAGAAGCGAAAGAAATGCTCGAGTCTCTATGTAACAAACCCTATATAGAAAAAACACGGTTTCACGTTATGCATGATGGTCATCAATGGGAAATTGATGTCTTTGCTGGTGATAATCAAGGACTAATTGTCGCAGAATTAGAATTGGAGTCAGTCGATGAGCCGTTCACCATGCCCGATTGGCTTGGTAACGATGTCTCTGATGACCCTAGATATTACAATATTTGCCTCGTTTCCCATCCATACAAAGACTGGTAGTCAACTATATGTTGCAGAATACTACAATATCGCCAAAACTATCGTAAATGACTGTTAGTTATTATATTTCAGTGTGTTATTAAGCTAATTTTGATAAAATTTAATTAAATAGAAACAATAGCTATAATACGGCAGCCGCCTATTTTCTAATTAAAAATCAGATGAACGAAAAAAAGAACAATTCTAACGAAGTACTTATCGATAAATTTAACCGCGTTGTCGATTATGTTCGTATTTCTGTTACCGATCGTTGTGACTTCCGCTGCGTTTATTGTATGGATGATGAAATGCAATTCGTACCACGCGCTCAACTTTTAACCTTGGAAGAAATATCAAAAATTGCTCAAGCATTTACCGAACTAGGCGTAAAGAAAATACGCATTACCGGTGGCGAACCACTAATTCGTCGTAATGTTATTAAGCTATTCGAAGATATTGGCCAACTGCCTGGTTTAGATGAACTCGTTTTAACTACTAACGGCTCACAATTGACTAAACTTGCACAGCCCTTACAAGATGCCGGTGTAAAACGTATCAATATTAGTCTTGATTCGCTTGATGCTGAAAAGTTTAAACGTATAACGCGTGTTGGCGATTTAGACAATGTTCTTGCCGGCATTGATACTGCGCTAGCAACAGGTTTTGAGAAAATAAAAATCAACGCCGTTATATTAAAAAATCGTAATCACGACGAAGTGATTGATTTGGTTCGTTATGCGAGCGAACGCGGTATGGATATCAGCTTTATTGAAGAAATGCCTCTAGGTGTTATAGGTGATCATGATCGAGCTGAATCCTACTATTCCAGCGATGAAATAAAAAATGATTTAGAACAGGTTTTTAAACTTGTTCCTACGACAGAAACAACAAATGGCCCATCCAAATATTATAAGCTTCCAGAGATGGGAACTCGCGTTGGCTTCATATCGCCACACAGTCATAATTTTTGCGACGACTGTAATCGAGTACGATTAACTTGTGAAGGTCGTTTATTACTGTGCCTAGGTCAAGAACACTCTGTTGATCTTCGTAAAACACTTCGTGCTAATCCCGAAGATAATGAAAAATTAAAACAAGCTATTCGAGATTCCATGTTAATCAAACCGAAAGGACATGAATTCGACTTAACTGAAAAACCTATTTTATTTAGACATATGAATGTAACAGGGGGATAGTTATGTCTAACTCCTATCGTCCGGAAATGACTAATGCCGGACTTCCTGCTACCTCCCCGGTTCTTGCTACTGATGAATATCAAAATACACGTGAACTACATATAGCAGAAGAACGTCCGCTAACAATCTACATTGATAGTTATGAAATAGTAACTTTGATGACACTCGGCACCCAACCTGAAATGCTAGCACTGGGTTATATTAAAAATCAGGGTTTGGTTAAAGATTTAAAAGAAATAAAATCAGTTCAAGTTGATTGGGATGTCAATGCCGTCGCCATAACCAGTTTCAGTGAGCGTGATGACTGGGCGGATAGATTAGGACCACGTATTGTCACGACAGGTTGTGGTCAAGGCACAGTTTTTGGCGACATCATGGAAAACCTTGATGAACTCAATATACAAGCCTTCAACCTCAAGCAATCTGACTTATATGATTTATTAAAGAACTTAAGTGTCCATAATGATGTTTATAAAAATGCTGGTGCTGTACATGGTTGCGCATTATGCCAAGGCACGAAATCATTAATCTTTATTGAAGATGTTGGCCGACACAATGCGGTAGATGCTATTGCTGGTCAAATGTGGTTGGAAGGAATAACGGGTAATGGCAAAATATTTTACACCACCGGCCGCCTAACATCAGAAATGGTAATTAAAGTTGCGCAAATGAAAATTCCAGTGCTTCTATCGCGATCTGGAATTACACAAATGGGACTTAATTTAGCTCGTGATTTAAATATCACTTTATTATCCAGAGCCAAAAGCAAACATTTCCTCATATATAATGGTAAAGAAAATATTGAGTTTGACGTTGATCTTCCAGCAAAGCTCGAAGTTGCTAATATTAAGAAAGACTAATTAAATATTCTCATATCCATAAGCATGCAGAAGATTTCTAAAAATGATATTACCGGCGTTATTTTAGCTGGCGGACAAGCGCGTCGAATGGAAGGACAAGACAAAGGTTTGGTTTTGTTAAATAACAAACCTATGATCGAATACGTCATAGATACAATAAATCCTCAAGTTGGCTCCTTGTTAATCAATGCAAATAGAAATCATGACATATACGGAGCATATGGCTTTGATATTGTTTCCGATGAACTGTCTGGTTATTGCGGCCCATTAGCCGGCATGGCTAGCTCTCTGAACAAAGCAAAAACAACATACATGTTGACTACGCCTTGCGACTCTCCTTTTATACCTAAGGACTTAGTTAAGCGTCTTATTACCTCGTTAGAAGAGGAAGATGCCGATATCAGTGTTGCTCATAACGGAGAAAGAATGCAGCCCGTCTTTTGTTTAATGAAAAAAGACCTTTTATCATCAATGACTGAATTTTTAAATCAGGGCGAAAGAAAAATTGATAAGTGGTTTAATCAACATAATTTAGCCATTGCTGATTTTTCAGATATTCCTGAAACATTTGATAACTTAAATACCCTAGAAGATATACAAGCAGTAGAAAATAATTTATGAGTAATATCGAAACAACGATTCCTATAGTGGGTTTTGCCGCATACAGTGGAACAGGGAAAACAACGCTTTTAATAAATATAATCCCATTGTTTAAGAAACGTGGCATTGAAGTTGGTGTAATCAAACATGCACATCATACCTTTGAAATTGATCAGCCTGGCAAAGATAGTTATGAAATAAGAAAAGCCGGCGCCAGTCAAATGCTTATCGGCTCGAAACAACGTTGGGCACTAATGGTCGAACAAGATGAAGAAGACCCACAAACACGACTTGAAGAATATATTTCTCACCTTGATCAAGACAAATTGGATTTAATTATGGTAGAAGGTTTTAAACCTGAGGCCATTCCAAAGATTGAGCTACATCGCCCTAGTCTAGGTAAGCCTTTAATTTCAAGTTCAGATGAAAGTGTAATTGCTATTGCTAGTGATGAACCGCTATCAGAGAATACTGAATTGACGATACTAGACTTGAATAACTATGAAACAATTGTTGATTATATTATTAATAATATTTGCACAAATAATGAGAATATAAATCATGGCTGAAAACGAGATAAAAAAAGACCCAAGTTGCATGGATGATTATGACCCAAACTCAATTATTCCAGAGAAAGCGCTTGAGAATATCTTTAATGCTATTATCCCTAATAGTGAAACCGAAAGTCTGCCAGTAAGAAAAGCGTTAGGGCGTGTTTTAGCCAACGACATAAAGTCTGAAATTAATGTGCCTACAGGTAGAAACTCGGCAATGGATGGTTATGCTATAAAAAGTTCTGATTTACCTGAGCATGAAATAAAAAAACTGAATTTGATCGGCACTTGTCTTGCCGGCAAACCTTTTCGCGATTCAGTAAATGCAGGTGAATGTGTACGCATCATGACCGGAGCAATTATGCCAGAGGGAACAGATACGGTAGTCATACAAGAACAAGCCATTGTTGTAGGCGACTGTATAGACATCGGCAATGATACAAAACCCGGGGGTAATGTAAGGCAAGCAGGTGAAGATTTAGCAATTGGCGATTTAGTGCTTGAGAAAGGTATGCGTCTAACACCTGCTGACATTGGTTTATTAGCGTCATTGGGTTATTCAGAAGTTCCAGTATTTAAAAATATCAAAGTTGCTTTTTTCTCAACAGGTGATGAATTACGTTCTGTTGGCGAAGAATTAGAAGACGGTGCTATCTATGACAGTAATCGTTATACCTTATACGGCATGTTAGCTCGCTTAGGTGTTGAAATTATCGATATGGGTGTCGTTAGAGATGATAAAGAATTATTAGAACGCGCTTTCATTGAAGCAGCTGGAGAAGCAGATGTATTAGTAACATCCGGCGGCGTATCTGTTGGTGATGCCGATTACATTAAAGAAATATTAGAAAAACAGGGAACCGTTGATTTCTGGAAAGTGGCAATGAAACCCGGCCGCCCTCTTACCTTCGGCAAGCTTGATTCAACTTATTTTTTTGGTTTACCCGGTAACCCTGTATCCGTGATGGTTACCTTTTACCAATTCGTTCAACCCGCGTTAAAAAAACTCATGGGCGAAACTGTATATTCTCCTATTATGATGAAAGTCCCTTGCATTTCTAAATTGAAAAAACGCCCCGGCCGTGTTGAATATCAACGCGGTGTATTAGAACAAGATGAAAATGGCCGCATGATCGTACGTAAAACAGGAAAACAAGGTTCAGGCATATTACGTTCTATGGCCGATGCGAATTGCTTTATCGTTTTACCTTTGGAAAGCGAAGGCGTAACGCCAGATGAAATGGTTGATGTGCAATTATTTCATGGGATTATTTAAAACTAGCCTAAGATAAAAAATGAGCTCGCCGGATGTTCAAAAAAGGTGAAGCATGACTTAAAGATGAGAGTAGTTTTATCGATCACTCAAAGTCTTCCGCGTTCCTTGTTGAAGAGCACGAACTTTAACAATTACCCCCCTATCTTTTGTTAAAGACTAAATTGATCACACTACTTTTAATGTTATGTGAGCTTAATCATTAGCATAAAAATATAAATCAGATGTAAAGTTAAGAAAATGAATAAATTAGAAAAAGCTATCGAATTAATAGAGTTAGATAAATGGCATGAATGCCATGAGCTTATACAAGATGGCGACAATAAATATTATTATCTAATACATGGATTACTTCATAGAATTGAAGGTGATTTAAGTAATGCTAAATACTGGTACAACCGTGCTAATGAAAGCCCGTTAGATAATACAATTAATGTTGAGATAGAACGACTTAAAGAACTAATAAAAAACAAAACCTAAGCATGGGTTCCACGAGATACCTTCGCTTCGATCAAACAAACAATGATCCCTGTCGTTAAATATAGCGAAGTTATAATAGCAAAGAGGATATGGAGTGAAAATAAAAACAATAGGTCTTATTGGTACTGGCATAATGGGCTTCCCCATGGCCAAAAATCTTCTAAAGCAAGGTTACCAACTTAATGTCCACAATAGATCTCAAGAATCAATAAAAGAGTTAGTGAAGCTTGGAGCAAGAGCAACTGAATCTCCCGCAATGGCGGCTTCTTCTGCTGATGCAATTATAACGATGCTGCCTGATGGTGAAGTAGTTGAGAAGGTTATAGCAGGAAGTGACGGAGTTATAAATGTGATTAAACCGGGAGTCATCATTACTGATATGAGCTCGACATCACCAGACACACCTAGAAAACTCCAATCGCTTATACATGATAAAGGAGCTTATTTATTAGACGCTCCTGTCAGCGGCGGAAATGTCGGAGCTGAAGAAGGAACCTTAACTATTATGGTTGGAGGCGATAAAGAAGCTTTTGAGCAAATGATGCCTGTATTTAAAGCCATTGGCAAAAACATAAACTACCTTGGTGAAAGTGGCGCGGGACAAATTACAAAGTGCGCCAATCAAATAATAGTAGCACTAACAATTGAAGCGGTTTCTGAGGCACTTGTGCTTGCGCAAAAATCGGGGGTTGACCCGAATATAGTCAGAGATGCTCTTATGGGAGGATTTGCACACAGTAAGGTTCTGGAAGTACATGGAGAACGTATGCTTAAAAGGAATTTTAAGCCTGGTGGCAAAATCAGCACCCATCAAAAGGATACAAAAATTGCGTTAGATATAGCTAAAAAGCACAATCTATATTTACCGGGAACGGCTTTGATTTCGCAACTCTGGAATGCGGCAAGTGCCGAAGAAGGAGGCGCCGACTTGGACCACTCGGCTTTAATACAAGTTATAGAAAATATGTCCGAAACAAAGCTAAATTCTTAAAAGCGATATTTATAATACGGCTCTAAATGAAAGAGCCATATACCAAAAATAGATTTATAACGGATTCTGTGAAGCTAATAATACTGATTCGGCAAGTAAGTATAATGAGTTAACAGCTTCATTCTTAATGTGATTTATTAAAAACATTAAATAAACCTTGAAAAACAATGAGTTTAGGACGAAACTTAATATAATTATTAATTTAGTTTTAATAAACTTATGCAAGTTATTAGTAAATCTGGCTATAGCGTCAAACGTATCACTATATTGAATTCCAAAGGTGGGAGTGGAAAATCCATCTTGGCGACCAATATCGCCAGTATTTTTGCTGCAAATAATTTACGCACCACCTTGATAGATTATGATCCTCAAGGAACGGCTATTCGTTGGTTGAAACAAAGACCGAACTCATTAACAGCTATTCACGGGATTAACGCCACACAGCAAAATCCGGGGATGACACGAAGCTATCAAATGCGTGTGCCTGCCGGTACTGATCGGATGGTGATTGATACCCCAGCCGGGGTTCACGGATTAGAACTGAATGATTTTATTATCAACAGTGATTATATCTTGATACCGGTTATTCCTTCTGACGCTGATATTCACGCAACAACACAACTTATTGCTAACTTATTACTTAATGTAAAAATCAGAACGCTTGATGTGAAAGTTGCCGTTATTGCAAATCGTGTGAAAAAGAATACTAAAATATTAAATCAACTGGATAGATTTCTTCAGCAAGTCGATTTTCCTTTTATTGGCAAGCTAAGAGACACGCAAAACTATGTTAATGCCGCAAAACAAGGTATTGGCGTTCACGAAATATATCCACCCTCACTAGTTAAACAAGATGTTCGAGATTGGGATGAAATTCTAAAGTTCTTAGAAGATGGTGGAACACTTTATGACCATAGAGATTTACCCCCACCTTTAATGAATGAGGCCAATCAAATTAATTCTTAATTTTTTCTTTGATTTCTGAAACCAGTAATTCACTAAACGGTAAGGCGCAAGTAAATGCTGGAGAAACAGCATTCAATACATGAAATGATTTATCATCTCCTTCATATTTAAAATCCATTTCCAATTGTTTCGTTTTAATATTGATTAACTGTGCACGTATACCGGGTTTACCCCATTGTTTGAAATCATTTTGATTCATGTCCCTTAATAATGTACTTGCGAGTTTCACCAGCTTTCTTTTTGAATATTTCATCATCTCGTTAACTGCAAGTTTTCTAAAACCAAAATTATTCGCTAGAAATAAACTGGCATCGATACCGAGAATATCGAGCATTTCTTTCAGGTTAAAATGATCAAAGCCAGTGTAATTTTCACGCCAAAATGCCGGTATTGCAGTTGGCCCTATTTTTGTTTTATTTTCTGCTGTTACTGTGAAATGCACGCCTAAAAATGGATTACGTAGATCAGGCACAGGATAGACATTAGTTTTTAATTTCAATCCGTCGTCATTTGCATAAAGATACAAACCTTTGAAAGGTAGTATTTTATAGTCTTTTGAAAAGCCGTAATCTTTTGCGATCTTGTCTGCATATAAACCGGCTGTATTGACCACATAACCCGGTTCGAGCTCACCCTGACTTGTTATAACCTTATCACCTTTTCTTTTAACATAAGCCGTATCATTTAAAATGGTTATTCCGGCATTAATCAATTTCTGCTGTATAGAATTAACGACTTCCATAGGATTGACGGTTGCAGTTGTTGGTGACCATAAGGCACGGTCTAATGTATATACATTGGGTTCTATCTTTAATGCTTCTTCAGCTGCAATCATCTTTAATTCAACATTATTAACTTGACCGCGCTTATATAATTCATCCAGTCCTTTCAATTCTTCTTCATTTCGAGCTATGACTAATTTCCCACAATGATTAATTGTTAAATCATATTCTTCACAATATTTTCTCCATGCGAAGTTACCGTCACGACAAAGCTTTGCTTTT
>JAJFKK010000161.1 GCA_021773245.1 Gammaproteobacteria bacterium | reverse complement strand
GTACAGAGAGACTATTATAAGGCCATTGAGGTTGTTCTGATGAGGAGTCAAGAAACCGCAGAAGATGGATTGGGAATGAACAATTTTATCCCAATCGCAATAAACAACTGAACCAAAAGCAGGATATGTTACGTATAGCTGCTCGAAATCCTCACATTCGGAAGCGTCTCATTTAAAAAAAAGCATCTTCAACGCGCCATGATCTAGCAATCTGAAAATCAATGCTATGGGCGGGTTTGAAACCCGCCCATAGCATTTCAATCCTCTATCAGCGAGGCAATCTTTCCGACTCAGCACTAATTGGGTGCGGAGAAAACTTCCATGGCGAGTTTCAATCCTCTATCAACGAGGCAATCTTTCCGACCTAGAAGAAAGCACAGCAGGAATGGAGTGCCGAAGCTGGATGAGTTTCAATCCTCTATCAACGAGGCAATCTTTCCGACGAAGATAACAAGGGGGATTAATGGAACTTTTAGCAAAAGGTTTCAATCCTCTATCAACGAGGCAATCTTTCCGACGGGCAAAGGATTAATCCCTGAACTGCCAGAGGCCGCACTAAGTTTCAATCCTCTATCAACGAGGCAATCTTTCCGACGAGGGAACAACCAAGATAGTTTTGGGGGGCCACACAACCCGTTTCAATCCTCTATCAACGAGGCAATCTTTCCGACTGGGATATGTATTGTATATGCGAAAGACAGGTAGATAGTTTCAATCCTCTATCAACGAGGCAATCTTTCCGACAAGGGAGAATAAAACCATGAGAACGATAACAGAACACGGTTTCAATCCTCTATCAACGAGGCAATCTTTCCGACGGACAATGCCACAGCGTATAAGCAAGCGGTAATAGCATTTCAATCCTCTATCAACGAGGCAATCTTTCCGACGCGGCGAATGGCTCCGTTCGAGAGGATACAAACGAATGAGTTTCAATCCTCTATCAACGAGGCAATCTTTCCGACATTTGACAGTGTTCCCCAAGACTGAAGTCTGGGGTGCATCGTTTCAATCCTCTATCAACGAGGCAATCTTTCCGACTAATTGAAAAGAAAGTTTCTAAACATAAACAACAAAAGTTTCAATCCTCTATCAACGAGGCAATCTTTCCGACGGGTTTAACTCTGAGATATCAGGGGTTGATGTTTTCATTAGTTTCAATCCTCTATCAACGAGGCAATCTTTCCGACTCGGCGTGGCTCAATCCGGCACTGCCGAAAACCATTGCGTTTCAATCCTCTATCAACGAGGCAATCTTTCCGACTCCACCGGCCTACTCACGGGCATACAGGCGGTTGTGAGTTTCAATCCTCTATCAACGAGGCAATCTTTCCGACAAGCCCTCAATATCGATGGCTTGGGGGACGCAGTAATCCGCGTTTCAATCCTCTATCAACGAGGCAATCTTTCCGACAATAACAACATGATGATGATGAGTACCGCGCATAGTAGTTTCAATCCTCTATCAACGAGGCAATCTTTCCGACCCGAAAGCACTGACTGCTCCATCAACAACTTTCTTCGTTTCAATCCTCTATCAACGAGGCAATCTTTCCGACAGTACCAGAATCAAACTAATCATCCTGCATAAAAACCAGTTTCAATCCTCTATCAACGAGGCAATCTTTCCGACCAGAGATCGGGGAAGAAGCTCCAGATGCTATTTAGTTTCAATCCTCTATCAACGAGGCAATCTTTCCGACTAATGCAGAGTACATTTTGAAAGAAATTCAAAAAAGTTTCAATCCTCTATCAACGAGGCAATCTTTCCGACATGGGAGAAATAGGATCAGGAGCCGGATCGAGTTATCCGGGTTTCAATCCTCTATCAACGAGGCAATCTTTCCGACATAAGCGCAAGGATGGTGAAATCTGTCCTATCTTCCCTAGTTTCAATCCTCTATCAACGAGGCAATCTTTCCGACGAGGGAAAAATACCTCACATTAGACCTCTTAATGTCCTTTGTTTCAATCCTCTATCAACGAGGCAATCTTTCCGACAGCACCTGTTTTTTCCCTTTTAATAACAAGGGCTTGGAAGGGTGAAATTACAAACCTCCACTTATCCACAGTTTATCAACTCTCCTTTCTTGGGTGACCTTCTCGATTTTAGCCAATTTATCTTTATATTTCAATACCTTATAACAAAGTACAAACCTCCCCCCAAAAAGGCCTGTTTTGAGAATTCTTCTAAAATCCATAAAAAGCCTACAAAATATAGATATCCGGGTCTTCAAGGCGTTTAGCGGTCCCTTTGACCCGCAACACCGTCTCACAAGCGCCACAAATGCTGTAAATGCGAAGACTGTCTTCTTCCTGAATCAGACGATCCAATCGGCGGCACATCTTTTCAAACAAGGGCTTTCCTTCTAAATGGCATTCAAAAACACTGTACTGCACCCGTGTCCCAAAATCCAGAAGTGTTTTCGAGACTTTTGTCCGCCGGGGCGTATCCGGGATATCGTAAGAAACGAGGTAGAGCATGTTTCACCTCCGAAAGGAAAAAGGCCGATAGGCCTGATCTTCCTGAATGGCTTTGGCCAGGGCCTGAATCTGGTTTCTGAAGCACCGGCGAAAATCCGATTCAGACCCTGTTTCCGGATCTTTAAACCGGGTGGTGATAAATCGCTCGTATTCAGAAAAATAGCGTTTCATGGGTTCTTTTTTGAGAAAACAGCCGCCTTTATTCGGATGCGGGGCAAAGTCTTCTTTGGAAAGCATGCGCTGATTAAAAAGGGTCGCCGTCAGCCGGTCGATCAGCGGCGCGCGAAATTCTTCCAGCAGGTCGGCGGCCAATGAAGGGCGGCCGTAATCCGGTTTGTGATAAAACCCAAGATAGGGATCAAAACCCACACCATCTAAAAGAGACGAAATTTCATTAAAAACCATTGTGTATCCGAGAGAAAGCAGGGCGTTGACGGGATCGGGAGGAGGACGTTTTCTCCGGCCTTCAAAGGCCGCCTCTTCGGGAAGCACTAAGCCATAGCCTTCAAAATAACGCCGTGCCGCCGTGCCTTCAATGCCCAAAAGCTGCTTAGGAGATTCCGCTTCCTGTGCCTGTTTTTCGTCCCGC
>JAJFKK010000017.1 GCA_021773245.1 Gammaproteobacteria bacterium | reverse complement strand
GATTTAAGTTTACTTATCCATCTATCAGCAGGGGGACAACTACTACAACCTTCGGAAGTGTAGAGTTCGAGTAAACTTACTCGTGTATCGGGGCTGGTAATAACAACTTCAGCTTGAGCAAGTGATCCTGAGAAGAAAAATAATACGAATAATAAAGATGATAATTTAAACATAATCGCTATAGGTTTTTGGATGATGCCGATTTGACTAGAGAAACAAGCTAATGTTCAATGTAGTGCATAATAATAATGAAACTATTCCATGATTCAATTTGAGCAATTCTGGGCTGTCGTTGTTGATCTCGTTTGGGGCTTACCTCTTGTCGTTTTTATTCTTGCTGTAGGTATTTATTTTTCATATATCTCACGACTAATACCACTTAAAGGTTTTTTTCATGCCTTCGCTATTCTTTCAGGAAAATATGACAAGAAAGATGCACCAGGAGAAATATCTCACTTTAAAGCATTAACCGTTGCTCTATCCGGCACAATCGGTATGGGAAATATTGCTGGGGTTGCAATTGCTATCAGCTTAGGTGGCGCTGGAGCCATCTTCTGGATGTGGGTTGCAGGCCTGTTTGGCATGATCATTAAGTTTTTTACCTGCACACTTTCTTGTTTATATCGTAAAAAAGATGAGGATGGTGTTGAACAAGGTGGCCCCATGTATTTTATTGAATGCGGTTTGGGTAAAAAATATAAACCCTTGGCTGTTCTCTTTGCTATGGCTGGAATAGTCGGATGCATGCCCCTATTTCAAGTAAACCAACTTGCTAGCTTATTAGAAAACGAACTCTCAGTAGCCCCATTACATAGTGGCTTAGCCGCGCTAGTAATCATCGGTATCATTATCATTGGTGATGTCAAACGTGTTGGAAACGTAACTGCCGGTATTGTGCCGTTTATGTTTCTCGCTTATGTCATCAGTAGTTTAATCATTATTTATATAAATTTTGATGCTGTACCAGCAATTTTAGTTGATATCTTTCATTCAGCTTTTGGAAGAGAAGCCGTTTATGGTGGTGCTACAGGACTGGTCTTTAAAGAAGTACTGGTCACTGGTATCAAGCGTGCTATTTTTTCTAATGAAGCTGGCGTCGGTACAGAAGTGATGGCGCATGGCGCTGCTAAAACAAAAGAACCAGTACGTGAAGGTTTAGTCGCAATGCTTGGGCCATTCATTGATACTCATATCGTATGTACTTGTACTGCCTTGGTTATTCTAAGCTCAGGTGTTAACCCAATGGATAGTGGCGTACTTATGACGGCAGCATCATTCAATCAAGCTTTACCTGGTATAGGTAATTTGATTGTCTATTTTGTTTTTACGCTATTCGCACTTTCAACCATGATTACTTATTCCTATTACAGTCTGAAATGTGCCCGTTATTTGTTTGGCAAAAAGAATGGCAATAAATTTGTTTTTGTTTATTTGGCTATCATTCCTATGAGTGCAATATGGACGCAGGCAACCATTATTAACATTATCGACACCATGTTTGCCTTAATGATATTTCCTACTTTACTTGCGACATTATTACTTTCTAAAAAAGTGCTTGCGGAAATGCAAAGTTACTTTGATAAGATTTGAGCCTCGTCAGTATACGCTCCACCACTACCTTCAATACTACCTGCCAATCGACAGCTTGAACTTAGAAAAATAATCAACAGTATGATTATTAATTTATGAATCGTAACAACCTTAAAATTCAAGGTTCTTTGGTGTCCTCGGAAACGGAATAACATCTCTGATGTTTGATATACCAGAAACTAACATTAATAAACGTTCAAACCCTAAACCAAAACCTGCATGAGGTACGGTACCGTATTTACGCGTATCTAAATACCACCAGTAATCTGCTTCATCAAAACCCATATCGTTAATTCGACGCTTTAATACATCGTAACGTTCTTCACGCTGAGAGCCACCAATAATTTCACCTATTGCAGGGACTAATATATCCATCGCCGCGACTGTTTTCTCATCATCATTTAAACGCATATAAAACGCTTTTATATCTTTTGGATAATCATAAACAATCACCGGTTGTTTAAAATGTTTTTCCGTTAGAAAACGTTCATGTTCAGATTGTAAGTCGCTACCCCATTTAACTGGAAACTCAAATTTCTGCCCACTCTTTAGTAATAAATCAACTGCATCAGTATAAGGAAGGCGAACGAAATCATTATTGACAATATTCTCAAGCCTAGACATTAGATTTTTGTCCACGAACTTGGCAAACAATTCTAAGTCTTCTTCACATTCTTCCATTGTATATTTCACAAGATGTTGAATAAACTCCTGCCCTAGCTTCATATCATCCTGAAGATCAGCAAAAGCCATTTCTGGTTCGATCATCCAAAACTCAGACATGTGCCGACTGGTATTTGAATTTTCTGAACGGAAGGTAGGTCCGAAGGTATATACATCACCAAGACTTAAACAAAATGTTTCAACAGAAAGTTGCCCAGATACGGTTAAGCTGGCTTCTTTACCAAAAAAATCCTGTTCGTAATCAACATTGCCATCTTTCTTTGGAATATCATTCAGATCCATCGTAGTAACGCTAAACATTTCTCCGGCACCCTCACAATCTGAGCCGGTAATAATTGGCGTATGTATCCATTTGAAACTACGTTCTTTAAAAAATTCGTGAATAGCAAAAGAAAGTTTTGATCGCATGCGAAAAATAGCGCTGTATTTATTGGAACGCGGTCTTAAATGTGCAATTGTCCTTAAATACTCATCTGTGTGCCGTTTTTTTTGTAAAGGAAAATCTTCGGGCGCAACTCCTAATATTTCAATTGAACTTGCACGAACCTCCCACTTCTGGCCCTTACCAGGAGACTCAATTAATTCACCTTGAATTGAAATAGAAGCACCGGTGGTTAACTTCACTAACTCGGCATAATTCTCTATATCGCTATCTACAATGGCTTGTATATTGGCTAAACATGAACCATCGTTAACTTCAATAAATGAGAAATCTTTGCTTTCTCTTAATGTTCTAATCCATCCTTTTAGTAATACTAAGGATTTAGCTTCAGTTGAATTTAGTAAATTAATAATTTTTATTCTTTCAGACATTTTTATCTCTTAGGCTTTTTCTACAATCCATAAACTTAATTAAATAAGGGACTTAAAATAGCCCCTTATTTAAATTACTTTTCATTAATCAATGAATATTTTCTACCGAATTTATTTCAGAAATTTTTTCAGTATCCCTTCAACTTCATCTCCACCCTGCTCTTTCAAATAAGACATAACCACGGGAAGAAACTTTTTAATCATATCTCCATCCATATCCAGTTTTGAAAAGCCACCGGCTAGCGCGGCAAGATTTCCTAAATTACCGGCTTTACCGCCAAGCATGCCACCTAGCCCACCGAGCATGCTACCTAGACCAGAAGCTTCAGGTGCGTTTTTCATCAATGTATCAGCATTTGGAATAGCGCTGGCTATCTTGCTGAAATCACCACCGGCAAGTTGCTTTTTAGCAAGATCAAGTAGTAAACCCGTACCACCTTCTGCTTGTGAATCAGAGATACCCAAATTCTGGGTTAACATATTAATTAAATCCATCACACCCTCCGTGAATTGTTGTTTTCGATAATAGTAGTTGCAGTAAATGTAGCGATATTTATTATTCGATGCTATGAAAAACAAAAAAACAACCTCAATCACAGCAGTCATTATCGCAATGGCTGTTATTTTTTTCCAATATCTGGAAGAGAACAACGCCACGAAATCTGATATATCGATTTCAACAAACGAAAATAAGTCAATAAATACACAAGGCAATTCAAAATCGCTTGTAGAAACACTTTATGCTAACCAACAGTCAGAC
>JAJFKK010000160.1 GCA_021773245.1 Gammaproteobacteria bacterium | reverse complement strand
ATTGAGGGTGAAAGCGGAGTTGGTAAAGAGCTGGTTGCGCAAGAAATCCATCAACGTAGTCTTCGATCTGATAATAAATTTGTTGAACTGGATTGTTGTACCTTGCAGGAAAATCTTTTTGAATCGGAACTGTTTGGACATGAACGCGGTGCTTTTACCAGTGCTGATCGTATGAAACGTGGATTGATCGAGGGAGCAGAAAACGGCAGCTTGTTTTTGGACGAAATAGGTGAAATTGATTCTGTTATTCAGGCCAAGTTACTTAAAGTCCTGGAAACTGGAAATTTCAGACGACTTGGTGGGACAAAAGACCTTACTGCTAACACACGCATAATCACTGCAACAAATCGTAAACTGGATGATATGACAAATGAAGGGGATTTTCGTGCGGATCTGTTTTATCGTTTGAGTTCTTTTGTCATTCATGTTCCTCCATTGCGAGAACGGCGTGAGGATATTCCTGATCTGGTACAGCATTTTTTACTTAACCATGATTTTTCACATAAAGTGAAAAAGAAAGTATCTCAAACAACAATGAAGCATCTAATAAGCTACGATTGGCCGGGAAATATTAGAGAACTAAAAAATGTAGTGGAACGTGCAATCATTTTATCCAGAGATAGTGTAGAAATAATGGCAGAACATTTTGCGTTTTTACCTTCTCAATCCATGATGTCATTGGAAGTCTCAATGACTTTTGATCACGATCCTACTTTAGAAGAGATTGAACGGAGATGTCTGGAGAATATGCTGTCAAAATATTCAGGACACCGAGCCAAGGTTGCTACTATATTAGGAGTCAGTGAACGAAACTTATATCGGTTGTTACAAAAACACGAACTCCACTAATTTATCAAATTAAAACGATGTGTATAGCTGGCATGTCAAATTGTCAGTATTAATAAACGTTACCTTTTCAACAGTTTGACGTTTTAGTCAGTATTAATCATGACAAACTGTCATAAATACACATTACTTTCGCTTTAATCATCTACTCAAAAATAGTTATAAAACCTATAAGGCACGGGGAAAAACAGTTCGGCCAATGGAAAGGCATATATCTTGCTGATTCAAAGCATAGTGCAATAACATTTTGTAAATAAGGGTATGCACAAAAATATTCAAACAGTCTACAAGAACTGATTGTCTGAATGCATATGTGTGTTCAGGGTTTAAAAAAACATTGTTGATGTTGGGGGACAGATGAACGTTTTTATAAATGACTATGCAGGAAAGAAAAATATTTTCTGCCTATATCTATGTGTCATGTTGAGTTTGTCTACGCCTTCTCTTTTTGCGGAAGAAGTTAAAAAAGAAGCGCAAGCTGCGACAACGCTTAATATCCAAAATATTAACCCGGAAGTTTTAAAATCAAAACTGGTTCCTTTTGGTTGGCAGGTTATTCCCGATGATGAAGGCGGTATAATATTGATCCCCGGTTCAGCTAATACATCATCAGCACCTGAGCAGAAAGAGGCGCAGCCTAATCTTCTGCAAACAAATTTAGAGGAACTCCGTTCATCGCTTGTTCCATACGGCTGGAACGTGGAGCAGGATGCTGATGGCAGCATTATTTTGATTCCGGGCAAGGTGACGAAAGTTGAGCCAACTACAGTTGAGTCAGTTCCTGTAGCTGATACGGAACAACAAAATTACCAACAACTGGATATTGAGGCACTACGTAATATGTTAGCGCCACATAGTTTGGGTGTTGAACGTGATGCTAATGGTGGCATTATATTTGTCCCTCAGACATTACCTCAATTGACGTCAGATGTAATTCCACAACCTTTCGCGCAACCTTGGAACGGTATCGTTCTCCAGGCAATTGAAAAAGATGAAATTCCACTTCCAATCAATACCTGGCAAAAGGTACGCGATCTGTCTCAGCAATGGTTAAACGAAAGCGGATATAGGGACTTGAGTGTCGGTAAGATACGAGAAGTATATAGAGTATATATTGTCAGTATTGTTAATAACTCCGCGCCACATAGTCTGCAATTTCAATTGGTCATCAGAATATCTGATGGTCATATCTTTCCAGTGTCTTGAGTTGCAAAATCTTCCAACTTATATGAGGGAAATGGAATGATTGATGACAAAAAAGAAAATAATGAAGAGCAGTCTGATGCTAATGAAGCAAAGCCAACAGTGGTGAAAAAGACACAAACAAAAAAGAAGACAAAAAGAAAAGCGAGAGCAAAAAAGGCTGTAAAAGTTGAGGAGAAAAAGCAATTTGATGAATTACCCGAAGTTCTAAAAGAACAGTCGGTAGATAATAAGTCACTAGAATCAAGAGGCGGATTATTTATCGCGCTGTTCATTATTATTATTTTAATATTGATCACTGTTCCGTTCCTGACAGATGAACCGAAGGAAAATCAGGAGACTGAAAGTAAAGAAATCACTTCACTTGATAACAATTCAAAACTGTCAACCGAAAGTGTTGAAGAAGATATCGTTGATGACAATGTTGTAATTGAAGAGACCAGAGAAAATGAAGCTATTGCTTTAGGAAAAGGTTGGGCTATAACAGAGCAAGCAGATGGTAATTTAATACTTGAGAACTCACAGGATGATTTAACAAGCGGATCGAATGAAGATGTAGACCTCAAGCAACTACGAGAAAAATTGACACCACATGGTTGGGGTGTCTGGTCTGATGCTGAAGGTGGAATAATAATGGTTCCAGGTGGCGCGCGAGATATACCAGCAATATTACAATCGACTGAATCTATAACTTCTGATGTTGCTGAGTTAAGAAAACAATTAACACCTCACGGTTGGGGCGTATGGCCTGATGGAGAAGGGGGCGTAATTTTGATTCCGGGTATGCCTGTCAGTTCTGCGCCATAATTTGTTAAAACAATTTTTCATAGACGGCTCTATGGATAGAAGAGGTGGAGTAGAGTCTGGACACCTATAGGGATATAGGTGGTAGAGCAACGTAGGATGCTAAAGCCGAACACTTAACGATTTTAAAAAGAAAAAAACTTTAAAAACGATAAAAAATATTTTTATATCAATCAAATATATTAGGAGTAATCGACTATGTTACAAAACAAAAAGCACCGGCTCATTGCAGTTACATCAATAATGATTAGTACCTTGTTGTTTGTGCCGTTTGGATCGGCGATAGGAGAAGAGAAAAAGGATGTGAACGCTATGGCGGCTATCCCTGATCTTTCTGAGGCAAAGGCGCTTATTGATTCTGAGGAAGCGGCCAGTAAAGCTGCCAAGGGATGGCTTGAGGCAGTAGGAGGAGATAAGGTTGGTTTGACTATAGGGAAAATTCAGGAGGTAGAACAGATATACGTGGTGAATATCGTTACCGATGATGAGAAGAATCCCAAGCTGCGCGATCTGCTAATCATTCGTAAGCCCGATGGTTTTATATTTCCAGTGTTTCCTCCTAGCATGTAAAATTAAAGCGTCAGTATGACGTGCATGGACCTCGGTTGCCTACATGGATTGTAGGTAAGGGGCGTGCACTAATGCCGTGTGTACATGGATAAGGATTGTTCGACAATTGCACGGTCTTCAGTTCCCGACACGACTCTACCGTTCACCTCCATGTGAACGTCCTGCATGCTTGCAGTCATACATTTGTGTAGACATTTTCCATCAATAAAATTGCATGTGCTTAATAAAATTAAAGCCAGTTTCGATCAGTTACCAGCATTATTTTTCTGCCATTCTGACACTACAAATAAATATTACGTTATCAATTAGTTATAACTTTGTAACTAAATAAGCATGTCAACTTGGCAGGAAATTCCTCTAATAAACACCCTGTAAAACACAGCAATAAATCAAAAAATAGCTATAAAAAACAAATAGATAAAGCATTTTTTTGAACAGTGGCATATCGCTTGCTCTATTAAAGTTAAAAAGGCTTAGCGTTCAAGGTTTGTTAAGGGGGAAGAATGAAAAAAGCTATAACAATAATCATTATCGGTCTGCTGCAATCAATCGTTTTGTTCGGTGCAAATCTAGCGTATGCAGAAACGTCTTATCCCATAGCGGGAACACAACCTGATCGGCGTCCTGTAGGTGCCCCCTTTATTCAAAACCTTAAAAAAGACAAAGACTGGTATGCGAAAGCACTAACCGGTCTTGAGCAACCTTACCCGTTTAGTTTTCGCTTTTTGGAAGATCAGGGGAGGTGGTACACACCATTTACTAGACCAGGAATGCTAGATCGTTACGACGTAAGGCAATGGCATGCCATTAAAAAGTAAAAAAGAATTGGCTTTTATCTGTGTGACAAACAGTAAGAGGCATTAGTAAGTTCGGTTCTTAATCAACCGGACGGGGGGATATACCGACTCAATAAATTGGCATATCCATTAACAAGGGACTGGAAGCCTTTGTGTTAGATAGATGAAGGAACTTTAATAAATTAACTGAAGGAGAAATAGCATGATTAAACGAATGTGCAGTCGAATGTCTGATTTGATAAAGATATTTGGAATTGCTGCGTTAGTTAGTGTCATGGGTACTGTTAATGTCGTTGCCATGCAAGGCATGCAAGGCATGCAAGGCATGCAGGGCATGCAGGGCATGGGTGGTATGTACGGCATGTACGGTATGCCTGGTATGTACGGCATGTACGGTATGCCCGGAATGCAAGGCCTGTACGGCATGGGCGGTATGCGCGGCATGTATGGCATGGGCGGTATGCGCGGCATGTATGGCATGGGCGGAATGCGCGGCATGTATGGCATGGGCGGTATGCGCGGTATGCAAGGTATGGGTGGCATGAGTGGTATGTACGGTATGTACGGAATGCCTGGTATGTACGGCATGTATGGTATGCCCGGAATGCAAGGCATGTACGGC
>JAJFKK010000159.1 GCA_021773245.1 Gammaproteobacteria bacterium | reverse complement strand
GTTGTTCTTGCCTTATTGGCCATAGGTTCATTTGCTATTTTTTATTATTTTACTATTACGCCTGTTTCAAGAACGTTGCCATCTCCTTTAATTGCTCGAGGTATTGAGTCTAGCGGTATTGAGCCAATTAGAATTGACCCTGCTCAAACCACATTAAATTCATCAGAAACTGCTACTGTTTCAGAAAATGTAACAAGCCCCATAGTCGAAGAAGTTCTTGTAGTGAAAGGTGAAGAGGTAATTGAGCCTCAACCAACAAAAGAAAAAGTTTTTGAAAACGTCAATGTAGCTGAAGAGGAAAGTGAAGTTTTAAGTGAAGCTGAACTAATAGAGGAAGTAGTTGTTGACGAAGTTGAGCTTGCAGGAACTACTGAAAAATCATTTGATGAGATCGTGTCTAGAGAAGAATCAACAGCTGATGAAGTAGTTGTAGAAGAAATAATTGAGGTTCCGTCCATTGAACAAACTGCTGATGATCAAAATACAAAGATGACGCTTGATACAACCCAAGTTGATACATCATTAATAAACATCAGTAAAAGTAAAAAATTAAAAAAAGAGAATGCGATGGTGAGCGAAGCATACGAAGCTTATCAAGATGGTCATTATGATGCGGCAAAATCAATCTATGCAGGAGTTTTAAAAAACGAACCTGATAATCGTGATGCACACCTTGGCCTTGGTGCCATTGCTATCAGTAATCAAGATAGAAAAAGTGCCTATTCACATTACGTGCATTTGTTAGAATTAAATCCTCTGGATAGCTTGGCGATGAACGCATTAATTCAATTATCAAACAGCGCTGATCCAGTTAAAGATGAAAGTGCAATTAAATTATTAATTCAACGTGAAGGTAACATTCCTTCTTTATATTTCTCGTTAGGCAATCTCTATGCTAAACAACAAAGGTGGCCGGATGCTCAGCAGGCTTTTTTTGATGCTTATCGTTTGGATACTACTAATCCTGACTACGTTGTAAATTTAGCAATTAGTCTTGACCAGATTGGTCAATACAATGCGGCGTTAGATTATTATAAGACAGCAATTGACCTATCGAAAAGAACAGTAGCAAAGTTTGATCCTGTTCCAGTTAATAATCGTATTCTTGTATTATCAAAAACAGTTGAATCGAAGTTGTGACAGGCGCCCACAAAAAACATCTTAGATTAGGTGAAATTCTAGTCAGCAAGGGTGTCACCACTCTTGATCAGATTAAAATTGCTCTAACCGAACAAAAACGCAGTAAGGAACATCTGGGAAAAATTCTTGTACGCCTTGGTTTTGCTACGGAAGCAATCATTCGTGATGTTATTGGCGGCGTTATAGGTCAAGAGAGTATTGACCTTAATACAACGGTTGCTGATGGTGAAGCTGTTCACATGATACCTAAAGATATGGCAAGACGATTACGCGTTCTTCCGTTAACGTATGATAGTCAACGACGAATACTGACACTTGCAATGGCTGATACATTTAATGTTGTTGCATTGGATCAGATTAATACTCATCTAGGCGGAAATGCAGATGTTATTCCGGTACTGGCTGGTGAAGCCGAAATTGAGAAAGCAATTGATCTATTTTATGGCTTCGAACTTTCCGTTGATGGAATATTACATGAAATTGAAACAGGTGAGATTGATTATCAAAGCCTCGATGCAGAGTCGGATGAATATAGTCAACCTGTTGTTCGTTTAGTTAATGCGCTACTTGCTGACGCTGTAAAGAGAAATGCTTCAGATATACATTTTGAGCCTGAAGAAGGATTTCTTCGTTTTCGTTATCGTATCGATGGTGTCTTAAGACAAGTTCGTAGCTTGCATAAGAATTATTGGTCAGCTATAGCTGTTCGCGTAAAAGTAATGTCAGGCATGGACATTGCTGAAACACGAGCGCCACAAGACGGACGTATTTCCTTATCCTTATCAGGCAGACCAATTGATTTTCGTGTTTCTACTTTACCTACGGTGCATGGTGAAAATATTGTTCTTCGCGTGTTAGATCGACAAAAAGGTATTGTGTCATTTGATCAACTCGGTCTAAAAGAAGAAGCACAGAATACACTTAAATTAATGGTTGCCAGACCAGAAGGTATTATCCTTGTTACTGGACCAACCGGTAGTGGTAAAACGACAACCTTATATTCGATATTGAATTATCTGAATACCGAATCTGTAAATATTATGACTTTGGAAGATCCTGTTGAATATCCAACAACGATGGTACGTCAAACATCAGTTAGTGATACGACCAGGTTAGATTTTGCCAGTGGTATTCGTTCTTTAATGCGTCAAGATCCGGATATTATTCTTGTTGGTGAAGTACGTGATGAAGATACAGCGAGCATGGCCTTTCGTGCGGCAATGACAGGACACCAAGTATTTTCAACTTTACATACTAATTCGGCTTTAGGCTCTATTCCGCGATTACTCGATATTGGTGTTAAGCCAGATATTATTGCAGGCAATATTATAGGTATTATTGCGCAGAGATTGATTCGCAGTTTATGTATGTCTTGTAAAGAACCTTATGCTTTAGGTGACCTTGAAAGAGGTTTATTAAACCTGAAGATAACAGACAAGCAAAAAGAAATTTATAGACCTAAAGGCTGTGCAGTATGTGAGAATCAAGGTTACAAAGGACGTATTGCACTTCAAGAAGTACTACATTTTGATCCCGATATTGATGAGTTAATTGCTCGTAAAGGAACACAGCGTGATTTATTACGTATGGCATTATCAAAAGGGTTTAAAACTTTAGCGGATGTCGGTGCTGGTCAGGTTTTAGATGGTTTAACCAGTTTAGAAGAAATGTCGAGAGTTGTAGATCTGACCGGCAGGTTGAAAACAAATTAATTCATGGAAGCTTATCAATACAAAGCGATAGATGAAGGTGGCCGTGTTCATGTTGGCCAGATTGATGCTGCAAATATTGCTGATTTAGAAATGCGACTTAGCAAACTGAGTCTTGATTTAATTAATTGTAAAGAAGTTAAATCGAGAGTTAAGGATATTGCTGGTTCAGGTATAAAACGTCGTGATCTGATTACTTTTTGTTTTCATTTTGAGCAAACATCACGTGCAGGTGTGCCTGTTTTAGAAAGTTTGCAGGATTTAAGAGACAGTAGTGACAATCCAAGGATGGCGGAAGTGACAAATGCAATGATTGAGGCTATTGAAGGCGGTAAGACTCTAGCACAAGCAATGGCAGAGTTTGAAAGTGTCTTTGGGAAAATTTTCACAAACCTGGTTCGAGCAGGAGAACAATCCGGTGAGATCAGTAAAGTGTTTGAAGAGCTTGGTGCATCTCTGAAGTTTCAGGATGAGCAAGCAGCGCTTACAAAAAAATTACTGACCTATCCTGCATTTGTAGGCACTGTTGTTGGTGGCGTTGTCTTTTTTTTAATGACCTATCTTGTTCCAGAGTTATTACGTTTTGTAAAAAATATGGGTCAGGAGTTACCTGCTCATACTAAAGTACTTATCGTTGTTTCAAATATTTTTGTTAACTATTGGTACATCATATTATTGTTACCCATCCTTACTGTTTTGGGTATTTATATTGGTATTAAAACCAGCCCTGCGTTTCATTTAAAATATGATGAATTAAAGTTAAAGATCCCAATAGTTGGCCCTATATTTGAAAAAATTATTTTAACCCGCTTATGTAGTTTTTTTGCCATTATGTATTCATCGGGGATTACAATTATAGACTGCATAAGGACTGGAGAAGAAATTGCTGGCAATAAATCAATTGCTCGTGCCATGAATCAAGTGGGTCAAAAAATTTCTGATGGAACAACCTTAAGCGATAGTTTTGCTGCGGTAAATATGTTTCCTCCTCTTGTTTTGCGGATGATTCGTGTTGGTGAAAGTACAGGTGCGCTGGAAAATGCTCTAGCCAATATTAGTTATTTTTATACACGAGATGTAAAAGAATCTATTGAACGACTTCAGTCGATGATAGAACCAGCTATGACTATTATTCTAGGTTCAATAATAGGCTGGGTTATGTTTTCGGTATTAGGGCCAATTTATGATCTCATTACAAAAGTCAAATTCTGAGTTTTTTAACAGACGCGCACTGTTTATTAGTGCCGATAAAGTATCCATTTATCACTGGGATAAGGGAGAACTCGGCAGTTCGTATTTGTTTGATATAGATGCTGTTGGCCGTGATAACTTTGGACGTTACCTGAAAGAATCTGAAAATACACCAATGACTATATTGGTCGATATTATCGAAGAAGAGTTTAGACAGGATACTATCCCTCATGTTTTTGGCGCGGATAGACAAGCATTGATCGAACGGAAACAATCTCGTTTATTCCGTGATGCTGATTATGTTTATGTGCAAAGTCAGGGGCGTGAAAGAGAAGGGCGTCGTGATGATCTTTTATTATTTCTTGCTTTAACTAATCAGGATATTTTAAAGCCATGGGTAGAATTACTAGAAAAATTTAAAGTGCCATTGAGGGGAATAATATCTATTCCATTATTGCTTCAGTCATATATTAAAACACTACCGAATGTTTCAGATAATGCCTTAGTAGTGACGATGCAAAGTATAAGTGGTTTGCGACAGACTTTTTTTCAGAATAAGGAATTAAAGATTAGCCGTTTATCTAAATTAGCTCGTTATGGTACAGAGTCGTACGCCCCACGAATTGAATCTGAAGTGGAAAAAATTCAACGTTATTTAAATAGTCTACGTTTAATGCCTGAAGGCACTTCTCTGGATGTATATGTAATAGCAGATAAAAGTACATTAGATGAATTAGAAAAAAGAAAAGTTTCTACACCTATGATGAAGAAACATTATTTAGATGTGAATAAATTACTTGAGTCTAGCGAAGAAAATACCGGGCAAGCAGTTCCTTTTGTTGATCAATTATTATTAAGCCATCTATTAAAAAAACAGGTAAAAAATTGCTACGCTTCCACGCATGAAATGCGTTATATGAAAATGCGTAATATAAAGTATGCAATGAATGCAGCTAGCATTGCATTATTGTTATTTAGTTTGATATATAGTGGTTTGAATTTTATGGGTGGCATGACCTATAAGCATGAGAGTCAGTCTGCTAAAAGCAAAGCAGAATTTTATCAAGTACGGTACGACCTTGCCAAAGAACGCTTGCCTAAAACACCTGTTGAGCCGGCACAGATTAAAGTAGCCGTTGATGCTGTTGCGACTTTAGAAGAGTATCAATCGACACCTTATGAGATGTTAACTTTTATTGGTAAGGGGCTGGAACAATATCCAAATATTATTTTAGATGAACTGGAGTGGAGTTCTAGTATTGATCCAAATAAAGGAACGGCAGTACAAGAAGATAATTACAGTTTGCCTATCGACCCAAATATTAGTACTCCTGCAGCCAAGTATTACCAGATATCTAATCTAAAAGCGCATATTGAGCCGTTTGATGGGAATTATCGAGAAGCAATTGCGATGGTTAAAGAGTTTGCTGAAACACTTCGTGATTTTGAGTCAACACATTCGGTTAGTATTGAATCATTTCCGTTAGATATAAGTTCTGAAGCGACGTTACAAGGTAATAATGAGTCTATCTCTAGAAATGCGTTATTTAAATTAAGAGCCGTAATTGGAGTTAACTGATGGAAGAGAATACAGATAAAATTGATTGGAGTATTTTGAAAGTGCCTCTGATTTTGTTTTGTGTCTGTCTTGTTATTGCGACACTTTTAGTAGGTGGAAGCTATTATTTTAATAATAATTTAAACAAAGAATATGTAAATAATAAAAGTATTTTTCAATCTATAAGTCGCCGATATCTCGATGTCGACCAAGAAGAAAAATTATTACGCGATTACTATCCACAATTTGTAAAGTTATTTAACCAGGGGATTATTGGTCGTGAAAAGAGATTGAACTGGATAGAAGCCTTACGCCAAGCAGGTGAAAAGATAGGTTTGCCATCGTTAAGTTACTCAATAAATTCACAAGAAGAGCATGTTCCTGAGTACAGCATTAATTATAGTGGATATACATTATATCGCAGTAGCATGGAACTTAATCTTGGTTTAATGCATGAAGGTGATTTGTTTAAGTTAGTAGACTATATAAATCAAAAAGCAGAAGGGATTTATACTTTATCAGAATGTAGTTTTAGAATGAATGGTGGTGAAGTTAAGTTTGAAAAAAGCCATGCGAATATTACCGCCAATTGCTTATTGTATTGGATAACTATTGATCTTGCTGGTGGTCAGGAGATTGAAATAGGATGAATAAAACAAATCAGTTTAAATTATTAATTATTATCTGTAGCTCTTTTTTCACGCTATCAGTTCATGCAGATAATTTAGGTAGAATATTTACTACAGCCGAAGAAAGGCTAGAACTCGAAAAGATAAGACATCTTAAAGAATCAGTGAAGAAGTATGAAGTTGTAGAAGTAAAAAAACCTATAGAACCTGTTGTCGTAAATAAAGAAATAATTATCCGTGATCCCATTACTTTAAAAGGAATTGTTCATCGCAGTGGTGGAAAAAATACGGCATGGGTGAATGATAGTAATACTTTTCAGGGTGACTTCGATTCAAAGTCAATTCAAGTGCCGGACAATAAAATTAAATCTGATCAAGTTACGGTTATCATGCCCGAAGATAATAGCCATGTTGAACTAAGGGTTGGTGAAGTCTTTATCCCTGAACCTATAGAGAAGGACATCGTTGAAACAGTAGATACTGAAGACGATTGAGCAGGTTGTAATTTTGAATACTGTAGTGAAATGTAAATCTCAACAAGGTGCAACATTGTTGATTTTCATGATTATTTTAATCTCCGCTTCATCTTACATGTTGCTCAGTAAATTAAATTCTGCTGGTAAGTCATATACCCGTGAACAGGTAACTAATAAAGCACTAACAGAAGCTAAATTAGCGTTAATTAGTTATGCGGTTACATATCCCGATAAAGTTAATTCAGATTTTGGGCCAGGTTATTTGCCTTGTCCAGATCGAGATAATGATGGTAGTACTGATTTAGGGGCATGTGCGTCAGGAACTAATACAACTATAGGTAGACTCCCATGGGTTACCTTAAAATTAAATGATCTAAAAGATAGTAGTGGTCAACGTTTATGGTACGTTTTATCGGATAACTATCGAAATAACCCAAAGTTAGAGCCATTAAATAGTGAGACGGAAGGACAGCTTCGTGTAGATCTGGATGCTGATGGTGATATTGATGCAGCTGATATCGATGATATTGTTGCTATTATTATTGCCCCACAGGAACCTTTAAACAATCAAGATAGAGATCCAAGTGAAACAGATATTACTATGGAGATAATACATTATCTTGAAGGTGATAATATTGATTTTGATACTGATTTCGTTGTTTCTAATCTGACTAATATTAATGATAAATTAGTTTATATCACGCGTAAGGAATTAATGGAGCAAGTTGAAAAACGGGTATTAGGTGAAGTAAATCAAACATTAACGAATTACTTTACTACTTACGGTGCATATCCATGGTTATCAACTTTCGCCGATCCCAAGACAACAGAAAAGCGTCTTGTTAGTGAACATAGTGGCGCAGATAATCAAGTTAACCTTACCGATACGTCAGTTGATTTTACACAATGGGGTGTTGCTAATGGAGACATTGTTTGGAACATAACAGATAGTTCATATGGTACGGTGACTGGAGTTGCTGCAACAACATTAACTATCGGTGCTGGTTTAAGTTTCGGTACGGACAATGATTTTGACGCAGATGATGAATATTTTGTTGATGTTACTGCTATAACCACTGCCTTTACAGGAACAGCAACAGCAAGTAATGCATTAATTTTAACAGATACTAATAAAGACTTTAGTAAGCTAAACATTCGTATCGGTGACATAGTGGAAAATATTTCTGATGGTTCAAGCGGTATTATAAATGATACAGCAACTACAACATTAACAGTAAAAGAACTGATAGGTGGTGTACTAAATACATTTACGATTAACGATAATTACCAAATAAGAACTAGCGTTGGTAGGGCAACAGCTGATACAGATGCAAATGGACTTACTTTAGAAGATACGGGTGTTGATTTCACTATCATGGGTATACAGACAGGAGATTTGATACGAAACGTAACAGATGACTCTTATGGAAGAATAACAAATGTTGCTGCAAATAGATTAACTGTTTCTGAATTGATTTTC
>JAJFKK010000158.1 GCA_021773245.1 Gammaproteobacteria bacterium | reverse complement strand
ACCCGATGAAGTGGTGCAAGCCACATTTTGCGGAACGTAGATTAAAATATAAAACGTATAAATATAATTATACAAAGTATTGACAAGAGTATAAAAATAGTTATACATTATACTCTTTAATGTATAAATATAATTATACCTATGAATGCAAAATACAAACAAATTGCGCGGGAACAATACAGCAAGTTAATCAATCAGGCTGCGGGTTTTACTAATATTACCCAGCCTAAAGAGGGTTGGATTAAGACTGTTCGTTCGGCTTTAGCTATGTCTGGCGCAGCTTTGAGTAAACGTTTGGGGGGGCATCGAAGCACGGTATCTTATCTGGAGCGATCTGAACTGGATGGCGGTATTACTCTGAAGAAGATGCAAGAGGTTGCTGAGGCAATGCATTGTCGTTTTGTTTATGCGATTGTGCCTGCCGACGAAAAGCATGATTCGATTGAAACAATCATTGATCGACAAGCAGAGACCATAGCGCGTGGCATTGTTGAAGAGTCTTCAGTGCATATGATGCTTGAGGCGCAGCAGTTAAGTAAGGATGATAATGAAAAAGAGATCGAACGCTTAAAGAAGCAGATTATTGAAGATATGCCCAGGAATTTTTGGAAGGGTTGAAAGGAAAAAAGATCATGGAAGAAGCTAATGGCGCGACACCTTTAGATCCTGATGAACGGGCAGGGTTAAAATTTCCGCATATTCAAACTCGTGGAGAATTGGATCAAGTAGAACAAGTTAATATTCAGGATGGCTTGCTTTGGTTAAAAAAGCAGAGTAAGCAAGATGTCTTATCTGACATATTTATTAGACGCTTTCACAAAGAAATGTTGGGTGAGGTTTGGGCATGGGCTGGTACATACAGAAAAACCGAAAAGAATATTGGCGTAGCACCAGAAAAAATAGCTGTGGAGTTACAAAACTTATTAGATGATGTTCGCTATTGGATAGAACATGCAACATATTCAGCGAAGGAGATTGGTTTACGTTTTCATCATCGCTTGGTAAAGATTCATTTGTTTCCCAATGGTAATGGCCGGCATGCGCGTATCATGACGGATGTTGTTTTAACTAAAGCAATGAATGAAAGGCCAATTCATTGGGGTGATAGCGTGTTGCAAGATGCCGGGAAACATCGAGAAGAATATATTGCTGTATTAAGGCAAGCTGATGCAGGAAATTATCAACCGTTGCTAGAAAAGTTTTCTATGAAAGAATAAAACAGCTGCTGAATATTATCCGGAAGTCTGTTGAAAATAAATCTCTTCATAGGGTTGAACAACGACAAATCCATCACCTTCAAAAAACATTTGTACAGATTCTCCGCTACCGCGGCCAAAAAATGTCTTTAGTGAAATATCTGTTTTCAGTTCCGGGGTTAATGTGCCTGACCATGCAATGGTTGCATTAGGATCGGTTGTCACCGGTTTGTCAGGCGTGACCTTAATCGTCAGTGGGTCATAATGTGATGTTATTGCTACCAGTCCTTTTCCTTCTAAGCGAACATTAAACAATCCACCGGCCAGGATACCGGTCATTTTTCTCATCATTTTTATATCCCACTCTATGCTTGATTCTAATGCTAGAAGGTCATTGCCATTGACAAATATTGACTCACCATCAAGGTGCAATATGGTTATTTTTTTCCCTGTATCTGCCAGATATAAAACACCAGTTCCTTCTGCCTTAGTCAGACTTGTGCCTTCACCGGAGACAAATTTTTTAAACATGACACCCATACCTTTTTCCAGGATGTTTTCTCGGGTGAATTTAATCTTGCCGTGGTATGAAACCATGGAACCCATTTTTGTCCAGATCTCACCGTCTAAATTTATTTCTAATAAACGTTCATTTTCTAATTCAAATAAACCTTCTCCACGATCTTTTTGTGAAGATTTTGAGACAAATTCTTCGATTGAATATCTATTCATCTTTTTTTCCCATTTTGTTTGGTTTATTAAATATGGACTCAGCTTACTGCCTAACGTTTTAATTTATTAACACTAATTATAGCTATTACTCACCAATTACCTGAAAAACAATCTCTCGAGTTCTTTCACAAGTATCAAAATCAACAACAACGATTTGTTGCCATTGTCCTAGCATTAGCGAGTTTTCCATGAAGGGTATGGTTAATGATTGACCTTGGATCTGTCCGCGTAGATGGCTATGACCATTATCTTCTCCCTTGTTACGCGTGTTGTGTTGCCATTCTGGATTAGCGGGGATTAATTGATTCCAAATATTCTTAGTGTCTTCTCGTAAGCCGGGTTCGTCTTCAAAGATCATCACTGATGCTGTCGTGTGTTTTATAAATATGGTGACGATGCCTGCATTAAGGTCTGATCCATTTAATAGGCTCTGACATTTTTCGGTGATGTTTTCTATTTTCGTGTCACCTTTCATTGGTAATGAAAAGAGTTTGGTTACTACTGCCATTATTTATTCCTAGAGTTTAGATTTCAGTGTTCGCTGCTAAGTGTTCTTAGAAAATTAACATCATCATCAGATAATTTTCTATCTCGGGCTTCTTCAAGTATAGCGTCAAATGTTCCTGTTGCAGTTAATTGCCTTACGGCAGTGTGTACTTTTGAACCCAGTTGTCCTTTGTCTTTTAAGCTGTCGAGGTATTTAAAGGCTTCAGCAAAGCTTTCATCTGAACGATTGTAGTAATCGCTGCCACGTTCACGATTGCTATAGGCTTCGAGTTGTTCGCAGGCAACGAGGATTTCGCCTAGTTCACGAATCCAGTCTGGTTCTTCACTAAGTTTTTCCGGGTAGTAGTAATATAAGGTGACAGTTTCCATCCATGTAGACCATTCGACATTAAGCTTTGCTAGTTGTGGTATCACTATCTTGAGCATGCGTTTTAGTCGCCTTGCATAACCTAAACGCATTTCAACTTGTTCTTTGGCCCACTCGTTTGTTGTTATGCCTTGTTCTTGTAATTTGCTTTGATACATTTGCCAGAATGCTTCTGTTTCTTCGCCATAGCTTGTGTCTGGATGTTCAGCGCGCCATTCTGCGGGTCTAGTGGGGATGTTTTGCGTTTTAGCCCATGTCCATATCTTGCCAAATAAATCATGGTCTAAACCGGCGCGACCTAAATCATGAAGTACACAAGCTATTTGATAATGACGAACGCGTTCTTCATCGTGTTCCAGATGGTGCGCTACTGCGGCACACATCTTTGCTGTTCTTAAGGCATGGTGTTTATCATAACCCTCAATGATTTCTCCCGGTTTTTCCGGGTGAGGGTAGTCGTAAAATCCGAGTAGTGTGTTTACGGTTTCTTCCGGGATCCACAACATCGAAGCGGGAGGTGTTGATGTCATCCGATGAGTTTAAAAGAAAACTTCTCTGAAAGTAATACTAATCCTTTATATCATTATGATTAAAAGCGAAAAAGATCATGGCAAGCAGCACAGGTAGAGTTTAAACGCTGGTAAATAATTTCCATGCCTTCTTTATCGTTGTTTTGTGCCATGTAACCCAGGTTGTTCGCTTCGATTTGAAGTTGTCGGGCAATACTTTCAAAGATATTTTTCTCGCTTTTGCTTAGATCGATGCCAGGTAAGGCTTGAGTTAATTTTTTAGCAGCAAGAAGTAGTTCGCTTGCGCTATCAAATAATTCATTAATCTGTTCTATGGAAAGGACTTCGTCATAAACCGAAAAACTTAAGCGATGCATGATTTCTTGTATCTCTTTACTTTGAATGACATGTAGTTTTATGCTGTCATTTTCCTGATTAATTTCCGTTGCAACTGTTAAGCGGGAAGTGCAGGTAAAAATTAATAGTATTGAAATAAATAGTGTTTTTCTCATGATATTGACGATACTCATATTGATTTTGATAAAATTGATCCCAGTCAAGTGGCTGTGATTTACCCGTAGTAGTCTTTAATTCTTAGCAAATAATTTCTGGATAATTATGCCTGATTGGTACCAAAAAGATATTACAGCTGTGTTTGATAAACTGGAAGCTTCAGAAAACGGTTTATCGAATCACAATGCTGAAGAACGCTTGGCGGCCTACGGTTATAACCGCATTACTGAAAAGAAACATTCAAATCCAATAAAGCGTTTTTTTCTGCAATTTCATAATTTTTTAATATATATATTAATTGTTGCGGGTGTTATCACCGCTGCGCTGGATGAATGGATTGATGCGGGTGTTATTTTCGGCGTCGTCATTATTAATGCTGTCATTGGTTTTCTGCAAGAATCTAAAGCAGAAGCTGCATTAGCCTCCTTAAAAAAGATGCTGTCATTACAAGCAACAGTGATTAGAGAAGGGCGGCAAATAATCATTCCAGCTGAACAACTTGTTCCCGGCGATATTGTTTTGATGAGTTCGGGGGATCGTATCCCGGCTGATCTACGTTTATTTCATACGCGGAATTTACATCTTGATGAATCTGCACTGACTGGTGAATCTTTGCCGGTAAGTAAACATACCGATGCAATTAAGGATGATGTAGAAATAGCGGATAAGATTAATATGATTTTCAGTGGTACTTTTGTGACTTCTGGTCAAGGCATCGGCATTGTTACAGAAACTGGTGACAACACTGAGATTGGAAAGATTGCCGAGATGTTACAAGGCATCGAAAACGTAGAGACACCTTTAACAAAACAACTTGCCTCATTTAGTAAAACACTGACGTTGATTATAATACTAGGCTGCGTTGCTGTTTATGCATACGGCACTCTGATACAAGGTTTACCTGCAATCGATGCTTTTATGATCGCTGTCGCTATCGCCGTTGCCGCCATACCTGAAGGCTTGCCTGCTATAATGACTATCACGCTCGCTATCGGTGTAACACGTATGGCGGGTAGAAATGCCATTATCAGAAAGTTACCCGCAGTAGAAACATTAGGTAGTACGGGAATTATTTGTACAGATAAAACCGGTACGTTAACACGTAATGAAATGACAGTGACTCGCATTATAAATGCAGAAGGGGACTTTGATTTAAATGGAACCGGATATGATCCGACAGGTTCAATTCTTAGTGATAAAAATCATGTCGATATCGATCAGTACCCAGCTTTGCTTTTACTTTTACGTGCAGGTTTATTATGTAATGAATCCTCTTTGCATAATAAAGAGGGCATATGGTCAATCGAAGGCGATCCTACTGAAGCATCCCTTTTAGTCGCCGCAAGTAAGGTCTTACTTGAACAGAGTAATGAAAAAAAATCTTTCCCACGAGATGACGTTATACCGTTCGAATCAGAGCAACAGTATATGGCAACGTTAAATCATGATCATTTTAGTAATGGTTTTATTTTTTTAAAGGGAGCCCCTGAATGCGTTATCGAATTGTGTGATTCATTAGAGGCTGATTCGCAAAATGATTTTTCTCGTGATGAATGGATACAGCGGGCTCATGATCTTGCCTCAGAAGGTTCCAGAGTTTTAGCAATCGCTTATAGAAATGTTTCACCACAACAGGAAGTATTAAGTTTTTCAGATATTGAGAGCGGTGAATTTATTTTGTTGGGTTTAACCGGCATGTTGGATCCGGTAAGAAAAGAAGCGGTAGACGCTATGGTGGCATGTCGCCAAGCAGGGATAAGTGTAAAGATGATTACCGGTGACCATGCTCAAACTGCCCGGGCTATTGCTAATAAAATGAGTTTGGGCGAAGAAGTCTTTACGGGTATTGAACTTGATAAGCTCAATGATGAAGAATTCCAACAGGTTGCAAAAAGGGCAAATGTTTTCGCAAGAGTTTCTCCTGAGCATAAGCTGCGGTTAGTTCAAGCATTGCAGAATCAGGGAGAAGTTGTCGCTATGACCGGGGATGGGGTTAATGATGCTCCGGCTTTAAAGCAAGCGGATATCGGCATTGCGATGGGTATTACCGGTACCGAAGTATCGAAAGATGCTGCTGATATGGTGGTGACGGACGATAATTTTGCCAGCATTGCTAATGCCGTAGAAGAAGGACGAACGGCATTTAATAATCTTAAAAAAACAATCATGTTTATTTTGCCCACTAATGGTGGTGAATGTCTTGTTATTATTTGGGCAATTATTATCGGTGGTTCGTTACCTGTATTACCTTTACATATCCTTTGGATAAACATGATAACGGCAGTTACACTTGCGATTACGCTTGCCTTTGAGCCGGTAGAAAAGTATTCAATGACAGTCCCACCACGTAATCCTGATAAACCGCTAATTGAATTTAATTTATTATGGCGAATTATTTTAGTCTCTGTTGTTATGGCGGTAGGCGCATACGGACTATTTATGTATGAAGTATCTCAGGAAGCAAGTATCAATGAAGCAAGAACAGTTGCGGTAAATGCGATTGTGTTTTTTGAAATATTTTATCTTTTTAATACCCGTTACCTGAAAGCTAATGTTATTAACTTTAATGGTTTATTTGGTAATAAAGCAGTTTTGATAGGCGTTTTTGCTGTAGTCGTTTTTCAATTGATGTTTACTTACACTTCAGTATGTCATCAATTATTTAAAACAGCGCCGATCTCAGTTGCAAGTTGGCTCAATATTATTGCTGTTTCTTTTACGTTGTTTTTAGTTGTTGAAATTGAAAAATATATCGTTAATTTTTATCAAACTAAATTAGCACAAAAAAGACCGCTATAAAGCGAAAGGATTATCCAGGATTGGTATTTGATCCAAGAACGACATCAATTGTTTTTCCGGGCGAATTTCTCGATGAAATTGTATTCGTATATTCGTCTGTATTTCTATGAGCTAGATTGACGATACCGTCTCCAGCTTGATAATGATGTTTGTTTCTTATCGTATTTAAACTCACCTGATTATTGATTGTTTCTTTATCTGGTATTTCTCTATTTATAAATTCAGAATTAAGAGTCCAACCACTCATGCTTTTCACCGATGCAGTAGTATTAGCCACTTCTTTTAAAGGACCTGTCACTGAATAATCGCTATTGCTGATCGCGTTTGGAAACTGTTGCGAAGTATTGATTGCAAGAGCAGTAGTCTCGTTTTCGCCATAGGGTGAATTTGGATTGGCACTATCTTTATTATCCTGAATGTAAGATTGATATGCTGTTGTGACTAGAGATGCAACAGCGCCAAGCGGGCCGCCGAATAATGCACCACCGGCAATCTCCATCGCAGGCGCAATTGTGTCGCCGGTAATCTTTCTATATATATTACTGATGATAGGGATGTGTTGCAGCGGATTTACGATGTCGATGATATCGCCAAAGGTAAAGCCATCTTCACCAAATATGCTGGTCGTTGTTTCAGCAGGCGGCGCCTTATTATTCTGCGCATTAAGAAGCGCGGCGATACCTGTATTTTGTGTAACCGATGAAGCCAATCTTATATTCCCAAGGTAATATTCTTTAAAGTTGTGATTACAAATGCAATCGATATACCAGCTTAAGTTTATGCTTGAATGGCGCTGATCGTGAGGTTTTTAGTCATTTCTAGATGTGTTAATAACAATTTACGGTAAACATTTGCCGCTTTTCTAATGATGTGGCAGAGTTCGGTCTCATACCCAATATACTTAAGTATGCAGGTTTATAGCACATTTGTTTTTATCCAGACGTCGTCGCCTAAAGCGCCTACGGTTGGTGCTTCTCCTTACAGAGGGCAGCCATGCGCGTCGTCGCGCCTCGCTCTGAATAAAAACAAACGCACTCGGCTCTGGCTTCCTGCTTCGTTCTACCGACTCCATCCGTGGAGTCGTCTAAATTCCGCATCTTCAAGCATTTTGGGTATATGTTAAACATCATCCCCCTTGAAACAGAACAACAAGAGCAGATTATTTCTGCAACTGAATCCTATATCACTCAAGCCAGTACCTTATTGGAACATACGTTCAAACCTGTCCCGGTAATGTTTGACCTAAAGGGTAGAGCAGCAGGGATGTATAAGGTTAAAAAATCTCAGCGCATGATTCGTTATAACCCTTATATCTTCGCTCGTTATTATTCTGAGAATCTTTCAACAACGGTACCTCATGAAGTCGCACATTATATTGTTGATAGTGTCTATGGATTGAGAAAGACACAGCCGCACGGAAAAGAGTGGAAAAATATCATGGAAATGTTCAATGCTGATGCCAGCGTGACCTGTAATTTTGATCTTAAGGGCTTACCAACCAGGAATTATCAGCGCTTTGATTATCTTTGTTCTTGTCGTACGCATGAACTGACGCGTATCCGACATAACCGCGTTTTGAAAGGTGTACGGTATTATTGCCGGCATTGTAAGCAGGAATTGATGCACTCTGATGGCTGAGTTACATCCGCAATTACAGGAGGACTGTGTCGTTCTTGGCAGATTTAAGTTGTCGCAGCTTTTATTGATGCGAGATGCGAATTATCCCTGGTTTATTCTGGTTCCGGATAGGCAAGGGATTAGTGAGATATACCAATTATCAGCCGAGGATCAGTCACAATTATTGCTGGAATCCTCATTTTTGGCAGAATTTCTTATGAAAATCTTTAATGGTGATAAAATGAACATCGCGGCGTTGGGAAATATCGTTCCACAGTGTCATTTACACCATGTTGTACGTTATCATTCAGATCCAGCATGGCCAGCGCCTGTTTGGGGGAAATTGCCCGCAAAGGCTTATACTGAAGAAGCTTTGAATAATGTGTTGCTTAAATTAAATGAATTGGAGTTATTGGGTTTTGACTATGAAAAAAATAATTAACACTAAAATCATGTCTTGTCTTTTAGCGGGATTGTTTGCGCTAGGTTTATCTTTTACTGCGAATGCGGAAGATATGAAACTACAAGAAGCGAAAGAAAAAATTACAACTCTTGAAGAAGAAAATGCATCTTTGAAGCAAGAGCTTGAAATATACGAAAAGAAGATTGCTGAACATAGAGCAAAACTCGAAGAACAAGATAATATGTTATTGGAGATGGAAAAAGAACTGTGAGCTTTTAACTTTTAGACAAAGTTAATTTATGCCTCTACTTTTGCTGCGCAGGTTATTACCTGTTGTTGTTTTATTATCCGCTGCTCTCTACTCTCGGGAACCAGCAATTGCTTTAAGTACAGAATATCAGCAATTACTCAACTGGCTGCCGTATGCGACTATTGGCATCGCAATGTTGTTATGTATTAATTATAACCATGCACGTTTATTTACAGTCTCCCTTGCATTACTCTTAATTTATTATTTCATTCAGACAGAATTACAAACTTCGCTGAATGAACCTCGCACATTTTTTACCTATACCATTATCAGTTTGTTATTACCGCTAATGTTATTTACATTTTTATTTCTACCGGAAAGGGGAATGCGAAATCGATATGGTGTGCTAATTAGTACTCTTGTCCCGATGTTGTTCATTGTCGCATACACTATTTTTAAAATGGTGCCGGAAGCTAGTTTGGTCATGGTGATGAATGACTACTTTAAAATTCGTCCATTTGATAATTACTTATTGTCTATCAATGGATCACTTCTTTATTGTCTGGTATTTGTGGTCGGAATCTATCGTCTCTGCAAAACGAATAATGAATACTTTACTGCTTTGCTGTCGGTACTTATTTTCAGCTTTATTACTTTGGCTTTTTTTGGATTGCAAAAAATATCGGTAATCATGTTGAGCTTTGTCGGTGTTAGTTTGATTATCAGTCTAATGCGTGGTGCTCATGATATGGCTTATCGCGATGATTTAACCGGTTTACTTGGTCGGCGAGCATTAAACGAAAAGTTAAAAGGATTAGGTAAGCGTTATGTTTTAGCCATGGCTGACGTCGATCATTTTAAAAGCTTTAATGACACGCATGGTCATGATGTTGGTGACGAAGTATTGAAAATGGTTGCCAGGAATATAGCAACCGTAAAGGGCGGCGGCACGGCTTATCGATATGGCGGCGAAGAGTTTTGTATTGTCTTTCCAGGAAAAGATATTGAATACAGTAAGCCTTTTCTGGAAGCTGTTCGTTTAGATGTAGAAGCATATCGAATGGCATTACGAGATGCTGAACATCGTCCTAAATCAAAAGATAAGGCCAAACAACGACGCGGGCGACGCAGTAAAGAAAGAGCAGGAAAAACCGTCTCTGTTACCATCAGTATTGGTGTTGCTGCACCAAATGAAAAATATCTTAAAGTAGATGAAGTACTAAAGGCCGCAGATACGGCACTTTATAAAGCAAAACAGAATGGTCGTAACTGTGTTGTAACAATGTAAGAATATGGTTATCCAAAAAAAACATATATATGAAAATTAAAGTTTTAATTAGCGTTATCATTCTTATCTTGATCAGTGCTTGTGGTGATGACGCTCCGAAGCTATCAAGATTATCAACTGATGCAGTTATTCTCGCCTTTGGTGACAGTCTTACTAATGGTAACGGTGCGAAAGAAGGTGAAAGTTATCCCGCTGTATTAGAATCATTGACTGGAAGAAAGGTGATTAATGCCGGAGTTTCCGGTGAAGAATCCACAGAGGGATTAGCACGTTTAACTGATGCACTGGAAGAATATCAACCGAAGTTATTAATATTGTGTCACGGTGGTAACGATCTATTACGTAAAAAGAATGCGGCTAAAATGGAAACGAATGTACGAGCGATGATACAACTAGCGAAAGATAAAAATATTCCTGTAGTTTTACTCGGTGTTCCAAAACCGGGATTGTTTTTATCTACGGCGGAAGTTTATAAATCAATTGCTGAATCAACGAATGTTATTTTCATTGAAAATCTAGTTCTAGACGTATTGAAAGATAAGACACTTAAATCCGACACTGTTCATCCAAATAAAGATGGATACCGTGTTATGGCAGATACAATTAATTCAGTATTACAAGAATCAGGCGCTTTATAAAAGGACTAAAATAAATATGACTGAAAAATTTTCTTTTATTGATAATGATGAATCATTATTAACATTATGCGATCAATTTAGTGATTCGGCATGGTTAGCTGTTGATACAGAGTTTGAACGCGTTAGTACTTATTATCCCGAGTTATGTTTAGTGCAGATTTCCAATGGGACTGTGCATGCTGTAATAGATCCTATTGTCATTAATGATCTGTCCCCTTTATATGATTTACTCTATAAAGAATCAATAACAAAAGTATTGCATTCCGCGCATCAGGACTTGGAATTATTTTTTAATATTAAAGGTTCTGTTTTTACACCACTATTTGATACCCAGCTTGCAGCACCACTATTTGATTATGCACAAGGCATAGGCTATGGAAATCTCGTTAAAGAAGTATTAGATATTGAATTGGATAAAGGTCATGCTCGAACCAACTGGAAAAAAAGACCGTTAACAAAAGAACAGTTGAGATACGCCGCAGATGATGCGATCTATCTTGGTAAAGTCTATGAAGTGTTTCTAGAGAAAATAAAAGATGTGGAAAACCTGCATGACTTTAATGGACAAATAGAAAGGTTATTAAAACCGGAAACCTATCAACCTGATCCATCGAATATGTGGAAGAAAATATTTTCTGCTAAAAGGATGAAAGGAAGACAATTAGAAATTGTAAAAGAACTTGCGGCATGGCGAGAAATTACAGCGCGTGAACGAAATAGACCAAGAAAATGGATATTAGATAATCATGCCATTATAGAAATGGCAAAGATATTACCTGAGACTAAATCAGAGTTCTTGCAAATAGAGAAAGTCAGTGAAAAAATGGTGAACCGACATGGAGATGCCTTGCTAAAGATAATACATGATGTGAAATAGCAGGTATTTACGAAGAGATACAATTAACAAGGAAGTATTCTCAATTTAGAATTGAATAATATATGGAGATAGTTAATGAACGAACATCGACACGAAGCAAGAACAGAAGAACACGCTGATGTTTCTATCCGGGTAAGAACAGCACCTGATGCAGAAACGCTAGAAGGCAAGGTTTTCCCCTCTCAATCTGAAGATGTCTCCATGAGTGGTATGAAGTTAAATATTGATGTTCCAGTCCCTATTGGTGCAATTTTAGATCTGGAAGTTATGCTAAGTAATTCACCCATAAAATATGAAATGATCGCTAATGTAGTTTGGGCTGATGCAACTAAAGATAAGAGTCTGGAATCAGAGTCTGCTTGCGATGTGGGAGTAATACTCAATATCCAATCTAACACTCAATTAGCATTATGGAATGCCGCTGTATCAGATCTTAATTAATAATCATTGGATATCATGCTAGACGCGCTAATCCGCGTCGCAGCATAAATCGTTACTCTTTTTCACCACCAATTTCATAAAGCTTTATATTCGCTTCTTCGTAGTTTTATGAATTATGAAAAGTCATAAATAGATTAGTTTTATTAGCCTGATGATGTAATAAGTATTAACAAATAGAATATACTAGAATTATTTAGATTAATGGTTTTACAAGTATCTCAATCATTTAGCTAGACAAAGGATTTAAAATGGCGATCAACTTAATTGAACTTCAGAAAAAACGCTGGTTACTTGTTGTGCCGATTTTGATCGGAGTATTCATTACCGCAATTCTCGTTAAAACGAGTAAACAGCCTACACAACTCGATATGCAGGAAATATCGCAATCAGTAAGAGTAATAAATATTCCTGTTGTTGATCTTGTTCCTAGCGCCGTTGGTTATGGCAGTACTGTGCCAAGTGTCATATTAGATGCTGTTGCTGAGGTCGATGGTAAAGTTATTGAAATGCTACCTAATTTAAAGAAAGGCAGTATTGTTCAAGCAGGAAGTATTTTGCTAAGAATTGATCCTGCCGAATATGAACTAACCATTGCTGAAATAGAAACCACTATACAATCTACAAAAGCGCAACTTGATCAAAATTATGTGGAAGAAATTAATACTCGTGCTTCATTGGAAATCGAAAATAAATCTCTGGAATCAGGTAAAAAAGAACTGGAACGGTTGAAAAATATTGTTAAAAAGGGGGCGGTTTCACGTTCAGCTCTTGATCAACAAGAACGAACCTATTTATCACAATTGCAGAGTGTTCAGTCATTGAAAAACGCTCTAAATTTACTGCCTGTCGAGCGTAAGTTATTACAAGCACAATTAGCGGGTGAAGAAGCAAAACTGGCTAGTGGCTTGTTAGATTTAGAAAACACGACGGTAATACTTCCTTTTGATGGACGGATTGCTGAAGTCAATATAGAAGTGGGTCAGTATGTACGGGTTGGTGATGTTATGACTATTGCCGACGGTATTCATAAAGCTGAAGTAACCGCGCAAATTCCAATCTCACGTGTTCGTCCTCTTGTACCTATTAGTGACACATCAAAAATGGAAATTACAGATGATTTGTTTGAGAAGGTATTAGGTTTTAAAGCAAAGGTTCGCTTACAGGAAATCGACGTAGAGTGGAATGCTCGGTTTGTACGAATGAATGACACTATTGATCCTAAATCAAGAACGATGGGAGTTATTGTCGAAGTTGATGAACCTTATGAAAATGCAATCCCCGGTGTGCGACCACCACTAGTAAAAGGAATGTTTGTTGAAGTTGAAATACAAGGTAAGCCAATAGTAAATCAAGTTGTTATACCAAGAACGGCATTACATGAGGATAAAGTGTATTTGGTCGACAGTGATAATCGTTTAGAGATAAGGGAAGTAGAAGTTGATGTTGTTGATTCTGAATTTGTTTCTATCGGATCTGGTTTAGAAGGAGGAGAGAAGCTTATTGTTTCTGATTTAATACCTGCTATTAAAGGTATGTTATTAAGTACGATTAACGATGAAACCTTAAGCAATAATTTAATCTCTGTCACCACAGGGTCGTTTAAATGATCCGTTATTTTACCAGTCACCCGACAGCAGCAAATTTATTAATGCTGATGTTGATCGTTGTTGGCTTAATTGCATTACCAACATTAAAACGGGAAACGTTTCCTGATTTTGCTGCGGCTGAAGTCGAAGTACGCGTAGTTTATCCCGCGGCAAGTACAGAAGATGTAGAACAAGCAATCTGTCAACGTATCGAAGATGCTGTTGATAGTGTTAGTAATGTTGATGAAATACGATGTGAATCACGAGAAGGTATTGGTATTGCGGTCGTTAAAATGCTTGAAGGAAACGATATGTCTCGTTTTCTTGATGATATTAAAACTGAAGTTGAAGCAATCGATAACTTTCCTGAGCAAAGTGAATTACCCGTTATAAAACAACTTGGTCGTACAGACAATGTTGTTTCTATTGCTGTTACTGGTCCTATGTCAGTGAGCCATCTCAAAGCTTATGCTGAACAGATTAAAGATCGTTTGCAAGAGTTAGACAATATTTCTCAGGTTCAAATTGAAGGGTTTTCTGATCATCAGTTAAGAATAGAGGTGCCTGCTTTAGTTATAAGACAATATGGTTTAAGTATGACTGATATTGCCGATAGGATATCCAGACAGAATATCAATATCTCAGCAGGAGGTATTGAAACAAGAGAAAGTGACATATTAGTTCGTTTTGATGACGAACGTAAAACCCCACAGGAACTTGAAGATTTAATTGTTATTAGTGAAACATCGGGCGCTGAAATTCGACTCGGTGAAATTGCTACTATAACGGATCAGTTTGAACTTGATGAAGACAAAATATTATTCAACGGTGTTCGTGCAGCTGTATTAAAAGTCACCAAGACAAAACAACAAGACACGATCAATGTTGTTAATGATGTAAAACATTTTGTAGAACAAGAGCAATTACGTTCTCCTACAAATGTAAAATTTATCCTTACTCAGGATATGGCTTCTATAGTGCAAGATCGATTGCAGATGTTGCTGACGAATGGCTGGCAGGGATTAGTCCTTGTTTTTCTAACCTTATGGATGTTTTTCCAAATTCGCTTTTCATTTTGGGTTGTTATTGGTTTACCCGTTTCTTTTCTGGGTGGTTTAGCAATGATGGCCATGTTGGGTTATTCCATCAATATGATCACGATGGTTGCCTTATTGATCGCGTTAGGTTTATTGATGGATGATGCAATAGTCATAGCTGAGAATATCGCAACGCACTTAAATAAAGGTAAGAATGCATTACAAGCAGCTATAGATGGAACAAAACAGGTAGCGCCCGGTGTTACATCTTCTTTTCTTACAACCGTTGCTGTTTTTGGACCATTGGCATTTATTGAAGGTGATATAGGTAAGGTACTTAAAGTATTACCCGTTGCCTTGATTTTGGTTATGGCAGTGAGTTTGATAGAGGCCTTTTTTATCTTACCTCAACATTTAGCTCATGCCTTACATCATCATGAGCATGATGAGACGAATCAATTTCGAAAAAAGTTTGATGGGTTCATTGATCATCTACGGCACGAATATTTAGGCAAGGCTATTGATACGGTGATTCATTGGCGCTTTCTATTTCTCGGATTAGTCGTTGGTATTTTTGTTTTTTCTATAGGCATGATGGCCAGCGGCATATTAAAGTTTCAAGCTTTTCCGGACATTGAAGGAGATGTTATTGAAGCACGCATTTTATTACCACAAGGCACGCCGCTTTGGCGTACTGAAGCAATAGTTGGAAAAATAACTTCAGCATTAAATCGTGTCAATGAAAAATATACTCCTGAACAAGTCGATAATAAACCATTAGTCGTTAACACTAGTGTCAGGTTTAATAAAAATATTGATGCCAGTGAATCAGGTTCTCATGTTGCGACAATCAGCGTCGATTTACTTACAGCAGAAATGCGTGTCGGTGGTATTGATAATATTATTAATGATTGGCGAAGCGAAGTCGGTGAATTACCGGACGTACTAAGTATAAATTATAAAGAACCCGCAATCGGACCAGCAGGTTTGCCTATTGATATGCGTTTAAGTGGTGCTGATATAGAGACATTAAAAGCTGCATCGTTAGAACTTCAGAGTTGGTTAAGTCGTTATCAAGGTGTTCAGGATTTGTCAGATGATTTACGTCCGGGGAAGCCTGAAATTCGATTAAGTTTACGAGAAGGTGTTTTAGCTTTGGGACTGGATGCATCAAACATTGCTAATCAATTGCGTTCAAGTTTTTATGGATCAACGGCAAGCGAGATTCAGGTGGGACAGGAATCATATGAAGTTGATGTTCGTCTAAGTGCTTTAGATCAAAATAATCTAAATGACTTTGAAGATTTTCGAATAATTACTGCTGATGGAAGTCTGGTGCCAGTTTCAGTAATTGCTAATATTGATTATGCGAGAGGTTATGCACGAATTAATCGTATCGATGGTAAACGAACAGTTACCGTGCAAGGTGATGTCGATACTCAATATGCTAATGCGCTTTCAATTATTAGTCATACGATGGAAAACTTTTACCCAGACTTAAAAACACGTTATCCCGCGGTGAATATAGAAATCAAGGGTGAAGCAGACTCAGGTACAACAACAGCAAATTCTATTCGTCGAGGTTTTATGCTCGGACTAATTGGTATTTTTATATTATTAAGTTTTCAGTTTAGAAGTTATGTTGAACCACTTACTGTGATGGTCGCTATACCGCTGGCATTGATTGGTGTCATATGGGGACATCTGATCATGGGGCTGGATCTATCTATGCCAAGCATGATGGGCTTTGTTTCGCTATCAGGTATTGTCGTCAATGATTCGATTTTATTAGTTGAGTTTTTAAAACAGCGAGCACGCGAAGGACATAGTGTGGTAGAAGCAGCTAAACTGGCGAGTCGTGAACGATTTCGTGCAATACTACTTACTTCAGTAACAACAATAGCCGGTTTGATTCCATTACTTTTTGAAAAGAGCACACAGGCACAAGTTTTAATACCATTGATAACCAGTATCGTATTCGGTTTGTTGGTTACTACATTACTTGTTTTATTAGTTGTGCCTGCATTGTATTCTATCTTAGATGAATTCGGATTAACTTCTGTATCGAAGCAAGAAGATTCTGGCAAGGCTGTAGAAAGTCCTGCTTGATTTACAATATTTATGTAGAAAGTTAATCCATCCTTAAAAAGGAGTATTACAATGCCTGATAATGACTTACTAGAAAAACATCACGAAGCAAAGGATTTGTCTGATCGAGTTGCCTATGCTTTTACAAAATCCTTACGTTTTTTTGCTGATGTATTTTTTTCCAAACGCTATGGTCATCGCGCTATTGTTTTAGAAACCGTTGCTGCCGTACCTGGTATGGTTGCCGGGGCTTTACAACATCTACGTGCATTACGTCGTATGGAAAATACGAATAATGGCTGGATTCGTGTATTGCTAGAGGAAGCAGAGAATGAACGTATGCATTTAATGACGTTTATGCATATTGCACAGCCTTCTTTATTTGAACGTTTTTTAGTTTTGCTTGCACAAGGTATTTTCTACAACTTCTTTTTTCTGATTTATATATGTTCATCGAAAACGGCACACCGTATTGTTGGTTATTTTGAAGAAGAGGCGGTCTATAGTTATACCGAGTATTTAGCGGGTATCGATAATGGTGAACATGAAAATGTTCCAGCGCCGCAAATAGCTATTGATTATTGGGATATGCCGGCTGATTCCAGATTACGAGATGTCGTATTGTTAGTAAGAAAAGATGAAGCCCACCATCGTGATGTAAATCATCAGTTTGCAGATGAATTAGCTACAGCATAATCTATCGATCTATATGAATAGATGACATGAGTGCAGTTGAATTATTAATTAATGGTTATCTTTTTTACTATAATAGTAATTAATGAAAGTTTATTTTCTGTATCCTTGTAATCCACCAGTATGAATCGCAATAAATTGATGTCCCTTTTTGAATCGACCTTCTTTAATTAAATCCAGTAATCCGAATAACATTTTACCGTTATAGATTGGTTCTAATGGGATGTTGTTTTGTGATTGGAATTCTTCCATAAAGAATAGTAAATCATCATTCGTTTTTGCAAAGCCGCCGAAGTGATAGTCAAAGTTTATTGACCAATTGGTAATCGATTTCTTTTTTAATAATTTTTTTATATCTTTCTCAATAAAACCGCCGCCTTTTAGTGATGAAAAGCCGAGTACTCTTTGAGTAGAGGGGAGCGTTTTCACTAAGCCTGCTAGTGTTGTACCTGTGCCGCAAGCTAATGCTAAGGTATCATATTCTATATCGATTTCTTTTAGTATTTCGCTAATACCCCTTAATGCATATTGAGTTGCACCGCCTTCAGGTATCCAATAGCCAGCGTATTTCTTTTCTAGCTTGTCGTTATGTTCACGATTTTTTCTTAATTCACGAAATTCACTACGGCTGACAAATTCCAGGGTCATTCCCCATTTTCTCAGATCAGATAAGGTATGGCTTTCTTGTTCTGGTTGTTCTCCACGTATTAGCCCAGTAGTTTTTATATTCAGTTTATGCCCAATATAGGCAAGCGCATGTAAGTGATTCGAATAAGCACCTCCCATACTAACAAGATGTTGATGTCCGTTATTTAAAGCATAAAGCAGTGTGTATTTTAGTTTTCGCCATTTATTCCCGGAAATAACAGGGTGTAATAAGTCATCGCGCTTTATATGTAGATGAATACCATGTTCATCTAAAACCGGGTGCTGAATTTGTTCGATAATCGCTGCTTTGGTGTTGATACCAAGATCAGTTTCAATTTGTGATATTTCAAGCTGACCGGTCATGATTTGTTTAGAGGTTCCTTCATAATTTTGATAATAATACGCTATTATACCGATTCTTTTGTTTTCCTTTTGGAGTATTAACGTGAGTACATTTGATCAAGTTTCTGTGGTAATTAAAGCGAATATCTATTTTGATGGTAATGTTAGTAGTCGAACAATTAAGTTCTCTGATGGTTCAATCAAGACATTAGGCTTAATGTTACCGGGTGAATATCATTTCAATACTGATGCACCGGAATTAATGGAAATTACTCAAGGCACAGTCGAATATCGTTTAAGTGACGCTGATGATTGGATAAAAGTTGAAGCTGGTGGCGAATTTAATGTACCAGGCAGTTCGGCCTTTGATATACGAACATTAGAAGTATCGGATTATGTTTGTTCATTTCTATAAACCTAGATAAATATCCAGATTAAAAAATGATATATGACGTCATTATTATTGGCGGCGGGGCATCGGGTTTGCTTTGCGCTATCACTGCGGCTCAACGCGGACGGCGCGTATTAGTATTGGATAGTAGCAATAAGGTAGGTAAGAAAATCCTGATGTCTGGTGGTGGGCGATGTAATTTTACGAATTTAAATATTGAACCTGACTGCTTTCTTTCTAATAATCCTCATTTTTGTAAATCAGCCTTAAGTCGTTATACACAATTTGATTTTATTAATCTGGTTGAGAAACACGAGATACCTTATGAAGAAAGATCTCATGGCCAATTATTCTGTAAAGGCTCAGCCAAGGAAATTTTAGCGATGTTGCTAAAGGAGTGTGAACAAGCAGGCGTCCAAATTCGGAAACATTGTGAAATCAGTTCAGTTATTTCATCAGAAGAAGGAAATAAGACTAATACGAATTTTAAATTAGAATCTAATCTAGGTGAGTTTGAATCACAAAGTTTAGTGGTTGCCACAGGTGGCTTGTCTATTCCAAAAATGGGAGCGACAAATTTTTCCTATAAGATCGCTAAACAATTTAATATTTCTGTTTTGCCTACACGAGCTGGATTAGTGCCGTTTACGTTTAGTGATAATTATAAAGAAATTTTTGAACGATTAAGTGGTGTCTCTCAAGAGGTTATTCTTAAGACAGCTAATAAACAATTTCATGAAAATATTCTTTTTACACATCGTGGGTTAAGTGGTCCTGCTGCGTTGCAATTATCCAGTTATTGGAATACTGGTAATAGTATTTTAATAAACCTTTTCCCAAATGATGATCTGGCTTTATTACTAAATAAAACAAAAAAAGAGAATCCTAAATTATTGCTACGTAATTTATTTACGCAGAAATTAGCAAAGAAGTTAGTTAAAGAGTTAGAAGACTTATTTTGGTCAGATTGGCGAAATAACTATATCGCTGATATTCCGGATAAAGTATTAAATGAAATTGCAGAAAACTTAACTGCATGGCAATTAAAGCCATCAGGTACAGAAGGGTATCGAACAGCAGAAGTGACTATTGGTGGTATTGATACAAATAGCTTATCTTCCAAAACAATGGAGAGTAAAAGCCAAGCGGGCTTATTTTTTATTGGTGAGGCAGTAGATGTAACTGGGCATCTAGGAGGTTACAATTTTCAGTGGGCCTGGTCATCAGGGTACGTTTCTGGCTTGGTAGTTTAGCTTTTATTATGCGACTAAAATTATTCTTGTTTTTCTTTTTTCTTTCTAGTTTACCGATAGTTTATGCGGAAGATAGTTTTTCTATAAATACTTTTGAAAATAAAGCAGATCGTGAATTTATAGATAAAACTATTGAGCAGTTTATACAACGTTATCAAATATCAGGTTTGTCGATTGCGATTGCAAAACAAGAAGACATCATCTTTGCGAAAGGATATGGTTTTGCAGATATTGATAATAGGGTTCCGGTAAATATCACTCATAAATTTCGTATTGCAAGTCTGAGTAAACCTATTACGACAGTTGCAATAATGAAGTTAATGGAAGAAGGAAAGTTACACCTTGAAGATAAGATATTTGGGAGGCAAGGTATTTTAAATGACCTTTTCCCTGTGAAAAATAAATTATTACATCAAATCACAGTACGTCATTTATTAGAACATACTGCTGGAAAAAAATGGACTAATGATAGTGATGATCCAATGTCTCATAAAGATAAATTATCGCAAGCAGACTTAATTCGTTGGGTATTGAAAGAAAAACCAATCGATAAAAAACCCGGAACCGAATATGCATATTCAAATTTTGGCTATTGTTTATTAGGTCGAGTGATAGAAAAACTTAGCGGCATTCCTTATAAGCAATATGTGCAAAAAAATATTTTTCAGAAAATTGGAGCGAAGAGTTTTTCTATTGCTGAAAAGAACCCTTCAAATTCAGTTTTTGAAGTAAGTTATTATTCAGATACAGATTGGTCGCCTTATAATATTTCTATAGAAAGAATGGATTCACACGGCGGTTGGATTGCAAATGCAGTTGATTTAGTTAAATTTTTATTAAGTATAGATGGACGAGGGCATGATATTCTTAATAAAGAAACTATTAAACTAATGACAACTCCATCAAGAAAAAACCATAGTTATGCATTAGGATGGAATGTAAATAAATATAATAATTGGTGGCATGTTGGTTCTTTGCCGGGTTCGGCATCAATTATGGTGCGAACTGAACATGGTTATAGTTGGGCGGTGTTATTGAACAAGAGAAGTGAAGAAAATACATTTTTTGTTGAATTGGATAAATTAACATGGAATCTAATAGCAGGGATAAAAGCATTAAACTAATGAAAGTATAAATTGTATCTTTGAAGGGTGAAATTTATGGGAGTGTTTAAAGGAATTGGTGTGTTGGTCTTTTGTTATACCGTTTATTGTTTATTCACGGGTAACGTTTATGCAAAAGATAAGGCATCGGGTCGCACTGTTTATAAAGCAGATGAACCCGGTGGTTATTGGACAATTATTGTTATCTATTTTGGTTTGTCAATTGCGTGTTTCTTTTTCTTTTAACCCTTAAATTGTAATGGCAAAACTACTTAGTGCATCATCGCCACCGGTCCTTTTTGAGGGCACAACTTTCAGTGGGCCTAGTTTTCAGGATACATTGCCGGATTGAGTGTATAGTCTTTCTAAAATTAGATTCGTAGTGTAAAAACAAAGGAATATGGTGAGGAGTAAGGAAAATTAAGAACACAATCAATCAATATTTAAATGCATTCTACGGGATAAGAAAATGAAAAATAATTTTTTGAAAAAGATAATCATAATATTTGTAATAGTGTTTTCTTATTCAATTTCTCATGCGGAAGAGCTCATTCTGCCCATTCATAAAGAACCAAAGCATCACCTGGTTTATGATGGAGAAATTGTGCAAATTATGGATATTCAAATTCCACCTGCTGATATAACGCTATACCATATTCACAACCGACCTATTTTATATGTTTCCATATCATCAGCATTAATTAGTTCTCAAGTTCTAGGCGAGGAAATGAAAAGTGTCTTTGCCACGGATGATGATGTTTGGCAGCCCGGTAACGTGGCATATAATATTAATTATCTTATGCAACCGGTTACACATAGAGTCGAAAACACAGACACAAACCTTTTTCGAATAATTGGGATACTTAACAAAAAAAATCAATACGCTGAAAACGTTAATCATGCAGATAGCTCATTACCAGGACAAGTAGAACTTAATAATCAAGCTTTTCATCAATCCCGTGTCACAATTGGAAAAGATGAGTCTATAGAATGGAAAGCGACAGGCTATCCTGTTGTATTTGTTCAAACTGACCAGGGGAGCACAAATATTGAATATAGTGATGGATCACGAGAGCATACGATATCGGCTGGGGAATATATTGTTGAGGACTCTGGTCGATCATTTGAAGTGACAAATAATAGTAGTATGCCGGTAACATTTGTCATTATTGAATTACACTAAATAATCCAACGTTCCAGGATTTCTATTACGTATTATTTTTAACCTTTGAATTGTAATGGCAGAGCGTTAAATTTCACTCCTTCAAAACCATCGAGAATAAATTGGCGTATATTTTGATGATCATCTCCAGCAGGATTATCTAGTACATCATTGCGGTAATAATTACCGAAGCAATTTAACGTTTCTGTTATCGTCAAATTATTAATAAATGCAAAGGCTAGTATTTTACAAGAGCCTTCGTTTTGTCCCGCGTCATTTGTCACATCGCCATTAATAAATGCAGTAGGCGTGTAATCATAATACTGTTCAATAGTAGAAATGGTATCGGTAAATTCGATTGATTCAGGTTCGCTACTTAATTTTTTTAAGAACGTTTTCAGATCCATTAGTGGTCATGTCCATGTGGTCCATGTACGTGACCATGCTCTAGTTCTTGTTCTGTAGCATCTCGTACTTCGATAAGTTCTACATCAAAATGAAGTTGTACGCCGGCTAAAGGATGGTTTCCATCAACTACCACTTCACCCGCATCTATTGCTGTAACCGTTACGATAACAGGCGCACCATCAGGAGATTCTGTTTCGAACTGCATGCCTTCTTTTATTTCGGCATCATCAGGAAACATATCTATAGGGACACGTTGTATTTGCTCCAGGCTACGTTCGCCATAAGCATCTTTAGGTTCAATAACAACGCTGGTTTTATCGCCGGCTTCTTTACCTTCTAATGCGTTTTCCAGACCAGGAATAATATTTCTTGCACCATGTAAGTAGTTAAATGTCCCATCATTGGACTCATCGATAATTTCGCCATCTTTATCTTTTAAGGTGTAATTTACAACTGCGACTTTATCTTTTGCTAATTTCATGGGGTTCTCCAATGATGGTTAAAAACTGACAGTCTTTTTTAGGGGCGCTACTATGCGTATATAATCTGAATAATTCAAATTAAATGTCGCATTTTCCATGAAAAACTTAAAAAAACTTGTGTTTCTAATAGTATTAAGCCCAAATATACAGGCCGCACCGACCGGAGCGGATCTTTTAGAAGCATGTGAAACATCACTAGAAAACGGTTTTAATGGCTCTAAGGGCATGATGTGTGTTTGGTATGTAACACCTTGCGATTGCCATCATGGAAAAGATTCTGATATTCCACGCGTTTGTTTACCTGATGGTAAAGAACCTGAATCGCTCGCAAGAGAAGTTATTGACGGCTTAAAGTTACATCCTGAACTTCAATCTGAATCTGCTGAAGTATCAGCGGGTATTGTCTTGGCTTCAAAATATCCGTGTGACTAATTCAATTCTAAAGTTGCCACACGAATTATTAATTTATGCGGCGTCTTTTTTGAGATCGGAATGGTGTAGTTCTGATTTTGCAAATTGGTAAGCTTCTTTAAAATCAAGTAACGCAGCTTTTTCTGATTGCTGCATTTTTACGAATAAGCCATATTGAGTTTTGTATTTAAGATTACCTATCGCCAATGATCCAATGCCCCAAAAGGTGCTTTTCGCCATTTCAACAGGTTTGAATTTATCGTTTGCTTCAATATCTTCAATACCTGTTGGTGGTACGGCATTGGTATCGGCTGCAACGAGAAGCTTTTCTGCAAAATCCAGTTCTTCTTTTTCTAGAATACGAATCCCTGCTTTAGCAGCACATATAACAACTTCTGTTTCTTTAAGAATATCTGCTTTTTCATGATGAGTTTGAGCACTAGCCCATGAAACATCTACGTTATATCTTTCGCAGAAGCGTCTTGCCGCATGCTTGTCGTCATCTGCAGTTAATTGGCAAAGTGTTGTCTTGGCTCCTTGTTGAGCTGCGAGTACAGCTGCGGATAAACCAACTGGGCCTGTACCAAAAACAGAAACTGTACGGCCTTCCAAACTTTCGCCAGTTCTTTTAAGAACGGCTTGCTCAACCAAAGCAACAATACTGGCTGAAGTGGTATAAGCACCATTAGGGTCAACAAATACACCTACTTCAAATGGACCGACCATGGCTTTTTTTGCATTTTCAAACATATCTGTAGCCATATGAACATCACGGCCACCTAAAAATATACCGGTATCATTAAAACGTTTTGGCGGACGACAAAAAATTGAATCCTGGACTAATGACACAACATCTTCAGGTTTAACTCCTGTAAAAGGCAGAATCTGTGTGAACCCAGCATCTGCAGCCAAGGTAACATCAAAAGGACTGATATTACTGTCCGGTACGAGTATATAAAGTATTCGTTGAGTCATGTGTTTTCTGCCCGTGTTGTTTTCGCATTTGGTATTAATAATATCGACCAAAATAAGTTTAACTTGAGGAAAACGAAGGTATAGCTGAAAAAGTACTATTTAGAGATTGAAGCTTAACTTCGTATGGAAATTTTTGAGGGGTTATTGATCGCGGAATAACTGATGGCAAGCATTACAAGTTTGACTAAGGCGTTGAAATGCTTCATCAAGGATATATTGTTCAGAATGATCGGTAATCTGAAGGTTATAATTTTTTGTTATTTGTTGAATATTTAATGCCTCGCTATAAAGCTTGCTCGCCATAGCGCTAAAAACAACACTTTGATTTTCTTCCGATACATTCGCCGGAACTTTTATAGACATTAACTCAGCATAGAAAAGAAGTTCTTCAGTAGCTTCAATTAGACCAGTCATATCTTCTTCTGTTAGTTTTACAGGCTCTTCTATGTTATTCCGACTCGCCAGAGTAGAAATATCTTGCATGATTGCTAATAGACGCTCACTTGATTCCGCATGAAGTAAGAATTCATCTTCTTCAGGAGTAACAGTGTTATTCTGAAAATTGATTACTGAGATAGCAACGAAGAATAAAAGAAATAATACTATTAATGATTTTTTCATCAAGGTTCCTCAATTATTGATACTTCAATTATATCTTCAATTTAAGTCTAATAAATAACGGAAAAAAGGTATTGATCTGGATCAATAGCCTTTAATAATAATGTGAGATAACTCATTTATTTTTTACTACGTCGGCTTTTCGTTTTTTTAGTGGGTAACGTGAACCAGTCTTCCTTGGTTATCTCATGGAAATGATCTGCTTCTTCAACAATAAACCTCGAAGTTGTACTCGCCACTGCAGCTATTTCAACACGCACACCTTCCGATTTTAGATGCCTAACCAATTCAATATAGTCAGAATCACCAGACATGATAATAATGGTGTCAACTTTATTGGCCAATTGTATGGCATTAATCGAAAGTGGAATATCTGCGCTTTTATGACAAGGACGAACTGAGCCATGATAAAAGTTATGTAAACGTTCCTGCAATTTATTTGATATGTGTTTTCCTTCCCGAAAGTAAACCAGGCGACTGAGCCCACGATTAACCAATAATTTTGGAATCAATGCATCAAAATTGAGCATGGTGTTAGTGTCGTTTGCTTCTGTATGGATGCTGCGCTCTATATTGTTTCCGTCCACTAAAATTGCAACAGTTTGCGAGATAACAATATTTTCAGGTTCGCTGGGGACTTCTTTTATATCGTTCATTAAATGTGTTCATTCGTATTAAATTGATTTTTGTTTTACAGGTTAAAACTATGAATAGCAATTTTAATCAGCTTAAGATTTATTAATTATTAAGCGAAAACAGGTGCCATGAGCTATTTTTGTGCTGACATCTAAATCATAGCCTAATAAATCGACGGCATGCATTACAATTGCCAAACCTAAGCCAAGTCCAATTTCGTCGGAAATACCATCCCCTCTAGTATATGGTCTAAAGATATCGTCAATTTTATGTTCAGCTATTCCCTGTCCTGTATCCATAACGTAGATAATCGTTTGGTTCTTTAGGCTTCGAGAGGCAAGTAATATTTTACCTTTCTCTGTAAATTTTACTGCATTTGTAAGAAGGTTTCTAAGAATAGATTCCAATAAGACTGGATCAGATTTAATAAGGTAGTCATTACAACGTATATTAAATGTTATTCCTTTATTATTAACAGGAAGTTCAAATTCTTCTTTTAGACTTTGAAATAATATTCTTAAGTCAATATTCATTATATTAGGTTCAATTGTCCCGGCTTCAAGACGTGCCATTTCCAGCATGGATTCGAACATGTGGTTTAATGATTTCAATGTTAGCTTCGTCTTATCAAGAACTCGTTTGTTCTTATCATCTTTAGATAACTTAAGCTGAGCTAAATAAAGACCTAAGGTGCTAAGAGGCTGTCTTAAATCATGACCCAAAGCGTGTAGAAACCTTGTTTTTTCTGAGCTTTCATCTTCATATTTTTTCGATAGTAATGATTGTTCATTTAGCGCCATTCTTTGACTTGTTAATAATTTTTCTGAACCATCGAGTTGATATTCTAAGTTATCTATTTGCTTGCCCCGAAGCAGAGCAATAAAAAGGTAAATAGCAAATAATGAGGTTATTAATAATCCTAAAAACAAAGCAAGATAGGGGAGCCATATTTTCTTGTTAGCGTTATTGGTTTCTTCGGATAAAAATACGCCCAACCAACTTCTATTGCCGACATCAAAATAACGTGTCCAATAAGGAATAGTCAGAGTGCTCAGATCATGAATATTATTTAGTTCTATTTTTTCCATGTAATCTGTTTTTGATTTATAGATAAGTTGATTTTTTTTCTTGCTGTCAGCATCAAATAAAAGCAAATTAACAGGGATTGATTTTTTAAATGTATTTTTAACAAGTACGTTGATATCAAATAATCCCATTACAAAACCAATTAAATTATTTGGTTCTTTACCATGGCTATATACAGGGAAATAAGCTTCGAATGTCATCTTGTCCGGATCGATGTGTGAGAAATATTTAGGTTGAGTTGAAAACAGTGCGCCTGTTTTAATCGCGTTATCAATGTTATCTCGCATTCTTTGTTTCGCTGACATATTTAAACCTATGAACAGTGAGGTATCATATTTAGTAAATAAATGTTGTATGGGGAAATATTCATTATATTGTTTTGCTGGAATAATTAATCCATGACCATTTACCTCGGTAATACTGCGGTAGCCCTGTAAATATTTATCAAACTCAGTCTCAAAGTTTTTTCGTTTTTCATGGGTTATTCTTGGAATCCAGGCTAATGCACATATTCCTATTTTTACTGCGGCATCGGATGCAACAAACTTTGAAAAACTGTCTTGATCAATATTTTCCTGTACCTTGAAGAAAGCAGAAATAGAAGAAAGACTATCAATAGCAGATGTAATACTTATCTGAAGTTGTTCTGAATGAGTTTCGGCGTTCTGTTTTATCCAGATCTGTTGTTGTTGTTGCGTATATTTTAATAGAAATTTACTGCCAAGAAGACTCATCGCCAGACCAAGAAAAAGCACGAATGTCGATAAAATGACATATTTATTGTCTGAAATTAGTTTTGACAGGTCCATTGCTAATGAAATTTAAGTGATTTCAGTCATTATACAAGTCAAAAAACGCTATCCAAAAGAGATATCTCTAGAGAGATATTTAAATTATTCTGGGAAAACGCATAATTACAACCTTACAGGGACGTAAACTATCAAATCTAAATATTAAGGAAGATAAGATGAGTCCAGATAAGTTTAAGTTGTTGTTAATGACTCTCGTCTTTGCAAGTTTATGTGCCCTCTCTCAAGTGTCAATGTCTGTTGGAAACCTTTCTGTTACTAAGGAAGTTAATCTTAAAGCGTCTTCAAAAACAGTATGGAAAATGATTGGTGATTTTAACGAAGCCGATGTATGGATTCCTATTGTGGTTGATTCGAAATTAAAAGCAGGTGAAGGTGTCGAACCGGGCGATATTCGAGAGTTGCTTTTGGATAACGGTATAAAACTCACCGAAAAACTGGTTATCTATAGTGATGCCAAGAAGACTTATACTTATGCTATTACCGAGGCTGAGACTGAATTGCAAATTCCCATAATGGATTATGTGTCGACCATTAGAGTTACTGAACTTGATGTTGGAATGTCAAAAGTTGAATGGATGTCGACATTTAATGCTAATAATGTACCGGATGAAAAGGCAATTGAAACGGTTGCGAGTGTTTATGACGCCGGTTTGAACAATTTAGTAAAACATTTTAACCAATAAATATAAGGTAGTTGTAATTAATTACGACAAAATTAGCCCCCTCGTTGCTTTAGTCGATCTTTTTTCCATTCCCCTTTTCGTTTTTTCTCAATATGATAGCCGGTATGAATATACTCATCGCAGATGATCATCCTTTATTCAGAGACGCCTTTAAAGGTATCTTGCACCAGCTTCTTGAAAACGCAGATATAAAGGAGATGGCGACATTTGCTGAATTAATGTCGCTGAAATCATCGCAGCAGTTTAATTTCGATATGGTTTTTATTGATTTGGCGATGCCGAAAGGAAATCCTTATGAAACGATTGCGCATCTCAATAAATTAAACCCAAAAACGCCAATCATTGTTGTGTCAGGAGAGGAATCACAGGAAGTTGTGAAAAATGCAATTGCCAGCGGTGCTATAGGTTTTTTACCAAAATCACTTGATACAGATAGTTTGATTAGTAATCTAAAGCATGTGTTGTCTGGGGCTATGGCAATGGTTTCTCCTGCAGCAGTACAAGAGACAGATAGTCAAACATTGATAGATGGTCTGACTGCCCGCCAAACAGATGTGTTGAAATTAATGTGTGAAGGACAAACAAATAAGATGATTGCAAGAGTGCTTGATCTAACTGAAGGTACAGTGAAACTTCATGTGCGTGCTATCTTGAAAACACTAGGGGCAAGTAATAGAACTCAAGCAGTTGCAATTACAAACTTACATAAGGATGAATTGGATAACTAGTTTAAAAATATCCTTATGATATTGGTTTTACATGATAAAATGACCGCTCTCAAGAGCCATGTCTCTGGATAAACCTGATATTAGTTTATTTAATTTAATTTTTTCTTTGAATTTTAGTTCGTGGTATTTTAATCCAACAGCGCTTTCAGTGACCCAACATACTTCCATGCGGACTTCCAGTGAATGAGATGGAATCATATCGCTCAGACAGATTTTGCAAAAATGCTTATCTTTCGGCTTCCAAAGCGGTGGGCGCATAATTTCTATACCGCCGAGAGAAAGGTTTCTAACAGGCGAGGTATAAATAGTATCATTGGCATAAATATCTGCTAGCCAATCTGCATGTTTTCTTACAAATTCACGACGCTCCTGCATTGGAGGCTCCATATTGTAATTGTATTAGTATTATCGGCGGTAAATGATGATTCTTTATTATTTAAGCTACAGTTATAATATTTGCATACACAAGATTTTAACTTATTAATATGAATGAAAATAAAAATGAAGGAACGCCAGATGAAATACTGGCCAAAATAAATCAAGAAACTTCGAAAATGGCCTGGACTGAATTATTACCGTTCTTTGCCAAAGGCATGGCTATATACGTTTCACATAATCTAGATCTGATAAAAGTTGCTTATGCTTTATCTGAAGATGATAAAGCGCAATTAGAAAAATGGATGGCCGAAGGTTTAGTTGCAAATGTCAGCGATGAGCAAGCTAGCGCATGGCATGAAAGTAATATTCTCGTTTGGGCATCAGTGATTAAACCATGGTTGTTAGTCCAGCCTATTGTTGATTAGATGACTGTTAAAAATAAGATCAGCGTTTTATTTGTTTGTATGGGCAATATCTGTCGTTCACCAACAGGCGAGGGCGTTTTTCAAAATTATGTTGAACATCATGGCTACGCCGATCAATTTTATATCGACTCAGCAGGTACCATTGATTATCACTCAGGTGAACCTGCTGATGCCCGCATGCGTGAGGCAGCTAAAAAACGAGGTTACCAGCTTAAATCTCTTGCGCGCAAAGTGACTGAACAAGATATCGATACATTTGATCTGATTGTAGCAATGGACACGGATAATCTAATTGAGTTGGAATCTCTGGCAGGAGGAACACAAAAACGTCTCCGTTTGTTAGGTTCTTTTATTGAGGGCTATTCAGATAATTATGATGCGCCTTCTGTTCCCGATCCTTACTATGGTGGTGCTGCTGGATTTGAACCAGTACTGGATATGATTGAATCAGCTTGCCCCATGATGATGTCTCATTGCCTTGAATTACTAAACAACAAATGACACTTCAGTCGCGAATTGAAACGGCAATTACATCTAAGACAGGAAAAGATGCAGAGTTTGCTGATAGCAAAACAGCACAGGGTGGTTGTATTAATGACAGTCGCATAGTGACATTAAAAGATGGTCGGTATTTTTTTGTAAAAACAAATCCTGAATCAAAAACCTGCCCCGAATTATTTAAAACCGAATACGATGCATTGCTGTTGTTATCTGCACCGGGCGTCATTCATGTACCCAAACCCATAGCCTGTAGCGATGACTTTATTGTTATAGAAACATTTGTTGAAGGAATCCCCGCTACTGATTGGCAAGAACAGATGGGGCGTAGTCTTGCTGAATTGCATTCAGCCACAAAAAATGATCGATTTGGTTTTGATGCAAATAATTATCTTGGTTTGAGTAAACAAATAAATAGCTGGCAGGATGACTGGTTATCATTCTGGCGTGATCAAAGGTTAGGTTTGCAATTAAAACGGCTGGCAATGATCACAGATAAAAACGATCCTATATTAGCAAAGGGTGAAAAACTGATGTCGCGTCTGGATTTATTATTAGGCAATATCGAAGAACCTGCTGTGCTTTTACATGGTGATTTATGGTCGGGTAATGCCGCTGCAAATGAAAAAGGTCAGCCGGTCATCTTCGATCCGGCCAGTTACTATGGCCATCGTGAGGCAGAGATAGGGATGATGCGAATGTTTGGTGGTTTCGATGCTCGATGCGAAGCGGCTTACGCAGAAGTCTGGCCGTTACAGGATGGTTCAGAACAACGAATCAGCTTGTATCGTTTATATCATGAAATTAATCACTTCATATTATTTGGTTACAATTATTATCGTAGTTGCATTTCAACTATTAATTCTTTAATTTAAGTCAATACAATTGTTGACATGAATATCGTTTATATAGTCGCCATAATTATTCTATTAGTAGTTTTATATGTCATCTATCAGTATGCAAAGTTCGTATTAAAGAGTTGGCGTACAGCAAACTCTTTGAAATCAAAAGTTTTATGTATGCTCGGCATGATTACATTTACATGCGTCATAATCTGTTGGCTAATTTTGATTTACTGGACCATCGATTGTTGGTATATCAGTAATTATACTGCGCGGCCAAAACCACATTTTCTGGTGATGTATGTTCTTGGGTTTTTTGTTCTGGGAATATGTATGGCGCTTTCTCAATTATTTTTAGGTATCAATGAGCTGAAAAAAGGAATTAAAAATAAACCTAAATAAGATTGATAGCCTTTCTAAGACACGAATAAACAGATTAATATCTAGTAAGATAGTTAGGAACAATGTATTAGTTTGTGTCATTTATATAATGAAATAAATATTCAATGGATATAGTTACACAAGGTATTTTAGGTGCAGCGCTTGCTCAATCTGCTGCTAAAAAAGAGCATGTTCGTTTAGCGACACTTATTGGACTGGTTGCTGGTGTCATTGCGGATGCTGATATTTTGATACGTTCAGCTTCTGATCCTCTACTGTCGTTGGAATTTCACCGACATTTTACCCATTCAATATTTTTTATTCCGGTTGGTGCAGGTATTGCCTTTTTATTGTTGTGGCTGTTTTTGCGCAATAAGTTACCTCCTGCTTATCTATACCTTTATTGTTTTATGGGGTATTCATTGAGTGGTTTTATCGACGCCTGTACCAGTTATGGCACCTATCTATTATGGCCGCTGATTGATGCGCGTATTTCATGGCATATTATTTCGATTATTGATCCTGTATTCACGTTCATATTAATAACCGCAATCATTGTTGGCTATAAAAAACTCAGTTCAAGCTTTGGTCGTGTTGGTCTTGTCTTGGCAGGCTTTTATTTATTGTTTACCTTCTCTCAAATGAATCGCGCAGAGAATTCAATTATTGAGCTTGCTGCACAACGCGGTCACACGATTGAAAAAATAATAGTAAAACCAACCATAGGCAATTCCTTGTTATGGCGTTCAGTGTATTTATCAAACAACATATTTTATATCGATGCAGTACGAGCTGGTTTATCAAAGCGAATCTATCAAGGTGATTCCATAATACAATTTAATATGACAAAAACATTTCCAGAACTGAATAATAATTCCTTGTTAGCTGAAGATATTCAACGATTTGAAATATTTTCTGATAATTACGTGAGTCAATATCCGGGAAGACCTGAGATATTAGGTGATGTCCGCTATTCGATGAACCCGATTGGTATCAAA
>JAJFKK010000157.1 GCA_021773245.1 Gammaproteobacteria bacterium | reverse complement strand
TTTCAGAGCTTTATTAAGGTTATATCTTAATAAGGAGCTAAAAGATGTCGAAATAGTTGAATATGACTTTGATAAGCTTGGTAAACCACCTGAAAACTATAACTGGTCTGAATATGACATATTATTTTTGGACTATAAGTTAGGACCTGTCGAAGATGGCTTGGAATGGTTAAAAGAATTTAAAAATAAACCCGGGTTCCCTCCTACCATTGTTCTCACCGCAGAAGGCGATGAATATATCGCTGTTAAATCAATCAAGTTAGGCGCTGCTGATTATATAAATAAGGTTGATATTAAACCTAAGCGTATTGCGGAAATGGTCGCTGAAGCAATGGAATTTGCAAAACGATCTGATGCTTCTCTTAATAAAGAAATTGATGATGCAACAAGAATCATTAAAAAAGTTCATAAGAAAGATGCTGTCCCCGATACAAGCCTTGATATTGGTTATAAGTTTGTTCGTATGATTGGTGAGGGCGCTATGTCTAAAGTTTATTTGGCAGAGCGCGTCGAAGATAAAATGACCGTAGTGTTAAAAGTGCTTGATCTAACTCGCGTTAAAGAACAAAAATTGATTAAACGATTCATACAAGAAGCCCATCTTATTGCAGAATTGAACTCTCCTTTTGTTGTTCAAATTTATGATCATGGTTTAACAGAAGATTATGGTTATATTGCAATGGAATTTTTTTCACGTGGCGATTTAAAACAACGTGCAGAATTAGGCTTGAATCATGAGATAGCAGTGATCTATGCAACACATATTGCTTATGGTTTAGAGCAGATACATTCAATAAATGTTGTGCATAGAGATCTTAAACCAGCAAATTTAATGTTTAGAGGCGATGATAGTCTTGCTTTAGCTGATTTTGGAATATCTAAAAAACTTGGTGAAGTTAATGATATTACTACAATGGGACAAATTCTGGGCACACCTCATTATATGAGTCCTGAACAGGGAGAAGGTCATAATATTGATACCCGTACTGATCTTTATAGTCTAGGTGTTTTGTTTTATGAATTGTTAACCGGAGATAAGCCCTATAGTGCAGCAACACCGGCGGCATTAATTTATCAACATGTTCATGCCCCAATTCCAAGATTGCCAAGTGCACTAAAGCAGTATCAAGATGTTGTTGATTTATTATTAGCTAAAAAACCTGAAGAACGACTACAGACTGCAAGAGATGTTATAAATATATTAGAAGCGTTTCAATAACTAATTCATTAACTCTTGCTAGATTCTGAAACTTTCTTAAGATGTTCTAACCACCACTTCGCTTGTTCTTCTGTTGATTTATCAGATAATGAATTAGTAAATGCACGAGTAGCATCAGTTAAATTTTCAGAATGATATTGGGCAATGCCTAATAGTAAGTTTACTTTGGATATTAAGGTTTTATCTTTCGTTTGAAGCTCTACATTAAGTATTTCGATTGCCTTTTTCCATTCTTCTGAATCGAGATACATTTGACCAAGACGAAGACGAGCTTTGTCATCATTAAATTTCTTAATGATTTCCTTAAATACAGATTTAGCTTTTTCATTTTCTTGCGCCAATATCCAACTATCTACTAACAGAGTTAACATTTCATTGTTATCTTCGATATCGCCAATAGCCATTTCTTTTTCAAGTAGTGTTGCTGCTTTAAAAGGCATTTCTAAATACCGGTAGCTTTTTATTAATTGCACGATCTCATCTTTATCTAGTAACTCTTTGGTATAAGCGAGTTCGTATAAAGCTAATGCTTTTTTATCTTGTTGTAGCTGTTGATATATTCCGGCTAGTTGTAACCAGTAATCTGTTTTTTCAGGATATTTAGCAATAATATTTTCAAGCGTTATCGCTGCGCTTTTATAGTTTTTAGTTTCATAGTAGCCGGCTAATAAAAGTTCGTGCCAGTTCAGAGGAGGGGTTTTAGATAAAGCTAATGCCTTTTCAGCATGGACTATGAGTTGTTTATAGTTCTCAGTGTAATAGTAAGCTGTAGCCGCTAATATATGTGCATCCGCTTTTGGTTGAGGTTCCTGAGAAAACCATTTTGATAGATATTTCAAGCCTTCCTTTGGTTTTTCTATATGAATTAATAATTGAGCAGTAGAGTATTGGAGGTCATGAGATACTTTTTCAGGAAGAGCATTTAAAGATAAAGCTTTCATGAAGTATTGAGCAGCATTTTTAAAATTATTTAATCCGTTCTCAGCAAAGCCCATTGTTTGGTAAACAATAGCAGCATCATAATCTTTTATTTTATCTGATGAAGCCAATTTATTAAGCTTCTTTAAAGCTTCAGTATTTTTCCCTGACTCCATATCTTTATGGATTTCAGATAAAGCAGAATGTGTTTTTCCATCTAATAGATAAGACTCTTCTTTTGCTGATAGAGAGTAATTGCAACAAAAAAAGAATAATGCAGCTAAAATATTAAAATTAATTATTTTTAAAAAAATATTCATCGTTGTAATTTAAATTTCACATCTTGTCTTGCGCGTTTTTCAACTGCTTTTCCATTGACCATGTCTGGATTGAACTTCCATTTGGCAATTGATTTTAAAACGGCTTTGTCAAAAATCTTTGGTGGTTTCGCTTTTACGATAACAGGATCTTTTACTGAGCCATCAACTGCAATCGTGAACTCCACAGTGACCACACCTTCTATTCCACTACGCAATGCACGAGCAGGATAAACAGGGGGGATCCTTAAAGTTGGAACTACATTTATATCAATTTTAGGTTTAGTAGGTTTTCCGATTTTTTTTGCTTTCTTTGTACTTTTAGCAAAATCTCCAAGATAAGGCGTGCCTGATAAAGATAGGGGAATATCTATTTCGGGTAATTTTAAGTCCATTTCCATCACTTGCGCTTTTTCAACTTGAGGTTGAGGAACATCAGGTGGTGGAGGTTCTTGTTCAGGAGGCGGCTGTTCTATATCTTCAATTTCCTGTTCTGGTTTTGGCTGTTCAGGTTTATGCTCAAGCCGAATGAATTCAACAAGATTAACGTCAGGCAATTCGATATTGAATCCGTCATTTTTGCTGACAAGCTTTTGGATTAGGATAAAAATTGCAATGTTAAAAAACAAAGCAATAAAAATTAAAGCAGGTGTTTTAATGATATTAAGGATATTTGATTTTGATAATTGCATAGTTCGCAATACGACAAAATTAATTATGGATTAAAATCATTCATTGGATGCTGCAATAGAAACATTTGTTACGCCTGCTAAACGTACTTGATCCAATACTTCAACAGTAGTTCCTGTACGAGCATTTTCATCCGCAAGTATTATTACAGTGCCTTCCGGGTTTTGAGCATGGTTATGTTCTACGTGAGCTCTAACTGCACGTAGTTCAATTTTTTGGTTTTCCATCCAGATCTCGCCGTGTTTGTTAATACCAATGATCATACTACCTTGTTCTTCTCTTACTGCTGTTTGCGCTGTTGGCCGGTCAACATCTATACCTGACTCTTTAGTGAAAGATGCAGTCACTAAAAAGAAAATCAAAAGGATGAATACCATGTCGATGAGCGGCGTCATGTTTACGCTCTCAGCAGCAGTCTCTTGTTTGGAATGTGTATGTCTCATGATTAATTATGACTTAACAGGTCTTTTGCAAATAATTCTTTTGTCTTAGCACGTTTGCTTAAATCTGCACTAAAGTAAATGCCAATAATTGATGTGACTAGGCCTGCTGTTGTGGGAAGGAGTGCTCTGGAAATACCGTCCGCCATCCCTCGTGCATTGCCATTGCCAAAAACGTTCAATACTTCAAAAATAGCAATCATTCCGGTAACAGTACCTAATAAACCTAGTAGGGGTAATATTCCTGTTAATGCCTGGATTGGAATAAGGTTATGTTTTAGAGCGATTGATATCTCACTTAAAAATCCATCACGTATCTTTAAAGCATACCATGATGAGTGTTCACGTCGACGTTGCCACTGATTAACAATAGTTTCCAGACGTTTTGGATAGACCTTATAAAAAAAATAATATCGTTCAATAATGAGTATCCACAAAAAAATTGATAAGACAAAGACGCCCGTTAAGACGGGGCCACCTTTGGCAAAAAAATCACGCATGATGTCAATTTGATCAAACATTATTTCTAAGTCGATTTATTTCGGCGAGTAATGCGACAAATGCTGTGCTTTTTTCATCCAAAACTTGAATCAAGGCATTACTTCTGGCGGAAAGAAAACTATGAAATAACAATAAAGGGATTGCGACTATTAAACCCATTACGGTTGTTACCAGAGCTTGAGATATGCCTCCTGACATAACACGTGGATCGCCTGTGCCGTGTAAGGTAATAGATTGAAAGGTCTCAATGATGCCGGTTACCGTTCCTAGCAAACCTAAGAGTGGTGAAACGGCTGCAAGTAAGGCAATCGCACCTAATCCTCTTTGTATTCTTGGTAATTCTTTTAATATTGCTTCATCTAATTTCAATCCAAGTGTTTCTGTTCCAACATCGGGATTTTGTTCATAAACTTGCATGATACGACCAAGAGCATTGTTTCCCGGTTTTTTGCTTTTAAGTTGTTTTCGGACTTTACGACCCGTTATTACTAAAACAATAAATCGCTCAATCGATATTAATACCCCAATTAAACCAATAAATAAGATGACATAACCGATAAAACCACCTTGAACGATACGTTCTTTCAAAGTGGGCTCTTGTACAAGTAGTGCCAACATTGAACCACTTGTAGGATCTATCGGAAATGCATGAATTCCACTTGTGGCATTTTCAAGATCCCGAGCCATACTTTGATAACGTTCACTTGGTTGTCTACCTGGTTCTATCAATTTGCCTGTTTCAGGCAAGTTTCTTAAGAAGTGGCCATCTGATACAGCATTAAATACGCCGATACGTGTTACTTCTTGTTCTATTTCATTACCTGCTGCAGTAACTATTTTTCCCATGAAGGTGACGACCTTGCCAGATTCAACCATCTCATCCATAGCTAAAATCCAGAGTTCTTCTAATTCCTCTAATGAGGGTAATTCTTTACGGCTGGATAGAACATCAAGAATTTTGTCGCGATCAGGTTTTTGTGCTGAAACTAAAGAGTTATCAATAATGCTATCTAGATCACCTGCAATTTGCTTGACGATGCCATCAAGTTCTCCTAATGCGCCCATTTTCTCTTTTAAAACGGCATTTTGTCGGGAAATAGATTGGTCATAACTCGCGTAATTTTTTCTTAATGTTTCGCTGCGTTTTTCATCATCTTCAAGTTTCTTTAAGGCGGTATTGAGTAATTGTTTTTGTTTATTACGCGCGTTTTGAAATTTTTGTTCTCTTTTGAGTAGTTCCTGTTTTTCCTGAACTCGATCTTCTTTTACCTGTTCTAATAGTGCTTCTAAGCTATCTGGCTCTGCAGCAAAGGAAGGATTTAGAAATAAAACAAGGCTTAAAATAAATACTTTTTTCATGATTATTTCCCTGCCACATTGACAGGCAATTTAATTAGCTCAGGCGGCGCCTGTTTCTTAGCTATTTGTAAGCCTTGATTGATAGAGCGGTTATACTCAGTGGATAATTTTTTCCATGCTTTTGATTCTTTATCCCAAATACCACTCTGGTTTCCATCTAATGTCTGAAAAGTTAATAAAAGTCGGCCTACACGCAAAATATCAACGGTATATTCTTGACCATCCATTTTAACGGTGTCGGTGTAGGTTTCTATCGTGCGGCCATATTCCATTTCAATTTGATAAGCCTCCATGATGCGTCGATATTTATCAGGCAAAGTGACATCGGGGCGATCCATTATCTCTTTCAATGCCGCGACACGTTGTTGTCTTTCGTTTTGAAGGTAAGGCAAATCAAGTCTGACAAACTTATCCAAGGTATCTATCATTTTGAGCATCAACGGTACAATATTACGTTGTGTTTCTTCTACATTATCGAGTTGACGTTGAATTGCGCTCAGGTCAACTTTCTGTTGTTTTATTAATTTAGCTAACTGCTTGTTATACGTACTCAGACTATCGGATTTACGTATAGCATCACGATATTCCTGAGCCGAATCCTTAGTTTGATCGACTAATGTATCGATTGTTTTTTGCGAAGTTACAACATCTTTTTGTGCTTGCAGTTTCGTTTCTACAGCAGATTTCAATGGGGCAGTTTCTGCCACTAAGGATGATGATAGAGCGAAGCTCAGAATAAGTGTTGTAAAACAAAAGGTAATAGGCTTTTCCATAAGGAATTTTTCCTAATTTATTATATAGTTACTGAATAAAACCGGTTCGTATTGTAAATTAATATGCAAAATTAATACACAAAACAAGCAATATTGCGGCTAATTACAAATTAATTCTTTATATAGATAATAAATCGGCTATGTTGGCAAATTCTTTAATTGAGAGGTAGGGATATTTAATGAGTCTTAGAGTCAGATTAAATGTCCTGATTACCTTGCTATTCATTAGTCTATTTATATGCAGTAGTTTTTATATTATCTCAAATGCTCGTAAAACTGTGCATCGTGAAGTTGAATCTACAGCTCATTTTGCCTTGAAGTTAATTCACCTCGTCGTTTCATCACAGGAGCCAGAGGAAGATAGAGATAAGCAATTGGAGCTACTCCAAAGCTTATCCGAACTTGATCAAACACGACATTTATATATTGATATTCAAAAAACTGACGTAATTTTAACAAAGACAAAAGAGTTTAATGTTTTAGATAATACTGATGCACCAAGTTGGTTTGTGAAACTAGTACAACCACCACCAACAGAAATACGCGATTGGTTTTATAGTCCTATGGTTGCGCCTACCGGTATTATTATTCGTGCCGATCCGTCAGATGAAATTGATGAAACATGGGATGAAGTGAGTGGCATTCTTGTCTTATTATTTATTTTTATAATATTAGCTAATGTGCTGTTGTATATCATGATAGGTAGATACCTTGCTCCAATAGATACGATATTAATTGGGTTGTCCGGAATTGAAAAAGGACAGTATCAATTAGAGTTACCGCATTTTCGTTTGCCTGAGCTTGAAAGAATATCTCAGCAATTTAATCATATGGCAAAAGTATTATTAGATAGCAAAGCAAAAAACAAATTATTAACGCAACGTTCACTTGAAATTCAAGAAGAAGAACGACGTCATTTAGCTCAAGAGTTACATGACGAGCTTGGCCAAACTATTGCTGCGATTAAAGCTGTTGCTGTAGCAATATCAAATAGGAAAGAACTTGATAAAGAACATGTAGATTCAAGTGTTAAAACTATAGTCGAATATTCTGATCACATTTATCAGGTTGCAAAGAATATGATGCATCGACTACGTCCTTCTGTACTTGATGAATTAGGATTAATTAAAGCATTACAAAATATGATTGATGACTGGAATAGCAGACAAGACGATATTTTTTGTCACTTTTCATTTTCTGATATTCCAACTGAATTACCAGAATCGCTAAAAATTAGTTTGTATAGAATTATTCAGGAAAGCTTAACTAATGTGCTAAAACATTCGCGAGCGAGTAAAGTTTCTATTTCAATGAATAAAATTATTATCGAAGGGACAGAATATATTAACTTAACTATAGAAGATGATGGTGTTGGTCTTGATCTTGATCTAGATAAAACAATGACAGGCATGGGATTGCCTGGAATAAAAGAACGTGTAGAAATGAACAGCGGAACATTTGAATTATCAAGTGAGACGGATAAGGGAATAAAAATAGAAATAATTGTGCCTGTAAATAATTTAGGAATGAGCTATGAGCAATAAAATAAAAGTAATGTTGGTCGATGACCATGCCGTTGTTCGAGCCGGTTATCAAATGCTATTAAAAAATTCACTGGAAATAGATGTTGTTGCTGAAGCAAGCAGTGGTGAAGAAGCTTATCGATTGCAGGGTAATTATGATCTTGATGTGATTGTCATGGATCTATCTATGCCTGGTATTGGTGGAATAGAAGCGATAAAACGAATTCATTCGCGCGATGATAAAATTAAAATTCTTGTGTTTAGCATGCATGAAGAGATTATATTCGTGGAACAAGCACTACAAGCCGGTGCCAGTGGATACATAACTAAGAGTACTGATCCACAATTACTTGTTGATGCAATAAAACGACTTTCAAGAGGGGAGAAGTATATTGATCCTGAGCTTGCACAAAGACTTGCCATCGAAAAATCGCGAGGACAGGATTCACCATTATCCGATTTTTCTACACGGGAATTTGAAATTTTTTGTATGTTGGCAGAAGGCTTGAATACAAGTGAAGTTGCCAAACGATTATCACTTAGTTATAAAACGGTTGCTAACTATAGTACTCAAATAAAGAATAAATTAGATGTTACGACGGTTGCAGATATTGCGAGGATTGCTATCAGATATAATATTATTCAGGCATAAAGTCGCTGCTAGAGACTAGCAGCGACTTTAAATTAATTTCAGAGTTAATAACTAAATTAATCGTTAATAACAACACCCCAAGGAAACTTGCCAACTTCGATGGTTTTTATTACTTCATTTTTGTTGGTATCTATAACGGAAACAGTGCCACTTACTCCATCGGTAGTGAATACACGGCTACCATCTTTAGTTATCGCCAGTCCCCAAACGCGTTTACCTACAGGAATCATTTTTATGATTTCCAACGTATCAGCATCCATTACCTTTACTTTATTAGCACGACCGCCTGCAACATAAATAACTTTTTCATCTTTGCTTAATAAAACATCTTTAGGTTTGGATTTTGCATCACCCGTCGAACCTGTTTTTAAAATCTTTCCACTATTCATATCGACTTTGACAACTTCACCACTTATTTCAGCAGTTGCGTAGGCTATATCACCTGATTTAGTGAATGTTGCAGCACGTGGGCGCGAGCCGACAAGAATATTATTTTCGATCATATTGTCTGCAGCTGTAATTACATGCAGCATGTTAGTTGACTCACTGGTAACGATAACACGTTTGCCATCAGGTGAAATAGCGACACCTTCAGGTTCTAAACCGACTTTTATTTCTGCTATTTGTTCCCCCGTTTTGGGGTTAAAGACTGATGCTTTGGCATCATCTTCATTAGAGATATAGATGTTGCCATTAGGATGAACAGCGAATGTTTCCGGATCAGAGCCGGCTTCAAATGCTCTTAACAGTTCGAGTGATGCAGGGTCATAAACCTTTATTTTATTTTCTTCGCTAACTGCGACATATAGCTCATTACCATCAGGAGAAAGTCCAATGCCTCTTGGACGATCACCCACTTCAATGATTGTTTCTACTTCAAGAGTGGTGCCGTTGATGACAGAAACAGAATTTCCTCTTTCATTTGTAACAAAAACACGACCTGTTGGTGCCGCATTTAGATTTATAGTTGTAAACACCATTAATAATAATGATATCCAATGTTGTTTTTTCATTATATAGCTCCTGATAGTTTTGAATTCATTTTGATTTGTTAATTACAGTTTAATATTCCTAGAGAATCTAAGCTTGGCGGTTTTGCAATACCACGCACAGGTGCTTCAGCGACAATTTTGTCGTTTTCGACTAATATTATTAACTGGCGAAGCTGACCGGTTTCTCTAAAATTCATATTGCTTCCTTTTTGACCGTCAAAAGCAAGTTCAGTTTTAAGATAACGTAACATTTTTTCTGAATTAGTTATTTGTGATCTGGCTACAGTATCAGCAGTCATTTTAACAGCAGCCCAACCCGACCAGGAAAAATCATTCATCGTTACTTCATGATTTTTTTTAAATCGTTTATTCAGGTCTCGAGCGGCAAACTTTACAAAACTAGGGTGCCATGCTTGTGCGATAACATTTGAATCAGATTTTTTCTTTTTCCATTGATTCTTTGCATCATCTAGCATGTGAGTACTTGGAATGACATGTAAAGCATTGTCTATACACTCTGTTCTAAGCTTATTATCATTAAGAGATAGATTAAAGATTGGTATGGAAGACAAATTAGCACTTAACTTTTTATATGTATCAACATCAACTGCTGTTAGCACAGCAATGTAATTTGAAAAGTCATGTGTAGAAATATTTTCGGTAGATATGATATCAAGGTTATATTTTTGATTTAAGAACTCTCCTTGTAAGTTTGATTCTTCTAGACCTTGCTTGACACCAAGAAGAGCAGGGTGATCTTGTTCGCCGACAAAAACAAAATTAACCTCAATTGTCTCAGCATAAACGCTTTGGAAAAATGGAAGTGCTGTAATCAAAATAAACAAAATTCTATTAAAAGTTTTTTTTATCATTTTTTTACCAGTATTATTTTGTTAATAAGTTATGACGTTTATCGTTGTCATATAGGCTTTTATTATTCTGTAAATTACGAATTTAGGGCTGATGTACTTAATCAGACAACGGAATATAAAATAAATTCAGTTGTAATTGGATAGGAAAAACACCTGTTTTT
>JAJFKK010000156.1 GCA_021773245.1 Gammaproteobacteria bacterium | reverse complement strand
TGAATGCCAGTCTCGCTTTAAAGAGGTTAGTGCAAACTTAAATGTATTCATTATTTTTCAGTTAGTTTCCCACCAGCAATAGTAACTTGTCGATCGCAGTTATTAGCAATGTCATTGTCATGAGTCACCATGACCAATGTTGTTCCATTTTCTTTATTCATCTTGAATAACAAATCGATAATTCGTTTCGCTGTTTTTTGATCAAGATTACCTGTCGGTTCATCGGCAAATAAAACTTTCGGATTGGCGGAAAATGCACGTGCGATAGCTACCCGTTGTTGTTCGCCACCAGACAGTTGATTTGGATAGTGATGGAGACGTTCTGATAGGCCGACTTCTTCTAATTTTTCTTGTGCTTTTTTTTCTGCATTCTCTATTTCAGCTAATTCTAGCGGTAGAGAAGTATTTTCAAGGGCAGTCAGACCAGGCAATAAATGAAATGATTGAAATACAAAACCGACAGATTGTGCGCGGATTTTGGCTCTGCCATCTTCGTCTAACTGTGATAAATTCGATCCATCTAGTATGACTTGTCCTTGAGTAGGGCTATCTAGTCCGGCAAGTAGACCAAGTAAAGTTGATTTACCTGAGCCAGAAACACCAATAACAGCTAAACTTTCGCCAGCTTTAATGGACAAATTAATATCGCTAAGGATAGTAAGTGTTCCTTCAGGACTGATAACTTGCTTACCTAGCGATTCAACTTGCACAATATTTATTTGAGACATGGTTATGTATTACCGATTATTATTTTTAATGATTATTTTATTTCCTGCTGTTGTACAGGCTAAGAACATATTAATTCTTGGCGATAGTATAAGCGCAGCGTATGGCATTCCAGTAGAAAAAGGTTGGGTATCTCTACTTGAACAACGATTAGTAAGACAAGATTATGACTATAAAGTTGTCAATGCCAGTATCACCGGTGAAACAACCTTAGGTGGGAAAATGCGTCTATCCGAGTTACTCGATAAGTATCAACCGCAACTTGTTGTTATAGAACTGGGTGGAAACGATGGTTTGCGCGGTTTTTCACTAAAAGAAATTGAAAGTAACTTTGTTGAGATAGTCGAAATGGTAAAGCAGTCGGGTAGTAAAACATTGCTTGTGCCTATGAAGATGCCGCCCAATTATGGTGCGGCATATAATAAAAGATTTTCATCAATCTATGAGGATGTTTCGAAAGCTATGGATGTAGCAATCTCTACATTTATATTTCAAGACATTGCGGAAGATCCTGATTTAATGCAAGCTGATGGCATACATCCAGTGGAGTCGGCACAACCAATTATGCTGGATAATGTTTGGCCGAGTTTACAAAATTTATTAATTAAAAACTAAGTTATGAAATTTTATTATTATTATAGTACCGATCTAATTTACGCAATTCCTGATCATGACAATCGTCATCGCTATATTTGTCAAAGCTGTGGCGAAATCCATTATCAAAATCCAAAGATAGTCGCTGGTTGTATACCTGTCTGGGAAGATCAGGTTTTATTATGTAAGCGAGCGATAGAACCTCGATATGGTTATTGGACGTTACCTGCGGGTTTTATGGAACTGGGTGAGACCAGTGTTGAGGCTGGAATGCGTGAAACAATGGAAGAAGCTAATGCAAATGTTGCCGTTGAAGATCTTTTTGCCGTTTTTAGCCTGCCTTATGTTGGTCAAGTTTATATGATGTTTCGTTCTCGCTTATTGAACCTTGATTTTTCACCTGGAATAGAAAGTCAGGAAGTTGAATTATATAAAGAAGAAAACATTCCCTGGGATGAGCTCGCATTTACAACTATTAGAGCGACATTGGAGCACTATTTTGAAGATAGGCGAAAAGGCGAATTTTCTTTACATACAGGAGATGTAGTAAAAAAAGAAAATGGTTATGATTTTATTCCCACTCTTATAAAAGAGTGACTGGAGTTATTGGGGGTTTTAAACTTCTACCCACATGCCATTACTGGCCTCGTAAGATTTTCCCTCTGTAGTAATGCGATCTCCATCTGTAAATTCTTCATCGTTCCAATAGCATTTGATATTAGCTTCGACCGTTAAAACAGTCGCATCACTATCAACAGGACCAGAAATTTTTGATGTCTTCTTTGCAGGATCTGCAGCTTCAACAGTTTTTGGATCTGACATGGTTTTCTCCCTTAACGTGTGCCTGTTATTTTAATCTCTGGATAGTGTTCTTACCAGTGACCATCATCGGAATTAGTGTACTAATCTATATGAACCTTGTCACTAATATGGTTAAAAATATCATTGACCGAATCTGTGTCGGAATTAAAAGTGGCACTATTATCTGTATCCTCTATTGGTGCATTGTCTACGATACACAGACAGATTAATCCTGCCTGATTAAATAGTTTGCTGACCTCTTCGATACTGCCTTCAATATCATTTTGACTAAGAATCGTGCAAATGAAACCTCTATCAAATAATTGGCGTTCGAGTTCCATGGCAATGTGTAAACTATTTTCTCCCGTTAGCCATACAGTGTATGGGTGTTGGAAGTAACGTGCAGTACGTTCACTATGGCTTACCGGGTGTAACTCAGTATCATCGGCAGCACCAACAACCATCCCTGCACCAACTGTGACGTTGCTTAAACGATCAATGATGATAAATGCACCGGTACTTTTGCATAAACGATATGCATCAAAAGCAACATTCGTATTAAGCGTGATATCACAATGACCAATCTCATTAAGCTGTAGTTCTTTAGCTTCTGATTCTTTCAGGGAATTGACATCGATTCTGTGGTGGATTTTTGAAATAGAACCCGTGATGGTTTTGCTAGCAAGCTTAAGGTAGTACTGTTTGCCAGTAGTTAAAGGTTGTTCCGTCATCCAGACAATATTGGCTTTAAATTTATTACCTGATGAGGGTTGATTGTCGCTATGTGTGATCATATCGCCGCGACTGACATCAATCTCATCATTCAATGTTAATGTGATTGCCATCGGTGGAAATGCCTGCTCCAGTTCACCTTCATAACTTACGATGGATTTAATCGTACTGGTTTTGCCGGAAGGTAATACGGTGACTTTATCATTTTTACGTACAACACCAGCCGCCATTGTTCCGCAATAACCACGAAAGTTAAGATCAGGTCGGTTTACATATTGAACGGGAAAACGCATATCCTCGAAATTTCTATCGTTAACGATTTCTACGTTCTCCAGAATTTCCATCAAGGGCTCACCATCATACCATGGCATCTCTTTACTTTGATTGACAACATTTTCACCTTTCAAGGCAGAGATAGGTATGAACTTGATGTCAGCACGATCAAGTTTGTTAATGAAACTCAAGTAATCCTTTTTAATTTTGTCATAAACTGCTTCATCATAGTCAACCAGATCCATTTTATTAACAGCAACGATGATGTGTTTAAGGCCAAGTAAGGAAGAAATAATACTGTGGCGCCGTGTCTGAACCTGTACACCGTATCTGGCATCGATAAGAATGATAGCAAGATCACAGGTTGAAGCACCTGTTGCCATATTACGCGTGTATTGTTCATGCCCAGGTGTATCTGCAATAATAAATTTACGATTGGCGGTAGAAAAATAACGATAAGCTACATCAATCGTAATACCTTGTTCTCGTTCTGCTTGAAGCCCATCAACGAGTAACGCCAAATCGACTTCATCACCTGTTGTTCCCGATTTAACACTATCTGCGGTAATTGCTGCTAACTGATCTTCATAGATCATTTTCGAATCGTGTAATAAACGACCGATGAGCGTGCTTTTACCATCATCGACACTACCGCAGGTCAATAAACGTAGTAATTCTTTTTGTTCATGCTGTTCAAGATAAGCATCGATATCTGTACTAATAAGTTCTGATTGATGTGACATATTAGAAATAACCTTCGCGTTTCTTTTCTTCCATTGAGCCAGCTTGGTCGTGGTCAATAACCCGACCCTGACGTTCAGATGTTTTAGTTAATAACATTTCTTGAATAATTTCAGGTAAGGTTGTTGCAACTGATTCAACAGCTCCTGTTAAAGGATAACAACCCAGCGTGCGAAATCGCACCATCTTATTTACTGGTTTTTCTCCAGGTTCTAATGGCATACGGTCGTCGTCAACCATAATGTCGACGCCATCTCTATTTACAATTGGACGTTCTGCAGCAAAATAGAGCGGTACAATAGGAATATTTTCTAAATGTATGTATTGCCAAATATCAAGTTCGGTCCAGTTTGATAAAGGAAAGACTCGAATACTTTCACCTTTATCAACTTTACCGTTATAGATATTCCATAATTCAGGTCTTTGATTTTTAGGGTCCCAACGATGATTTTTATCACGGAAAGAATAAACGCGTTCCTTTGCTCTGGACTTTTCTTCATCACGACGTGCACCACCAAATGCCGCATCAAATTTATATTTATTTAATGCCTGTTTTAGAGCATCGGTTTTCATAATGGTAGTGTGATTCTGACTGCCGTGAGTGAACGGACCAACACCTGCTTTTACACCTTCTTGATTAGTATATACAAGGAGGTCAAGTCCAAGACTTTTTGCCAATTCATCTCGGAACGCAATCATTTCACGGAATTTCCAAGTCGTATCTACGTGTAATAGGGGGAAAGGCAGTTTACCTGGAGCAAAAGCTTTTAACGCTAATTGCAACATGACGGCAGAATCTTTACCAACTGAATAAAGCATGACTGGTTTATCGAATTCTGCTGCGACTTCACGAATAATGTGAATACTTTCAGCTTCAAGTTGTTTCAGATGTGTCAGGCTGTAATCAGTCATTTTACTAATATGTTCATTAAATTAAGGAAAAATAACACGCGGGATAATGTTCAAGCATATTCCAGAGCATCAAAAAGCGGAGCATTATAGCAGAAGCCCCGCGTGGGGCTAGGGTGACGGCAAGATTACTCACGAATCTTCGTAGATTTAGCTGTCGATAGACTTAAGGTTGTTTCAGAGAATTCAATTCAAGTCGTGCTTTATCAAGTTGTTCAGTTCGTGTGTTATTTAATCTTTTCAGAATATTAATTTTTTCTTGGTCACTTTCATAATGATCGAGTAATACTTTGTTATCAAACTGTATTAAAAGCAGCTGGTTTGTGATTTTCTGTGCATGGAAATGCACTATAAATATGAAAAATGTGAATAAGCCCGTGATTAAACAAAGACTATTCAGATGTTCGTTTTCCTGAAAACCAAGGAAGATAATAAGCGGTAAGATGGTTGGTACACTAAGCGCGTAATATATACGTTTGAAAACAGTGTAAATACCAATTGAACCAGAAATCACAACAAGCATAAACATGGTAATCAAGCCGAGTTCTATAACACTATTTTCAGTTGGCAATAGATAGGCGGTTGCGCCCCAGGCTATTCCAGAGAATAAAGTCCCAACAAAATAGATATTTAACCAGAACTGATATTCTTCAGGCCTTTTTTTAGATTGATGGTATTTCCACACTATGAAGTAACGTATCGCCGTAATAATAATCAGCGAGATAAGCCATGAGATTTGATCGAAAGAGTTTTTTTCGTCCCACAAAAAAAGAACAAGCCCAAATGCGCCACAGAGCATAACAACCACAGGAATAGCTGCATTGTTATATAGTGCATTTACACGCAAACTCTTTAATATTAGATCATCTTCCTTGTTTACAGACATCCTTTCCCTCCTGCCTCACACAATATTAAATTATTATTATTTTTATTGTAAAGATATCCGCAAATTTAGCACCACTAATTAAAGAACTCAGGTAGTTAGGCTAACTCATTGAATTATATTATAAGTGAGCGAGTTTGATGTTAAAAATAATATTAATCAAACACTAGGATTATGTGATATTTGTCGTTTATATAAGACGGTTTGAATTTATTCTTCGACTTTAAAATAGATAAGTCGATATTAAAAGACGCTGCCGAGTAGTAAAAGTTGACATGCTATTTTTTTCGGCTATATTTAGCACTCACTATATGGGAGTGCTAACAATTTTGTTAGTACTTAAAAATCAATAGGTTAGGAATTAAGGAGGTCAATCTCAATGAATATCCGACCATTACATGATCGTGTGATTGTGAAACGCGTGGAAGAAGACAAAATGTCACCAGGCGGTATCGTAATCCCTGATTCAGCTACAGAAAAACCAATCGAAGGCGAAATCGTTGCTGTCGGCAACGGCAAATTATTAGACAACGGTGAGCTACGCGCATTGGATCTTAAGAAAGGTGATAAAGTTTTATTTGGCAAGTATTCAGGTACTGAAGTCAAAGTTGGTGGTGAAGATCTTCTTGTTCTACGTGAAGACGACATCATGGGCGTCATCGAGTAATTCATATAATTTAAAAGTCAGGAGAACATAATCATGGCTGCAAAAGAAGTTAAATTTTCGGACGACGCCCGTGCCCATATGGCAAGAGGTGTAAACGTCCTGGCGAATGCTGTAAAGCAAACGCTTGGCCCAAAAGGTCGTAATGTTATTTTAGACAAGAGCTTTGGTGCTCCAACCGTTACTAAAGATGGTGTCTCTGTAGCAAAAGAAATTGAACTTGAAGACAAGTTCGAAAACATGGGCGCTCAGATGGTGAAAGAAGTTGCTTCTAAAACCTCTGATGTTGCTGGTGACGGAACTACGACTGCTACTGTATTAGCTCAAGCAATCGTACGTGAAGGTCAAAAAGCGGTTACTGCGGGTACTAACCCAATGGATATCAAACGTGGTATTGATAAAGGTGTAACGGCTGCAGTTAAAGAGCTACAAAAACTTTCTAAGCCTTGTGAAGACAGTAAAGCAATTGCACAGGTAGGTACTATCTCTGCAAACTCTGATGAAAATATCGGACAGATCATTGCAGAAGCTATGGAAAAAGTAGGTAAAGAAGGTGTTATCACTGTTGAAGAAGGTTCAGGTCTTGATAATGAACTAGACGTTGTTGAAGGTATGCAGTTTGATCGTGGTTACCTTTCTCCTTACTTCATTAACGACCAGCAAACCATGGGTGTTGAATTAGAAAGCCCGTTCATTCTTTTATTCGATAAGAAGATCTCAAATGTTCGTGATCTACTTCCTATCCTTGAAGGTGTTGCGAAAGCAGGTAAGCCATTATTAATCATTGCTGAAGACATCGAAGGCGAAGCACTTGCTACTTTGGTTGTTAACAACATGCGCGGTATTGTTAAAGTTGCTGCTGTTAAAGCACCAGGTTTTGGTGATCGTCGTAAAGCGATGTTAGAAGATCTTGCTATCCTGACTTCTGCAACCGTTATCTCAGAAGAAATTGGTTTGAGTCTTGAAAAAGCAACGCTTGAAGATCTAGGTAGTGCTAAGCGTATCCAAATCAGTAAAGAAAACACCACCATTATTGATGGTGCAGGAAAGACTGGAGATATCGAAGGTCGTGTAACTCAAATTCGTCAGCAGATTGAAGATTCAACTTCTGATTATGATCGTGAAAAACTACAAGAGCGTGTTGCAAAACTTGCTGGTGGTGTTGCGGTTATCAAAGTTGGTGCTGCTACCGAAATTGAAATGAAAGAAAAGAAAGCTCGCGTTGAAGATGCATTACATTCAACTCGTGCTGCTGTTGAAGAAGGTGTTGTCCCTGGTGGTGGTGTTGCGTTAATTCGTACCTTAGCTGCAGTTTCAAAGGTAACGGGTGACAATCATGACCAACAAATCGGTGTTAACATTCTGAAGCGTTCACTTGAAGAGCCACTTCGTCAAATCGTAACCAATGCGGGTGAAGAAGCTTCTGTGATTCTGAACAAGGTTGCAGAAGGTAAAGGTAACTTCGGTTACAACGCAGCGAATGGTGAGTTTGGTGACATGATCGAAATGGGTATATTGGATCCAACTAAAGTAACCCGTTCTGCATTACAAAATGCGGCATCAGTATCAAGCTTGTTATTAACCACTGAAGCAATGGTTGCTGAAATTCCTGCTAAGGAAGATCACAGTCATGGTGCTGGTGGCGGTATGCCTGATATGGGTGGCATGGGCGGTATGGGTGGTATGGGCGGAATGATGTAATTCTCCTGACACCTTAAGTCCACTTAAACCTTCATTTGGTTTAAGTTAAAGTGTTAAAGAAACCGATCTACATTTTGTGTAGGTCGGTTTTTTTTATGTCTGATAATAAATACCGCTACCTACCCAAAGCAGACATTGTGCGGCTATGTGTTCGGTTCCTTAGTATTTCGGAGGGAGGATTAATCGGTTCAATCGTTACAGCAACTGTTGGTGCTGCTTTACTGCTATTAGTTGTTGGTATTATAAAAAAAGCATAATAAATTATGCGCCGTTGTACTTTAATGGGCATCATATGAATGATGCTACAATCGATCTATATCAATATTAAATTCTTAATTTACGGATTGCTTCAATTACAATTATTTTTATCTGTGTTGGTTACTTTTTATCACTCGGTTAATTAGTTGTTCAAGCGGTAATGGTTTGCCTATGCCATAACCTTGGGCATAATTGACGCCTAGCTTACTTAGCATGCTTTTTATATCATCGTTCTCAACAAATTCCGCAATGGTTTGCATGCCCATTACCTGTCCAATATCATTAATTGATTTCACCACAGCATGATCAATCGGGTTATCAGTAATGCCTTTAACAAACATGCCGTCGATCTTCAAATAATCGACAGATAAGTTCTTTAAATAACCAAATGATGATAAACCACTACCAAAATCATCCAGGGCAAACCGACACCCTAATTCCTTCAGAGTTGAAATAAATGTCATAGCCATGGACAAATTAGATATGACTGATGTTTCTGTAATTTCAAAACATATTTTTTCAGCATTAGTCCCGGATTTGTCCAAATGATCGATGATAGAATCCAATATTTCAGGGTTAGTTAATGACTGACCTGATAGATTAATAGAACAAAAGTTTATCTGCTCTAAAAAGACCCGGTTGTTTCCTAATACAGTAAAAGTATTTTCAATTACCCAATAATCAATTTTCGAGATTAAATTGTATCGTTCTGCAGCAGGCAAAAAAGCTCCCGGTGGAATTATCTTCCCTGTTTCATCAAGCATCCTGAGCAGGATTTCATAATGATGATCAGAACTGAAACCTAGTGGTTCAATGCTCTGAGCATAGAGACAGAAGCGATCTTCTTCGAGCGCTTGATTTATTCGTGAGACCCACTGCATCTCGCCACTGCGTTTCGCTATCTCGGAATCTTCAACGCGGTAAACATGAATACGATTACGTCCTAATTCCTTAGCCATATAGCAAGCCGCATCGGCTTCTTTTAATAATTCGGTTAGATTAGACGTCGCCTCATTAGCAGCCACTAAACCAATACTGACACCGATCTTGAAGGTTTTTCCTTCCCATGAGAATTGATAGTCTTGAATTGTTTTTTGTATCGTAGCTGCAACGCGGTGAGCTTGATCGAGTTAGCAGTGCTCCATCAGGAGTCCAAATTCATCACCTCCGATGCGTGCCAATGTATCCCGTTTCCTGGCAACGTTTTGTAATGCCAGGGTAAGCTGACGCAATAATTCATCGCCAGCAGCATGACCACAGGTATCATTCACTACTTTGAATTGGTCAAGATCCATAAAACAGAGTGCGTGCTCTTTTTTGTCCTGTTGGATAGTTGCAAGTAAGCGTTCGGTACGACGTTCAAATTCTCGTCTGTTTACTAATCCAGTCAGTGCATCATGGCACGCCTGGTAATTGAGCTGTTCATCTGCCTCTTTGCGTTCTGTGATATCACGTACGGTAGCTGAGACGCATAGATCATTTCCGCTAGCCAACGGATTCAAGCTGATGTCTGCCGGAAACTCCGTGCCATCTTTGCGTTGGACGAATAATTCATCATGATCCCCTACCTTGCGAGATCGGGGTTTATCAACATAATCTTCTCTTAGTTGCTCATGGGATTTAAATCGTTTTGGTACCAATATCTCAATAGGTTGACTAATAAGTTCAGCAGATGCATAACCTGTCATCAGTAACAATTGTTGGTTAATAGTCTCAATCTTTCCTTGTTTATCTACTATAACCATACCATCCGAGGAGTTCTCCAGCAGTCCACGGTATTTCTTCTCGTTTATTCTTAACGCATTTTCTGCCTGCTTACGTTCGATGATGTTTTCCTTGAAAATTTGTACAGCATACGCCATCTCACCAATCTCATTTTTTTCCATCACTTCATCTAAACTGATATCCAAATCATTTTTGGTCAGCTTAGTCATTGCATTGGTCAGATGGGAAATCGGCCTGGTTATTCGTGCATGAATAAGCCATAGAGATAGTGCAATTAGAAGGCTAATAAGAGTCAGACTGATAACAATAAAACGTAATCCGGTAACAGACATGTGATGCAAGGTGTTGGTTACAGTTTGTGCCTGAAAGTTGATTTGCTTATACAGTTCATGTGACAAGACGGCTAATGCGTTTAATGCCGGCGCATCATCAACTAATATTGCTTTGTCTATTTCGTTTACACTAAGGCCTTCGCCAATAAGTTTTTCTGCTTTTATTAATGCATCTTTATATTTATTGAATGTATGAATAAGTATTTGGATACTTTCCCGTTCTTCTGTTGTGTTATTAAGCGCAAGGTATTTATTTAAAATATCTTGTGCTGTAACAAGTTCTTTTTGTGCAGATACTTTGTATTTTTCTTCTCTACGTAGAATGTAATTTTTAAAATTATGAATCATTCCGCCATAACCGACCGCTTTTCGTAGAATATTCATGAGACCTGCCTTACTCATATTCTTACTCTGTATTGCTGTGTCAATTTCTTCGCTGAGAACACTCAAACCTTCTAATGCGGGGCCGTCATAGATTTTTACAACATCATCTATGCTAACGGTTGACGATCCTGAATCTATTAATTCTTTTGCCTTCAACAGTGAAAAGTAGTAGTTATCGAGTGTCGTTGTTATTCCGTCTAGTGCTCTCTTCTCTCTTGCTGATGTCACTAGTGACTGATAATTTGAGATTGCTGATTTTGCGCCACCAAGATTTAAATCTACCAGACGCATTCTTTCTTCACCCCCACGCAGAATAAAATTCTTGAAGTGGTGAATCATTCCACCATAACCAAGTTCTGATCTCAGTTTATTCAATGCGCGAGCTTTTTCAGATTGAGCTTCCTCAAATAAATTCCAGGCAGACTCAGTCGTAGATGTGTTATGAATGAAGGTTATTGAAGTGAATAGCACCAATACCCCCAATATTATTAGGCCCAGAACAAACAGCCGACCGATTGAAGCAATCTTTATGCTATTTAAAGGACGCCATTTTTCTTGTCCAACGTTTTTTTCTGACATGAGGGTTTTGATAAACAAAGATAATTTTAATTATTCGGCCATTAAAAATAACAGCATTTTTCATACCAATAAGATAGAAAAATTGCCTAATATGGATGCCTACATATTTTGGTTGTTACTTTTTCATCATTACTTTAATTTTTAATATCCGATTTAAGTATTAAATGATCATTAATAGCTTTTTGTTAAAATGGCTGCTCTTGGCCGAAAACAGTCATAGAGTAGGAAGTAATAACATCTCTTTAATTAAATAATCTATGCAGATTATCAGCATCATCATTAGAGTGCTGACTTCCCTTTGTATAAAAAAATCTGATATGTTCTAAAGGGTAGTGGACTTTTAACCGATATAGCTAGTAAGAAAACGGTTAAATACGATTGATTGTATTGACAGGAGGTTTTATGTCTCACTCAGTTAATGATGTTAAGTTAATTACAAATCTTAATATAAATGAATACTTTAATGATGCTATTCATGACGCTATCTCTCACCAACATGTCAGACTAAATGATGAAACAGTTGTTTATATTGTTAACCTACTAACGTATTACACTCTTTCAGAAAATATATTTGAAGCAGAAGAAGATGGTTTGTCTTCAAAGCCATTGGCCTTTATTTATAAAGATGCGCTTGAAGCGGCATCGAATGAAGAAAGAAATGCACACTATAGAAAGCTTGGTGACACGGCATTGTTTACTTCCGGTTTTTTTGCGGGAAGTTTGGAACGAAGTGCTGTCGGTGTCGATTATTTTATCTCTATGGGTGGTAGTGCATATGGTTTTTTAGCAGATACAACACCACGTACGATACCCGACAGAAGTTTACGTGAAGTTTTTACCGATCTTGCTGAACACTTTATGAGTTATGTTGATGTACTGACAGAGGTGAGCGAAAGCAGTGACTTAGTTGATGATCGCGATATTTTAAGTTTGTATGAATCATGGTTAGAAACGGGTAGTGATTACGCTCGACAACGTTTACAAGAGAATGGCGTGCTTACATTTCCTTCTAATAAGAAAGCGCATTAATCAGGAGTACAACTATTTCACTTGATTACTTTCAGGAGCAACTACAGTCAATTTATGAAATTGATGTAGACCATTCTGTAAATAACTTTTTAATTACAGATAAATTACTCGCAGAAAGTTTATCTCCGAATGTTGATACGCATGACAATGATGAACGACTTTTAATTTCTGAATACGAAGGAGGATTGGACCTGTCTTTGTATATTTCTGCCGATGTATTTAATCAACTTAAAAACAAACACCCAATCAATTTAATAGAGCAGGGCAAGCATTCAGAATTTTGTTTGATGATTGAGGGAGTCAGTCATTTTTTATATGTTGTTTGGAACGCTAGTCATCAACGTCAAGTGACATTACTTGAAATGGAGTTACAAGCTGAGATAGATAAGTTTATTTTGATGCAATCTTTAGTTGATAGTGATCAGAAAAATGATTCTATCAATAAGCTAAGAGCCTGGTTATTTGAGAATAACACTTACGATTCGGAATTAAGCTCTGATGAATTAGAACGATACGAACAGGCTAATTACTACGCCGGTAAATACTGTATGGCACTACAACAGAAATATAAGTTATCCGGTTTGAGTAAGAATTTACTTAATGATTTGAGACGCCTTTATCGACTGGGGCAACAGGATAAAATTCGTTATATAAACAATTTGAATTAATGAAAAGCTAGTCGCTTTGTCATTATCTTTTCATAGCTTCAAAAAATTCAGCATTATTTTTGGTTGCTTTTAAACGCTCGAGAAGAAACTCCATCCCAGCCAATTCTTCCATTGGGTGAAGTAATTTACGCAAAATCCATATTTTTTGTAATTCGGCTTCATTGGTGAGCAATTCTTCTCGGCGCGTACCTGAACGATTGATATTAATTGCTGGATAAACACGCTTTTCAGCAATGTTTCGATCCAGATGTAATTCCATGTTACCTGTGCCTTTGAATTCTTCGTAGATAACGTCATCCATTCTTGAACCGGTATCGACTAGAGCTGTAGCGATAATGGTTAAGCTGCCACCTTCTTCAATATTACGAGCAGCACCAAAAAAGCGCTTTGGTCTTTGTAAAGCATTTGCATCAACACCACCTGTTAGTACTTTGCCTGAAGATGGAATAACAGTGTTATAAGCACGTGCAAGACGTGTAATAGAGTCAAGCAGGATAACGACATCCCTTTTATGTTCTACAAGACGTTTAGCACGCTCAATCACCATTTCTGCTACTTGTACATGTCGGCTGGCAGGTTCATCAAAAGTACTGGATATCACTTCACCACGTACTGAACGCTCCATTTCGGTTACTTCTTCAGGACGTTCATCAATTAACAATACGATGAGGTGAACTTCAGGATGATTATGTGCAATCGACTGCGCAATACCTTGCATGATCATTGTTTTACCCGCTTTAGGCGGAGAAACAATCAATCCACGTTGACCTTTTCCTATTGGAGATGCGAGGTCAATAACTCTTGGTGTTAAATCTTCTGTACTACCATTTCCTAATTCCAGCGTCAGACGCTCATTAGCAAAAAGCGGCGTTAGGTTTTCAAATAAAATCTTACCCTTAGCTTTTTCAAGTGGTTCAAAATTGATTTCATTGATTTTAAGCAGGGCAAAGTATCGTTCGCCATCTTTTGGTGGTCTGATTTTGCCAGAAATATTATCGCCGGTTCTAAGATTAAAGCGCCTTATTTGGCTTGGTGATACATAAATATCATCTGGGCCAGCAAGGTATGAACTACCAGCAGAACGTAAGAAGCCAAAGCCGTCTTGAAGAATTTCTAATACCCCATCACCATGAATATCTTCGCCTTTTTTAGCGTGCGCTTTTAATATTTCAAATATGACATCTTGTTTTCGGGAGCGGGCTAAATTGTTAAGTCCAAGTTCGGATGAGAGTGTGACGAGTTCTGAGGCTGGTTTTAGTTTGAGTTCTGTAAGGTTCATAGGCTTTGTATTTAGATTGGAGTGATTATTTTTGTTAGCAAACGGAACCGCTTGCGAAATAAAAATAGGTTTTAATTTTTTAAGGGGATTTGGTTTTAGGGTTAAAACAAATTACTTGTTATTTAATAACAAAAGTAGCATGCGTTTTGGCATACGTCCAGTTTTATTTAATTCACTGATACTAGATATTAGTATCAATGAATGCCTCCAGCTGAGATTTAGATGCAGCGCCAACTTTTGTAGCAACAGAGTTACCATCTTTAAATAAGATAAGGGTTGGGATACCTCTAACACCATAAGTTGAAGGCGTATTTTGATTGTCATCAATATTAATTTTAGCCACGGTCAATTTATCTTTGTATTGACCTGCTAACTCATCAAGAATAGGTGCAATCATCTTACAAGGTCCACACCATTCAGCCCAAAAGTCTACGATTACTGGGAGTTCTGATTTTAAAACTTCATCTTCAAAGCTCGAATCTGTAACATGCAATATACTGTCGCTCATTTATTTCGTAATCCTTAATAGTATGTAAGGTGCAATTTCAACGAAATTAAAGACTAATTGCAAGCTTGATATTTACATACTATAAATTCCGAGCAAAAAGAAGACTCATAAATGACATCAAAAACGACTAATACGCCTGAATTCAGGGAGTTTGCCTTGGATAAGCGCTTACATACTGCGCTAGACGAAATAGGCTTTAAAAATTGCACTCCTATTCAAGGAGAGTGTTTACCCTTGATTTTGGATGGACATGATATTGCGGGTCAGGCACAAACGGGTACAGGTAAAACAGCAGCCTTCCTGCTTTCTACCTTTCATTTTTTACTCACCAAGCCAGCAGCAAAAAATAGTAATCTTCGAGCCTTAATTATTGCGCCAACACGTGAACTTGCTATTCAAATATTCAATGATGCTGAGAAATTTAATAAGCATTGCGGATTAAAATTAGCCCTCGTTTATGGCGGTGTTGATTATGAGAAACAACGCAAATCTTTAGAAGGCGGTGTCGATATATTAATTGGAACGCCGGGTCGATTAATTGATTATTCGAAACAGAAGGTATTTAGTTTTAAAGATGTCGAAATTGTTGTGTTGGATGAAGCAGATCGTATGTTTGATCTCGGTTTTATTAGTGATATTCGCTTTATGTTGCGTCGCATGCCCAAGCCGGATAAACGTTTAAATATGCTGTTTTCAGCAACATTATCGCATCGGGTTATGGAGTTAGCATATGAGCATATGAATAGCCCAACACAGGTAAAAATCAAATCAGAACAGGTCACTGCGGATAAGGTAAAGCAGGTGCTTTATCATGTGGCCAATGACGAAAAAATTCCTTTATTACTGGGTTTGCTGAAACATATGGATGCGAATCGATCGATTGTGTTCGTTAATACCAAGCGTGCGGCAGAAAAAGTCTGGTCTTACCTTGAAGGCAACGGAATTCATTCCGCTATTTTGTCCGGTGACGTCCCACAAAAGAAAAGACAGCGCTTATTTAGCGAATTTTCGAAAGGTGAATTAGCCGCATTAGTTGCGACCGATCTTGCTGCGCGTGGTTTGCATATTCCCGATGTGAGTCATGTATTTAATTATGATTTGCCTCAGAATGCAGAAGACTATGTGCATCGTATTGGCAGAACGGCTCGAGCTGGTGCCACTGGGGATGCTATAAGCTTTGGTTGTGAGGATTTTATTTATTCGTTGATGGATATCGAAGCGTTTATAGGTTATTCAATTCCAATGGCACAAATAACAGAAGATTTATTAGCAACACCGGAGCCGCCAGTAAAAAGAAAACACCATGAACAGCGGCAACAGCCCCATAAGAAAAAAACTGGCAGAAGGCCTCATCGATCAGGTAAACCAGGCGGCAACAGAACTTAAGGCAGTAATTTCTTTATCCATGACGAAATTGCGTTAATTTCTTCTAAACAGACGGCATGCTGCATCATGTATTCATGCCATTCAACCTTATAACCTTCATCTTTCAGTGTCTGGCATGATATTCGACCTTGATCGACAGGAATAACCGGATCGGCGACACCATGCGCCATCATGATAGGAATATCTTTGCTCTGTGTTACTACCTTAAGTTGATCCGGGACAGGTAAATAGGTCGATAATGCCAGTAAGCCTGCTAAAGGCTGTGGGTAGCGTAAACCGGTATAAAGTGCGATAGCGCCGCCTTGAGAAAAACCAGCGAGTATAATTTTATTTGCCGATATTCCATTTTCAATTTCAGCATCAATATATTGGGTAATTAATTTATGTGATTCTGTAATTGATTCAATGTCTTCTAGTTCTCTAAGATTAGGAGATTTTACGTCATACCAAGCCCGCATACTCATGCCACCGTTGATAGTCACCGGTCGGATTGGTGCATTAGGAAAAATGAACTTTATGCCTGATTCATTATTTAAATTTAGCTCAGGAACAATGGATTCAAAATCATGACCATCTGCACCGAGTCCATGTAGCCAAATGACGCTGGCTTTGTGTTCACTTTTGGCTTCTATAATGACTGCATCTTGTTCAAATGACATATAGCTCTTATCCTTTATCGGCTTAAATTATTTTTAAGCAACAGATTATTTGTTATGCTCAACAACCATAGAAGGTATCAAATGTCTCAAGGGGGACACTGTAATGAGCAGAGTTAATAGAATTAGATTAATTAAAATCGGGATAATACTAACTGTTTTGTCCTGTGTCTCTGCATGTGGCCAAAAAGGTCCTCTTTATCATCCACCAGAAACATCTAGTTTAAATACGGTTAGCGTATCAAATTCAGCGTAACTCAGTATGTCACAATTTAATTATCAGGACGGCCTATTGCATGCCGAGGGTGTTTCTTTGGCGGAAATTGCCAATCAGTATGGTACGCCTTGTTATGTCTATTCACGTAAAGCCATTGAAAATAGTTGGCTTGAATTTGATCGTGCGTTGAGGAATCAAAAACATCTTGTCTGCTATGCAGTAAAGGCTAACTCAAATATTGCAGTGTTAAATGTATTAGCAAAATTGGGTGCGGGTTTTGACATTGTTTCTATTGGTGAAATGGAAAGAGTGCTTCGTGCTGGTGGTAGACCAGACAAAATTGTCTTTTCCGGTGTTGGAAAAAGAAAAGATGAAATGAAAGCAGCATTAAGAGCAGGCATCAAATGTTTTAATGTTGAGTCGGTTAATGAGTTAATTAGACTCAATGAAGTCGCAGAAGAAATGCATATACATGCTCCTGTATCACTGCGGGTTAATCCCGATGTTGATGCAAATACCCATCCTTATATTGCGACTGGCTTAAAAGACAATAAATTCGGTATTGCATTTGAACACGCAGTTGCCGCGTATGAACTCGCGTCAGCATTGGCTCACGTCACGATTAAAGGTATTGATTGTCATATTGGTTCACAAATAACTACGCTGGAACCATTCAATGATGCCTTGTTAAAAGTGCTGGAATTGGTAGAAGAGTTAAAACAACTGGAAATCACATTCGAGCATATCGATCTGGGTGGTGGATTGGGTATCAATTATGAAGGTGAACAACCACCTGCAAGAAGTGATTATATTCAAACAATTATTAAAACATTAAACGACGTAAACGTTGAACTCGTTATTGAACCAGGAAGAAGTATTGTCGGAAATGCAGGCGTTTTGTTAACGCAAGTTGAATACCTGAATAAGTCCGAACATCATAATTTTGCTATTGTTGATGCAGCAATGAACGATCTGATTCGTCCAGCCTTATATGATGGTTGGCATGATATTAAACGTGTTGAAGAAACATCAAATGCAGAAGAAGCAAATTATGATGTTGTTGGGCCCGTTTGCGAAACAGGTGACTTCCTTGGTAAAGATCGTGCGTTACGATTAGACCATGGTGATTTATTAGCAGTTTTTTCAGCAGGCGCTTATGGATTTACTATGGCATCAAACTATAACTCTCGGCCGCGTGTAACAGAGATTATGGTTGATGGTGAAAGTATTCATGAAATTCGGAAACGAGAAACGATTGATGAATTAATGAATGGTGAATCGTTATTACCTAAATAATTTCGTTTAGAATTTAATTCTGTATTAACTTTAATACAAAACTAAATAAGCAACGCATACTCAAATAACATATATGTTCAATATGATTAAAAATAGATTATTTATTGGAACAATCTTTTCAATTACTGTTTCAGCACTTGTCGCATTCGTTTTATTGCAGAATGTGAATGCTGAATCAGAAATGACAGTTTATAAGTCACCAACGTGTGGTTGCTGTACCAAGTGGATAACACATATGGAAGAGAACGGTTTTAAGATCAAGGCGGTTGATGTACTTGAAATGAATATTGTTAAGGAAAAGTATGGCATTAATCGTCAGTTA
>JAJFKK010000155.1 GCA_021773245.1 Gammaproteobacteria bacterium | reverse complement strand
TAATATCCGCAGTTAATACGTAAGGATATTTTGCCGCTAAATTTTCGTTTCTTTCACGATAGATATGGAAACCAGAACCATATTGAAAGAATCCATGATGATCTAAAGATATTCGATACGAACACGCTGTTTTTTCATCAGCTCTTGCAGACTCTACATTCTGAGCTACAGTTTTAGCAAATGCGGTATACACAATAGCATCAAGCGCTTCTAGTCTGTGGACTATACGATATCCACTTTTAGCTTTCGGCCAAGGCTTAACTATTGGTGAAGCAGAAAGAACTCCATCAAGATCCGAATTTAGAATATGAGTTTTCACATCGGACCATGAATATGCAAGTGCTGTAAATTCTTCTATGCGTGGGAAAAAATCAGTATCGTAGAAATCTAGCACATGCCGTAAAGCAAAGTCTAAACTCTCATCTGATATAAATTTTTTTAATGGAATAGTCACTTATAGTTTTGATTATATGATGAAAACTATGCCGAGAGTAATGTTGAGCATATATAAAATAATGGATCGATAGCAGAGTATATTTATGTTTATAGAAATGTATGTCCGCTTTGGTCGATAGTTACAGGTTATTACATTAACCATAACGGTTTTTGCAGTAAAAAAAGTAACTCTTTGGTCACTCAGATTTGAGTTTTTAGCTAAAGACAAATATTATTCCTTTAATATTCAGTTCGTTAAGTGGTCTGGGCAAGAATATTTAAAAACTAAGCACTTTCACCCCATGCAGGTGCGCTACCAAGCTGCGCTACGCCCCGATATGTTCAAATGAAATATAACTAAAGATAGATGGTTCAGCCACTAATGAAATTTAGATGAAAGAACACAGAATAAGATATAAACCTAAAGTTTAAATCTAGATAATTATTAACGCCTTAAAAGATCCAGAACTTCTTCAAGTTCACTTCTTAATTGTTTAATAATCTGTTGGCTCTGGTTTGAATCATCTTTGGCTTCATCTCCAGAAAGGCGTAAACGAGCCCCACCAATAGTAAAACCTTGTTCATAGAGCAAGCTTCTAATTTGTCTAATTAAAATTACGTCGTGACGTTGGTAATATCGGCGATTGCCTCTACGTTTTAGTGGTTTTAGTTGTGGAAACTCCTGTTCCCAATAACGCAATACATGAGGTTTAACAGCACATAAATCACTGACCTCACCTATCGTAAAATATCGTTTTCCCGGTATTGCCGGTAATTCACTATTGTTCGACGCTTCCAGCATATGCCTCTACCCGTGCCTTTAATTTTTGACCTGGTCGAAAAGTAACTACGCGACGTGCGCTAATAGGTATTTCTTCACCCGTTTTAGGGTTTCGTCCTGGTCGTTGATTTTTATCTCTCAAGTCGAAATTTCCAAAACCGGAAAGTTTGACCTGGTTCCCTGATTCTAGTGCGGAGCGAATTTCTTCAAAAAACATTTCTACGATTTCCTTGGCCTCTCTTTTATTTAAGCCAAGTTCTTCGTATAACTTTTCCGCCATTTCAGCCTTAGTCAGTGCTGCCATATTATTATCTCAGTTTCGCACCGAATTTATTATATAGGCCATCTAAAACATTCCCCATGATGGTTTCAACCTCTTCATCTGTAAGAGTGCTAGAAGTTACTTGAAAGGTCAAGCCTAAAGCCAGACTTTTTTTCTCTTTTTCAATACCTTCCCCTTGATACACGTCAAACAACTCTAGGTTAGATAAGGCTTCACTTGCATCGTTTTTGATACAAGATAGTACCTCTTCCAAGGGTATAGTTTCATCAATTAATAGCGAAATATCACGTTTAACTGACGGAAACTTAGAAATAGCTTGAAACTTAACAGCATCTCTTTTATTCAATTTTTTTATTTCAAATTCAAATAGATAGACATTATTATTTAATTCGAGCTGAGTCGCTATTTTAGGATGTAACTGTCCAAAACAGCCTACGTTTTTATCATCTATAAAAACATCTACTGCTTGACCAGGATGCAATATTTCAGACTCTGCCGACTTAAAATCAACGCGTGCTGTTTCAACTACAGAACTAAGGAGTGCCTCTACATCATTCTTCAAATCATAGAAATCAGTTGATTTTTCTTCTTTATCCCATTGTTTTCTATATATATTACCATAACACAACCCAGCAACATGAGAATTCTGTTTAAGATCTTCGCATCCTTTAAAAACCAAACCTGTCTCAAATAGACGAACTCTATCCTGCTGTCGTTTTATATTGTATTGAAGTGAATTTAGTAATCCAGGTAATAAACTGCTACGCATTTCTGATAATTCAGGAGCAATAGGATTCGCTAAAACTAAACTTTTATCTTTATTATTCAATAAGTTATTTAAAGCAGGATCAATAAAGCTATATGTAATCACTTCCTGATAATCTCGATTAATCAATAACTCTCTAATTTGTTTAATTGAATAATGACTTTGATTAGCACGCTTCATATTCAAATGATTAGAAGGAGTGGCAACAGAAATTGCATCATAGCTATGGATTCGCGCTAACTCCTCAATAAGATCAACTTCAATTTTTATATCGAAACGATGTGAAGGAGGAGTAATATACCATTGATTTTCTTTATATTCTGACTGCATTTCTAACTTTGAAAAAGTTTCAGTCACAAATGAATTATCTAGCTCAATACCTAATACACGCTTAATCTGAGATTCTCTCAATATAACCTGTAATTTTTTAGGTATATCTTCTTTGCTCGTCATTTCTACGATAGAACCAGCTTCTCCACCACAGTGCTGAAGAATCAATTCACTCGCTCTTTCAAGCGCACTTACCTGCAGTTCTGGATCGACTCCTCGTTCAAAACGGTGGGATGAATCCGTATGTAAGCCATAAAGGCGGGATTCACCAATAATCGTTTCAGGCATGAAAAAGGCACTTTCCAGGAATATATTTTTCGATTCAGTTTGCACGGCACTCTCAAATCCACCCATAACGCCAGCCATTGCTAATGGGCCAGAGTCATCAGCGATAAGCAGAGTATTTGATTTAAGTTGATGTTCTGATTCATCGAGCAGCTTTAATTTTTCGTCATCTTTTGGATAACGAACATCAATATCACCTTTTAAATAGTCATTATCGAATGCATGCATCGGCTGACCCAACTCAAGCATGACAAAATTAGTAATATCAACAATGATATTAATACTTCGTATCCCGGAACGACGTAGTTTTTCAGATATCCACAACGGCGTTTCAATTGACGCATCGACATTTTCGATAACCCGCCCAGCATAATGTGGACATTCTTTTTTAGCCGTTAATTTAACCTTGCGACAAGCTTTTGATGTTACTTCAACAGGAACAACTGGTGATTCGGCAAGCTTAAGCTGATTAAAAACAGCAACTTCACGTGCTATTCCTCTGAGACTAAAACAGTCACCTCTGTTTGGAGTTAAAGAAACATCAATAATATTATCTTCAATATCAATTATTTCTTTTAAAGCTTTGCCTACAGTTTCAGTTTCTGATAACTCAATAATTCCGTCATTACTGTCACCTAGGCCAATTTCAGCAGCAGAACAAAGCATTCCATAAGATGTGATTCCCTTTAATGTTGCGGCTTCTAATTTAGGCTTATTTGCTAAGGTGGCACCGACTTTAGCTAAAATCGTGCGTAAGCCTGCTCTGACATTAGGCGCACCACAAACAATAGTTAATAGTTCTTTATCACCACAATCGACTTCACATATATGAAGTTTGTCTGCATCAGGATGTTTAGCGACTGTTTTGACTTCGGCAATATATAAACCATCAAATGGGACGCAAGCAGGTTCATTACCATCAACTTCTAATCCGGCCATAGTCAATTGATGCATTAACGTTTTGGAATCTACTGAAGGATTAACAAATTCTCTCAACCAATTTTCACTGAATTTCATCTTATCACTTCCTCAATCAGTGAAATTGTTCTAGGAAACGTAGATCATTTTCAAAAAATGACCTTAAATCATCAACACCGTAATAAAGCATCGCTAAACGTTCGACACCCATACCAAAAGCAAGACCGGTATATTTTTCTGGGTCAATACCGACATTTGTTAATACATTAGGATGAACCATGCCACAGCCTAGAACTTCTAACCAACCACGCTCACCCATGATATCTACTTCGGCAGATGGTTCTGTGAATGGAAAATAGGAAGGTCGAAAACGCACTTCTAATTCTTTTTCAAAGAAAATTTCAAGAAAATCAATCAACAAACCTTTCAATTCAGCAAAAGTCACACTTTCATCAACAATTAGTCCTTCGACTTGATGAAACATCGGAGTATGAGTCATATCGGAGTCACATCGATAAACTCGTCCTGGCGCAATAAAGCGAAATGGCGGTTTATCATTTTGCATTATTCTGATTTGCACTGATGACGTATGCGTTCTTAATAAGCGGCCATCAGGAAAATAAAATGTATCGTGCATGGCACGTGCAGGATGATGCTCTGGAATATTTAACGCTTCAAAATTATGGTAATCATCTTCAACTTCTGGACCTTCAACGACTTCAAAACCAACTTGTTGAAAAAGAGACTCTATGCGCTGTAGCGTTAATGTAATGGGATGTAAGCCAGCGCGTTTACCACCTCTGCCCGGTAAACTAATATCAAGATTACCTTGTTTAATTTTTTCATTTAATTGTTCATCTTCTAAAGAAGATTTACGAGATTCTATCGCTTCTTGCACAGCAACTTTAGCAAGATTGATGACTTGGCCTGCTTGTGGACGTTCTTCAGCAGGTAATTTACCGAGTTGTTTTAATTGTTGTGTCAGTAAACCTTTTTTTCCGAGGTAATTCACTCTGATCTGATCTAATTGGTTTAGATCAGTTACTGATTCAATTTCAGTTAACGCTTGAGTTTGTAGTTTTTCGATCTCGTTCATGATTTTATTATTGTAACCGCTTATGGGTTATACGACTCTATATCATGCGTATATTCATGACATGGAGGCAGAGTCACCACGCCACTTCGGACTCCTCGACTCTGTCTCCTGATTCGTTCTCTCTCCTGCATCCATGCCGTCGTGTCCTCGGCAATTGCTCCTGCATTGCTCTACCCCTATATCCCTATTGGCGTCTCGCGACATGACTGCTATGGAAGGCGGAAATATCAAAAATGCAGGAGCAACTTTTGATGACTTTACATCCTGGCCATAAAAAAAGGGAAAGGTTATAGCCTTTCCCCGTTTTTAATCATTATATAAAGATCAAGCGAGGTTAGATTTAGCCTGTTCTGCTAAAGCACCAAAAGCAACTTTATCAAATACTGCAAGTTCCGCTAAAACTTTACGATCCACTTCTATCGCTGCTCGACTTAAACCATTAATAAAACGGCTATATGATAGACCATTGTTTCTTGCTTCTGCATTAATTCGAGCAATCCACAACGAACGGAATTGTCTCTTACGCTGACGTCGATCACGATAAGCGTATTGCCCTGCTTTGGTTACAGCTTGTTTGGCAACGCGAAATACATTCTTGCGTCGACCACTGTAGCCTTTAGCTTGATCAATAATTTTCTTGTGTTTGGCGTGTGCAGTTACACCACGTTTTACTCTAGGCATTGCTTCAATTCCTCTCTATAAATACGGAACCAGTCGGGCAATTGCCTTCTGGTCGCTATCATGAACAGTCATCATTGTGCGTAACTGACGCTTACGCTTGGTGCTTTTTTTAGTCAAAATATGACTACGGTGCGACTGACCACGCTTAAATTTTCCCGAAGCAGTACGCGAAAAACGCTTTGCAGCACCACTGTTTGATTTCATCTTAGGCATTTCTATATAACTCCAAACTTACAATATTTTATTTCTTGGACGCCAGCACCATTACCATTTGTCGGCCTTCCATTTTAGGAAATTGCTCGACCACGCCATACTCTTCAAGATCTGCTTCTATTCGCTTCAACATCTTGGTTCCTAGCTCTTGGTGAGCCATTTCTCGACCACGGAAACGAAGCGTAATTTTGGCTTTATCACCGTTAGTTAAAAACTTTATTAAATTCTTTAACTTTATCTGATAATCACCATCGTCGGTGCCAGGTCTAAACTTAATTTCTTTAACATGTATCTGCTTTTGTTTCTTTTTCGCAGCATGCTTTTTCTTACTTTGCTCAAATACAAATTTGCCATGATCCATAATTCGGCAAACGGGCGGCTCAGAGTTCGGTACAATTTCGACCAAATCTAATCCAGAATCTTCAGCACGTTGTTGAGCGTCTGCAATTGACACTACACCGACTTGTTCACCTTCTGCATCTATTAACCTCACCTCTGGTGAAGTTATGGCTTCGTTAAGGCGTGTCTTCTTGTCTGCGCTGATAAATCAATCCTCCAAATTAGTTTCGACCGAGGCACGCGATATCTTCATTAAGACGTTGAGTCAGATTTTCCAGAGACATTGCTCCCAAGTCCTC
>JAJFKK010000154.1 GCA_021773245.1 Gammaproteobacteria bacterium | reverse complement strand
AGACATGTTAAGTTTGGCGAAGGTACAGTACTTAATTTAGAAGGTAACGGAAGTCATATGCGCATACAGGTTAACTTTGAACAGGCGGGATCGAAATGGCTCGTAGCACAGTATGCTAACCTTCAACCGGCTTAAGAATGGATATTTTATCCAATTACTTCGTTGCAGCACTTTTTGCGATGCTCATGTATTACATATACATTCCGCTTCTCAAAAATCCTGCGCCTCGTACTTGAATAAACTATCTCATTCTTAATATCTAATTTGTTGGGATACAGATGGATAAAATTGAAAAAAAGGGATTAGCTTTCATATCGAAGCGTGTTGCTGACATTATAATTTATGCTTTTTTAGGTATTTTCATAGGCTTAGTAGTTGGATATGTAGCGGGAGGACTTATAGGGTTATTGTTCTGTACATTCGTAGTCGGAGACTGTGAAAATGCTGGAATAATGCTTTTACCGTCTTTTTTTATAGGAGTGGTTGTTAGCATGATTCAATTTGGCATTATGTCTGCTTTGGGTAAATTTAATTGGGGTAAAGCACTTCTAATTTCTTTTTCTATTACTGGATCATTAATTTTTATATTCTTATCTATCATGTATGTAAGCAGTGTTTAGTAAATTAAAGGCAAAAAACAATTATGAATAAACGAAACATCTTTTTTTATTTATTGATCAGTGTGTTTATCACTGCGTGTGGTAGTGGTACTGAATCAAATACAGCTGGTGATGCGGGAGTTGATCTTTCTAAGACGTTTAACTGGAAGATGGTGACTACTTGGCCGGCGAATTTTCCGATCTTTCAGGAAGGTGCTGTAAAGTTTGCTGATGATGTTCGTGTGATGAGTAACGGTCGTTTAGATATTCGTGTTTATGCGGGCGGTGAATTAGTTCCTGCTTTACAAGTGTTTGATGGGGTATCGCAAGGTGTGGCTGAGATGGGGCATGGGTCGGCTTATTATTGGGCGGGTAAAGTACCGGAAGCACAATTCTTTTCTAGTGTACCGTTCGGAATGACAGCGAAAGGTATGAATGCCTGGTTGTATAACGGTGGTGGTTTGGAAATGTGGCAAGAAGTTTATAAACCTTTTGGCTTAATCACGTTTCCGATGGGTAATACCGGTGTGCAAATGGGAGGTTGGTTTAATAAACAAATTAATTCATTAGAAGATATTAAAGGTTTACGCATGCGTATTCCTGGCTTGGGCGGTAAGGTGTTTAAGAAAGCGGGCGGTAATCCTGTCTTAATGGCCGGTGGTGAAATATATACGGCATTGGAACGCGGTACGCTTGATGCGACTGAATGGGTTGCGCCGTTTCATGATATGCGACTCGGTTTAAATCGTGCGGCTAAGTTTTATTATTACCCCGGTTGGCATGAACCCGGTACTGTATTTGAATTAATGATTAATGATAGTAGGTGGCAAACATTACCGGAAGATTTACAAAAGATAGTTGAAGTTGCTGCAGCGGCAACCAGTGAATGGATTTATGCGCAGATGGAGTATCAAAATCAAGCAGCCTTAATCGAATTGAAAACAAAACAGAATGTACAGATTCTTGAGTTTCCTGATGAAGTCTTATTAGAGTTAAGACGTTTGACGAAAGTAACTTTGGACGAAGAAGCTGCGGCTAGTCCTGAATTTAAACGTGTTTATGATGCGTATGAAGATTTTCGCAATCGTTATCAGGATTGGGATAAATTGTCTGAAGAGGCTTATCAGAAAAGCTTAAGGTTAGAATAGGTTTATTATTACACATCACCGCTTCGGACTTCCTGTCCTCTCGCGGCATCACCTACATGGATGTAGGCGCTAATGATTTGTCTGGAATATTAATCATGACACTCCATTCATGGAGATAAAAAAGGGAGCTTACGCTCCCTTTTTAATTAACTATAAAAACGGTTATTGAACTTGTTTTACCATGTAATCAACAGCTGCTTTAACTTCATCATCTGTTAGAGCAGGATTACTACCTTTGGCAGGCATCATGCCCATGTCGCCAGTAAAACCATTGATTGCGTTTTCATATAAGGTATCAATACCTTTTGCAATCCTTGCTTCCCATGCGGGAGCATCACCTGATTGTGGAATCATCGAAGCCATTGCAGCAATACCATGGCAATTTACGCAAAGACCTTTATAAACAGTCTCGCCAACATCGCCGCTTGCTTCACCGCCTGCTGCTGCGACTTCTTCAGTTGCCTCTTCCATCATTTCTTCTGTTTCTTCGCCAACAGCGGTGACGTTGCCAACAGGCGCAGTCACTTCTGCAACTTGTGATGCACGCATCTTGGCGTCTGCTTCATCATCTGAACCAGCAAAGTTTGCAACAACGTAAAATACCACCATCATTGCTGCGATAAAGCCTAGTGCCAGTGAAAAATTTCTGAAAAATATCTTATCTTGTTCTTTACTCATAACTCATCCCCATGGGTCGTCTAATAGTGTTCCGAATATCGGTCTAATTATTTTTTTTGAGGACGCCAGTATACCTATTGTCCCTATTTGTGGGAACTACCATTGTTTGTGAGGCTAGATGGCTACTTTCAATTGAGTTGAGGGGAATATTGATAAAGCTTCATCGAAGAGCGAAGCGGCTTTAGCTCGAATGAGATTAAAATTCAGATAATCCATATTTAATTGTTTAAGTACTTCAAAATCAAGAATATTTGGAAATTCGTTCTCATCAGGGTGCAGGCGGCCAGCACAGTAAATAATGGCAGCTTCTTGCCTGAACTCAGTGGTCACTTCAGGACAATTTTGATATCGGATGCCAGAAATTATGGAATTAGGAATAGACCAACCCTCAAGTAAATCTGCTCCTAATTCACCAGCCTCAAAACCAAATGTTGAACGTTCGAACAAGTGAAGTGGGTAGCCTGTCTTTTGATGTTGGGATAATACTTTTTGCATTAATGCAGGCGCACGTATGCTTAATACCATATGGCCAATATCCGATAATAAGCCAAGGGTGAAGAGTCTATCGGGTTCAGGAATCTTTAATTCAGACGCACAGGCCTTAGCTACAACTGCTCGCATTATCGAATTTTGCCAGAAAGCCGAAACATCATAATTTACGCCAACTATCGACTGAAAAGCATGTGATACTGAAATGGATAAAACAGCATCATGAACGGTTTTTGTACCTAATATCATCACTGCTCTTTTTATCGTGTCAATTTCTGATACTTGTCCATAAAAAGAGCTATTTGCGATTTTTAATAACTTTGCTGAAATTGCCGGATCGTATGAGACGAGATCAGCTAATTCCTCCATGCGAACATCGGGATCATCGATTGCTTCTTTAACAGCAATATATATGTCCGGCAGAGTAATTAAATTTGCAACATCAACCAGATATTTTTGTGTATTCGACACGTGTTAGCACCTCCATATGAAAACTATCGGCCATTTTTTCTAATTATTTAGTTATTCATGAATCGTACCAATTGATTTATTTTTATGAGAACTCTGTTCATTAAGTGATTTAAGATAAATTTGAAAAATATAATTTTTCTAAAATTGTGAAATTTGTTTGAAAGTGCATATTTTAAATTTGGAAAGTTATGATAATCTCTGTTTTTTTAAATAAACCGCGAGCAATTGCACTAGGTTGAGCGCCAAGAACAGCAATATTTCTTTATAAAACATGAAGTCTAATAGTTCCCATCTTATTCTTGGCTGTGGTTATTTAGGTAAACGCTTGTTGGCTTTACTAGATAACGAAGTTTGCTGGTATACAAATCGATCGCAAACATCAGAATCACATTCTTTATTACTCGATATTAATAATGAAAGTACATGGAATAATCTTGACGTTTTATCCGATAAACAAGCTTTAACTATTTATTGCATGGTCCCGCCTAGTCAAATTGACCTGGCGCTTTTCTATAGTTTTATTAACAGGGTAAATACACTCAATACCAATCGATGCATATTGGTTTCATCAACTGTTGTTTATGGAAATACGAACCGTATTGTTGACTCAGACAGTGACGTTGAAATTGATAGTGAAAGAGCAGAGCGACAATACAAAATTGAACAAGCCTGGTTAGAAAGCAATGAAGATTCATGTGTAGTTCAGTTAGCCGGAATATATGGTCCTGAACGAATTATTGGAAAAAATTCAATAATGCAGGGTGAAGCGATTAATGGCGATCCTGATGGATGGTTGAATTTAATTCATGTCGATGATGCGGCACATTTGATAAAACGTACTGGGGAAATTGAACAGCCGGAAATCATCGAGTTAGGCAGTGATGGTATGCCAATCAAACGAAAAGATTATTATGCATTTGTAGCTGAGGCTCTAAAAAAACCGATGCCGGATTTTATTATTGATAATCAAGCACGGGGCATAGGTCGACGTTGCGATAATAAGTTAACGATAGAACGCACTGGCTGGCACCCTGAGTTTAAAAATTTCAAAGAAGGCTTACAAAAATCAATATAGAAAACATAAAAACATATGGCCAACGATATAAATAGTATTGAATCGCCTTGCATAAGAAATTGCTGTTTAAACGAAAATGATATTTGTTTAGGTTGTTATTGTAGCTTGTCAGAAATTACTGACTGGGGCCAAGCGGGCAGTAATAGGCGACACGTCATTTTGTTAAATGCTAAGCAGCGGGAAGAAGATGCTAACAAAGTTTTAAGTTAGCGTTAAAATTCAGTGACACTAGTTCTTTAATTCTTTATTTAAAGACTTGTCTTTTTTGCGTGACTCTACTGCAAGTTCTTTTTTATATTCCAATAGTTGGTTCAATATTTTGACATTGCTAGTTGCTAATATTTGAATAGCTAAAAGTCCTGCATTTTTACCTGCGCCTATGGCAACCGTTGCAACGGGTACGCCACCGGGCATTTGTACGATAGATAATAATGAATCCATGCCACTTAATGCATCGGATTTAACGGGTACGCCAATGACAGGCAAAGGTGTTTGGCTAGCAACCATGCCGGGCAAATGAGCTGCGCCACCCGCGCCGGCGATAATAACTTTTAATCCTTTTTTATAAGCATTTTTTGCATAGCGAGACATATCGTCTGGTGTACGGTGTGCAGATACGACATGAACTTCATAAGATACAGAAAATTCTTTACAGATATCTGCTGCGGCTTCAAGAGTTGGCCAGTCTGAATCACTACCCATGATGATGCCAATCAATGGTTTATTTTTAGCTGTCATTTTTGTGCTCCAAAACGAATGCATTGTGCTGCGCGATTTGCAATCTCTTCTGCTGTTTCAATTGTCTCACCTAATGCGGTGATGTGTCCCATTTTACGGCCAATATTTGTCGTCGCTTTTCCATAAATATGAATATGTGCCCCATCGACTTTCAGGGCATCATCAATTCCTACAGGATATCCAGTACCCTCTTCTTCACCTAGCATATTGATCATAACGGCAGCGGGAGAAACCATTTTGGTCGAACCTAATGGCATACCTGTAATCGCACGGACATGGTTTTCAAATTGAGAACATTCACAAGCTTCAATTGTGTAGTGCCCTGAATTATGGACCCTTGGCGCCATTTCGTTCAGGATAATCTGATTGTCCTCAGTAAGAAACATTTCAACGCCGATAGAGCCGACACCATCAACTGTATTGACAGCTTTACGTGCTAACTCAATGGCCTGATTGGCAATCGCATCGTTAATCCGTGCGGGTGCGCGAACAATATGGCAAATATGATTTTTTTGTACAGATTCAACAACAGGGTAATTCACCATTGTTCCGTCTATTCCGCGTGTAACCATTACGGCTAACTCACCAGTAAAATTACAAAAACCTTCAACGTATAACTCACGATTAGCGCCATCCAGCTTTATCCAGGCATCTTCAATATCCTTGTCTGAGTTAAGTGTGGCATTACCTTTGCCATCGTAGCCGTTACGTCTGGCTTTTAAGACTAAAGGCCAACCAAGCTCTTTAGCATGCTGGATTATTTCTTCGTGTGAATTAACCGCTGCAAAAGGTGTTACCGAAATTCCGACATCACGCAATGCTTGCTTTTGAATTAATTTATCCTGAACCATAGCGATAGTTTTTGAACTTGGGTATAAATGATGTCCTGCTTCTTCGACAGCTTTAAGGCTATTGGCATCAACAAATTCATTTTCCAATGAAACAACATCAACCTTGTCGGCAAGTTTAAGTAGATTGCTTGGGTTGTCCCAATCGCCATACATAATGTCGGCAGCAAGACATGATGCCGGCGTGTCTTCTGTTTTTTCCAGAAGAACAATTTCACAGCCCAGTTCCATTGCTGGCAAAGCAGTCATTTTGGCAAGCTGGCCACCGCCGACAATTCCTATTCGGGAGCCACTAGCAATGTAATTGTTTTCAACTTTATTAGGAGTATTTGCCATCTGTGTAAAGAATCGTAAAAAAGCCGGCGAATTTAGCACAAACACAAGCGTAAATCTGTAAAAGCTAGACAGAAACTTCAATTGAAACGGATTAATTAATAGTAATACTGCTTATTGTTGGATGGTTATTTTTGGTTGTAAAAAACCATTTTATTGGTTAACTAGAACCAGATAACCATTTTTTAGAAACTAAAGAACAGTTGCGATTTTTCCATAAGCCACTGATTATATTAGTAATAAATGAATTTTTAAAAGTCTGGCACACGACCTGCAATACTAGTATTAACAAAAAACGAATTATCCAATTTTAATTTAAATCGAGGTATATGACGATGAAATGGGAAACACCTGAATACAACGACATCCGTTTTGGCTTTGAAGTAACGATGTATATCAACAACAAATAAGACTTTCTTATTTAATAACAAATTAAACCTAATACGAGGATATGACAATGAAATGGGAAACACCTGAATATAGCGACATCCGTTTTGGCTTTGAAGTTACTATGTATATCAACAATAAGTAATTCTTCCTTCTCGAAACTAAAAAAGGATCGTAAGGTCCTTTTTTTTTGCTTACACGGACGTAAGTATATCGATTTTGCAGGAGCAAAAAATTGATTAAGTACAAGATTGTACGTCAGGATTCATGTTCCTAACATGCCAACAGTAGTCGCTTTAGGCGATGCACGACTCCATGGATGGAGGAGGTAGAGCGACGCAGGAAGCCAAAGCCGAGAAGCAATTACCGAGCGACAAACTCCACCTCTTCTATATAAGGTGTAACTGGTCTTCACTAATACAACGATTACGGCCAGTTTCTTTCGCTTTATATAATGCTTTGTCAGCTCTTTTGAATACTGTATCCAGGGTATCCTTGCCTTTGACTTGAGCAAGACCACAAGAAATAGTGATGCTGACCGTTTCTTCAGCATATTGAAAACTGCATTGTTCAATACTTTTCCTTAAGGTTTCAGCTACCGTAATTGCCGCAGATAAGTCGGTTTCCGGTAAAATTAAGGCAAATTCTTCACCACCATAACGACAAAAATAATCGCTATTTCTAATTTTAGATGCACACTTTTTAGCAATAGTACGTAATACGATATCCCCTGCTTTATGACCATAGGTATCATTGACGCCTTTAAACTTATCAATATCAACTAAGCAAAGTGTTAAATTATTTTTATAGCGTTGCCAGCGTCCGTATTCATCATTAATACGTTCATCAAATGCCATGCGATTTGGCACGCCGGTTAAGGCATCGTTGTAAGCTTTGTTTCTTTCTACTTCAATACATTTTCTAAGTTTTTCAGTTTCATCTTCCATGCTGCTAAGACGTTCTACTAATTCTTTATGCTGGTTATCCGACTTTTTCTTTCTTGTTTGTTCTACATTAATGAACTGATCCATGTTGCTTTGTAGAACTTCAATACGTGTATCGATAGTTTTTTTAATATCTTCAATGGTGTCTGCTTCATTCACTCCGGTTTGAATTAATTCAATTTGTTTTTCCATTTCGGAATTTAGCGATACAGAGTTTGAAAATGATTCATTCTCCAATGACTCTATGTCAGCTATTTGTAATGTGATTTCATTTAACTGGTTTGTTACTTTTTTCAAAAAACCTTCAGTCTCATTTAACTCAGACTGAATTTCCATATAAGCATTACTAATCGTGAGTGAAATTCGACGTAATAAATTACCCGTGTCTGCGCTTTCATCACGCTGTTCAAGTTGTTGCTTAAGCGTATCGAGCTTTGCTTGTGACTTGCCAGGAATAGTGATCCAGTCAAGTAAAGTCAGTAAGTTATCAACATTAAATTCTGAATCAGTAATCGGAGCAGTAGGCTGGCTTTTATTCATCTCTCCAGAATTAGTCTGAGTATTTATTATTTCTATACACTGATTTATGGCTTTTAATTTTTCTTGTTCACTATTGAGCGCAATTGATTTTTTACATAGTGCGGCCAAAGATGCTTCAGTATTTTGATTGTCGGAAAGCTTTTTAAGAAAAACTTTGAAAGTATCCGGTTTATGTTTTTCTTTAACAGAAGATTTATTTATGTTGGCAACGATTTCATTAATTGATCTCAATTGAGAAACAGGACTGATAGAATCATTTTTTAAATCATTATTAATTTCACGAACTTTTTCCGAATAGCGGTCATATTGGTTATTGCTCGATAGCAATTCAACTACATTTGTTATTAATATATTTGTTCTGGAAGCGTCTGTATCTTTTTCTTTTTTATGCGTCAGTATGGAGTGAACTAATTCATCAATTTCATTCTGCGGAATGCCATTGTTGGCTTGTTTCAAGGCTTCTTTTACATCAAGTAACTTCTTGTCGAGAATGTCATTGGAGCCTTGAAAGGCGAAGGTGAGTTTTAATACCGTCTTTAAAATCTCTTGCTGCTGTTGCCCCCACTCTTTTTCTTTAATATCGAGTTCTTTAAGGGTCTGAGCATATTGTTTTTTCCAGTCTGTTTCTTGATCAGCAGCTTTTTCTTGTGACAGCATTGGGTATACACCTAATTAAATTAATCATGGTGCAGGCGCTGTTATAAAGAGTTATTCCTGCCAGAAAAACTGACAGGAATAACAAGAGATTAATCTCTAGAGAGAGATATTTATTCGTTTACAGTGCTTGCTCTCTCTTTATCGACGAGAGAGTCAGTTATCTTTAGCATATTTTCAAAGCTTCCAGCACTAGAAGCGCTTACCAGATACTTACCATTAACAATAATGGCTGGAACACCGGTAACTTTGTAGCGCTGACCCATAACAAAGGCTTGTTTTACCTGGGTGTCCACTTCTTCTGATTCATATACTTTAGTGAATTCGTCTTTATCCACGCCATGTTTGGCAAAGAATTTTTTCAATGCTTTGAAGTCATGAACCTTCTTTTTTTCTCGATGCATAGCATTGAATAGAGGAGTATGGATTTGATCAAGAACACCTAGTTTTTCTGCCGTGAAAAAAGCTTTGGCATGAGGTATCCAGCTTTTACGAAAAATGCCTGGCATTCGTCTAAAAGTAACATCTTCCGGCTTGTTGGTTAGCCACTCGTGAAGGTACGGATCAAAATCGTAACAATGAGGACATGCGTACCAGAACACTTCTAGTACTTCGATTTTATTGCCAGTTTGTGTAGGTTGTGCTGGACTAATTGTTGTGTAACCGCCTTCTGCATACGCTTGGCTGCCAAGTAATAACAATAAAGTAAGCGAGATAAATTTAAGTATTTTTTTCATGGTTATCCTTAAAGTTTTATAATTTTTCGAATATTTGGGCTCACCCTAAAGGGTTAGACAGCTAAAATCGCATTTTACGTCAAATAAAAGTGATATTTTTAGTGCAAACCTTGAATATATTCAGAAACAGCCTCTATTTGAGCGTTTGTCATTGAGCTGGCTATAGAACGCATCACTTTATTTATATCATTGTTACGTTCTTCTGCTTTGAATGCTTTTAATTGCAGGATGGTATATTCGGCATGTTGTCCAGCCAGTGCCGGATAAAGGGCGCCTGGATTTCCTGCGCCTGAAGGGCCATGACATGCCATACATGAAGGGATGCCGGATTCTGCGTCTCCAGCACGATAGATAGTTTGTCCGGATGAAATTAACTCTGGCTTTGCTGAACCTGGTTTTATTTTTTGGCTGGCATAGTAAGCAGCTAAATCAGCCATATCCTCTTCACCAAGTGAGGCGACCATGGGTGCCATTTGCGCATTAACACGTTTGCCGTCTTTGAAATCATTTAATTGTTTGACAATATATTCGGCATGTTGACCCGCAAGCTTTGGCCAGACTGGAAGCAAACTATTGCCATCAGCACTGTGACAAGCAGCACAGGTTTGAGATAGCGTTTTGCCCTTCGCGGGGTCGCCGGCGTAGCTATAATTAGAGACAAGTATCAGCAAGCTGATGAGTGTTAAACAATATTTTTTCATTTTTACAATTCCTTAGGTAATGCCGAGTAGAGATTATAAACTCATAGTATGATTATTTTAGCGGTTTATGTCTTGTAATCTTGCAAGGTTAATTCATAAGACGATAATCTTCAAAACATAATAAAACATGCACCATGAATAACCGAAATGGATGGAGAGTTTGTCATAAATAGTGAACAAAAATTAGCGAATGGCTGGTATAGCCGCCTTGAATTTAAATTGGGGGTGGCTTCCATAAAACAACTTCCTGATGACTCAGGTTCGGAAGTTGCTTTTGCTGGCCGATCTAATGTCGGCAAATCTAGTGTGATAAACAAAATGACAAACCGGCGTGGTCTGGCAAGAATTAGTAAGTCTCCCGGAAGAACCAGAGAGCTTAATTATTTTTCCTATGATGAAAATACACATATCGTTGATCTGCCCGGTTATGGTTATGCCAAGGTTAATACAGAAATGCGCGATATCTGGGCAAAGTTGCTTGAAAGCTATTTACGAGAGCGGCAATCATTGCGAGGTGTCTTTCTAATCATAGACATACGGCATCCCATGGGAAAGTTTGACCAGATGATGCTGAATTATTGCCAAACATGTGAATTGCCCCTACATATCTTATTAAACAAATCAGACAAGTTATCTAAAAATGCAGGTAATAAAGTAATGGCTGGAGTTCGTCGGGAATTAACGGGAATAGATGCGAGTTTACAGTTATTTTCTGCGTTGAAAGGCATCGGTCTAGATGAAGCCCGCCAAAAATTAGCCGATTGGCTGTATCACAGCGAATAACATAGACCTTAAAAAAAGTGACCCCGGTTGATTTTGGGAGAAATTTAATGGCATCCGGGGCCAAAGTTTCCCAGCTGGGGAAAGCTGGGAATTTTTTTCTGCCAAGGGGAGGGAGGCAAGAAAAAAGTACTACAAATGCTTAGAACATAGGCGCCAGCTAGAGTTCCCTGATTTTAAACTTTGTCAATAAAAAGTTTCTGTTTATACACAGTTAATATTTTGTCTAAACTTGTCATGTAGAAACGACTTTAATATCCCTCTGAGGACAAACAAAGCTGGTGTAAGTCATTGAAATTAAAGCCTAAATAGGGAGGTGGTTAGTTTTTAACAGTTTTGTCGTATGTGAGATAACTATGCTCTTTTCGGCCATGTGTGCGCACTTCTTCCACAGAGTTATCCACAGAAAATGTGGATAAAAAATGAAGTATAAATAGAGCAATAAGTTAAATACTAAAGCTAGAATTTGGATGAGCTTTTGTTATAAAACCTCAAGTGAATAAGTCTGTTTTTATTACTCGATAACCTTTAATAAGTCACCTTTATGCGGTTCGCCATTAGGGTAAATTGCATTTAATAGGCGTAATTGCGATTCTGCATGAGTTTCTAAAGGTGATTGCTTAGCCAGATCGGAAAATCGTGTCTCATCAGTCGCCTGAACAACTTTTACTCGAAGTGGTTTGGCGAGCACCTCTTCATTTTTAGTAAGTCGATGGAAGCTTTTTGCCGTGTCCAGGAAGGTTTGATCATACTTGCCTAAATTGCTTGCGACTTTACTTGTGCCCGCGATTATATAAGCGCTTTGTTCAAAATAGATCACTATAAATCGAGTCGGCTGTGATCCTTGGCCATTATTAATCACAGAGATGCCGGTATGCGCTTCAAGTCCATTTATATTTAAGCTTGCTTCGTTATCCAGATTGTTTAGACCCAGACGTTGAATCATGAAATTTCTAGGCGTGAGTTTTTTATTAATGTCTTCAGCGCCTATTTGTAACACAGCACCACCACCCGGCGCAGTTAGTAGAATTCGGTCTGGTCGGTTGGTCACGTTCCATTTTTCCGGAAAATTCATTGAAAAACCGAGATCTTTATGGAAAAAACGGTTTCCACGTAAAATACCTTCTTTCGGGCTATCACCATATATAAGCTTGTCCATAAAGGACATGTATTCTTCATAACCGACATAATTTGCAGAAGCCGTGTTTTCAGTTAATGCTTGTGCTGTACCGACAACTTCTTGCAAACGGGTATCGCTATCAGGGTGCGTGGAAAAAACACCATGATATATTCTTGGCTCTCTACCCTCGGATGCGGCTAACTCTTTTTCGAAAACCTCCTGGTTTTTTAAGACTTTGATTACATCAAGCATTGCCCCAGGGTTGTAGCCAGTACGTGCGAGATATTCAGCACCGAGTCGGTCCGCCTCCAGTTCATGCTCTCGTCCATAACCACGTAATAAAACTGCCCCAAATAATTGAGCCAACTGACTAGAAGCTTGATTCATACCAGGAATGAATATCGAACCCAACGCGATTCCAAAATTAGTAAGTTGGTTTGCACTATATTGCTGCACAGAATGTCGAGCTGTGACGTGTCCAACTTCATGCCCGAGAACAGCAGCTAATTCTGCTTCTGACTTCAAGTAGGCCATCAAGCCACGTGTGATGTAGATATAACCGCCCGGTAGTGCAAAAGCATTAACTTCCTTGCTATCAAGCACGGTGAAGCGGTAAATCAAGTTATTTCGATGGCTGTTACGGGCAACTTTAGTACCGACAGTTTGCACGTAAGTCTGTAAGGCCTGATTTTCGTAAACACTATATTGTTGTAAAACTTCCTGATTAGTTTTACGACCTAAAGCAATTTCATCGTTTTCAGATAATAGAACCAAATCTTGTTTTCCGGATACTGGATTAACAGCACACGAACTGGTGAGGGAAAAAAGTAATAGGCAAAGGGGTATCAAATATATGTTTTTCATAATTTTTAAGACAGTCCTAAAAAAGGATCGGTTCCTTTAAATTTCATTTAGTTGTTTAATATCCAACTTATGTCTGATTCGCATGCGTAGTTGATTGTTACGTTTATATAGCCAACCGCTAGCCTCAATCATGGCTCCACTAAGAGACATTAAATCACTTTTATTAAAATAGTTTAAATCATCTTTATGGATGCGCAGCGCAACGTTGTTTTTTAAATTAACCCAGATTGATGAGCGACTTTCTGTTACTTGAGTAACTTTCCCTGAAATAGTGTAAAAGCCCTTTTCAGAGCCTGATAAAGAAATAACAGCTTGAGTTTTATAGCGGTCTAATGCCCATAGACCGCGATTATCCTCTTTTGCAATACTAGAAGCTTCAAAATAACAGTTAATTAATGACAGATTAGGGCCAATATGGATTGGCATCGCCAGCCCTTTTCTTAGCATTTCAGCTTGAATGTTTAGGCCGTCCAGAAGAAATATATGAGCTAAGGTTCGACCGTGTCGGTCAAATCGTTCTTTGCCAAATAAAAGTTGAATTTGCTTCTCTTTATCTAGTATTTGTACAAGTGAATTTCGAGCTTCTTCAGCGCCGGCTTCCGATGATTTATTATTGTCGTGACTAAGTTCAGGCGTGTTAATACCAATTAATCGGATATGCCTATTATCTGACAATACGACCGTGTCCCCATCTATAACATATTCAATGTATGCTTTTTCATCGAAGTGGGCGCTTACACAATTTGAAGTTTGAGTTGCGTTTGAATAGCTATGATTGCTGAATAAAGAAAAAGTTACGAGCATAAAAAAACGCCCTATCAGGACGTTTTTTTGGAATAAAGAGTTCAATGAACTGCTATTACATACCGTATTTCTTACGGAATTTATCAACTCGACCCGCCGTATCCAGCATTTTTTGTTTGCCAGTGTAAAAAGGATGGCATTCAGAACAGACATCAAGATGTAGTTCGCCACCATGGGTAGAGCGAGTTTTGAAGGTGTTACCGCAGCTGCATTGCACTGCTGTTTCTTCGTATGTTGGATGTATATCTGCTTTCATTTTTTCTACTCAAAATGTCTGGTCATCAATAAGGGCGGGGAGTTTATGTCAAAGTCGGTCGTTAAGCAATCCCGTTTTGAGGTGGAAATCAGCTTTTTTCTCGATTCGCATTATTGTCGTTAATATTAATGATTTTTGCGGATTCTTTCGGTTTATTTGATTTTTTCACTTGAACAGGGTCGCTTAATTGATGCATATGGTCGATTAAACCGTCCTCACCCGTAACCTTCTCCCACATCATTTGAGATATCTTCAGACAAGATGCCATCGGATTTGATGAAGTAGAGCGGATCTGGTCGATTTGCCATTGCAAGCCTTCCATGCGGCGTTTAACTTCAGGCGAGGTGCTATCAATGACATCTTGTATCATTTTTTCACGCATACTTTCATATGCGTCAGGATCCTCTTTAGCAAGTCTCATCCATTCATCAAAATCAAATTCTGTATTTAAGCCAGTCATAAAATTTATGAAATCAGTATTAATACTAGTTGTCGTTATTGAGAGATAAACCTTTAGTCATTTTATACCCATGATACCTGAAAATGCACTATTCATAGCACGTCTATTTTCATCCATGACAGCGTTGCTCCTCTTTGCAGGGAGTGACCATGCGGCATCGTCGCGTCTTGTCCTGAATAAAAATAGACGCACTCTAAAATAGTCATTTTCAAGCATCATGGGTAAAACGTCATATTTCAAATTCTGCAACTACAGGTGTGTGGTCTGATGGACGTTCAAGCTTACGAGGTTCTTTATCTATATAGCATGCGCGGCAAGTTTCAGAGAGTGCGTCTGAAGCGAGAATATGATCTATTCTCATGCCATGCCCTCTTCTGAAGGCTACTGCACGGTAATCCCACCATGAAAAAGATTTTTCTTCTTGATCAAATAATCGGAAACAATCTTTCATCCCATGAGATAGCAATTTTTTAAATTCATCTCTTTCAGCCGAACTAACCAGAACACTTCCTTGCCACTTTTTTGGATCATGAACATCTTGGTCTTCAGGTGCGATATTGAAATCACCTAAAATAATTAGTCGCTTGTTGTTTGCTTGAAGTTGTTTAATGAAAGGATGTAATTTAGAAAACCATTCAAGTTTATATCGATATTTTTCTGAGTCTACTTCGGAACCATTAGGTACATATAAATTAAGTACGGTAATACCTGAATTGTTAATTGCTAAAACACGACGTTGAACATCATCGTAGTCAGGCACGCTATTTGCAATAGTGTCAATAGAAGTCTTACATAGGGTTGCGACGCCATTATATGTCTTTTGACCTATGTAGCTAACTTGATAACCAGCCTGATTAATTTCGTCTAATGGAAAATTTTCATCAATTGATTTTGTTTCTTGTAACGCTAATACATCGGGCGATTCATCTTTGAGCCATTGCAAAACGTGCGGCAGTCTTACTTTCAGGGAATTAACATTCCAGGTTGCTATCTTAAACACGGTTAGAGGGCTTAATTCGTTAGAGGCGTATTGTAAACGTTATATTCTAAAGCCACCGTGTCTGCGTCGACCGATGTAATCAAGAATAAAAGCACCCACTGCCATTCCAATGATGAGAATAATCATAAAAGCCGTTAAGTATTGTTGCCAACCATCTAGAGATAGAGCGTTGCTGATTGTTGCCTCAGCTTCAACTTCTATGCCGGATGATTCTAGTTGAGATCTTAATTGTTCATTTTCCTGCTTTAATTGTTCTATGTCGCCGAGAAATTGATCTGAATTATCAACATTAGCAATTTTAGCTTTGATATCCGCTAAGCTTGCTTCTAATTCACCACTTTTTAATCGCTCTGATTTCAATTGTTGAACTAGATCTTTTTGACTATCTGGAACTTCACTTTCTTGAGTCGTGTTTGCTGCTGCAGATTCAAGTGTTTCAATTTGCTTTTCTAGCTCGAGGACATGAGCTTTACCGGGCTTGTCCACTACCAAATATTTATTATTTATCCAGCCACTCGTTCCTTCAGGTTCTTTGACATGAACCAGATCATCACTACGTTCGATAACTGATAATTCTGTTCCACTAGGAACTAGCTTGGTTATTGGGCTATTAATTGATGGATTTTCATGTAATCCAATTTTTAATTCGTCAATAACATAAACCGTCTCAGCCTGTGTTGCAGCAGCCATTAGCCAGAACGTGCTAATAATTATGATTCTAATATTCGGCATCATTTATCCTTAAGCTGTAATTCCTGAATGTCTTAATAAAGGTTCAATACTTGGTTTACGTCCACGAAATTCTACAAATAAATCCATTGGCTCACGACTACCGCCCTGCTCCAAGATTGTTTGTAAAAACTCGTTTCCGGTTGTTTTGTCAAAGATACCCTTTTCTTCGAATTTGGAAAAGGCATCAGCAGATAATACTTCTGCCCATTTGTAGCTATAGTAACCGGCCGCATAGCCGCCGGCAAAGATATGCGAGAAACTATGTTGAAAACGATTAAACTCAGGCGCCTTTACAACAGCGACTTGTTGACGCACTTCATTAAGGAGATTCTGTATGTCTAGTGTCTCATTTGCAGCAAATTCCAGATGTAAGCGGAAATCAAATAGTGAGAATTCCAATTGCCTGACCATTTGCATACCAGCTTGAAACGTCCTTGCTCGAGTCATTTTTTCAAATAAATCATCATCAAGTGCTTCGCCGCTATCAACATGATGGGCAAATAAGTCCAGCGCTTCTTTTTCCCAACACCAATTTTCCATGAATTGACTTGGTAATTCGACGGCATCCCAAGGCACACCGTTTATTCCTGAAACACCACTATATTCAACACGGGTCATCATATGATGTAGGCCGTGTCCGAATTCATGGAATAAGGTAGTGACTTCGTCATGTGTTAACAAAGCCGCTTTATCTCCAATTGGCGGTGTAAAATTACAAGTAAGATAAGCTACTGGATTTTGAATTGATGCACTGGATTTCTTTCTGACAACACATTCATCCATCCAGGCGCCGCCACGTTTGTGTTCGCGCGCATAAAGATCAAGATAAAAACTGCCTCTGATATCTCCATTTGGTTCAAGTATATCAAAGAACATAACGTCCTTATGCCAGGTTTGAACGCCTTGTCGTTGTTTAATAGATACGTCATAAAGTTTATGTGTAATTGCAAATAAACCTTCAATCACCTGATTAACCGGAAAATAAGGACGTAGGACTTCTTGCGAAATATCAAATTTTTTCTGTCTTAATTTTTCTGCATAATAAGCGACATCCCATGCATCAAGCTCAGTAACATCAGCAGTATCCCCGGTAACTTCCTTTGCAAATTGTTTTAACTCTTCAAATTCATTTTTTGCATATTCTTTCGTGCGTTTAGCAAGGTCATTTAAGAACTCTAAAACTTCTTCAGGTGATTCAGCCATTTTTGTTGCAAGAGAATAATGTGCGTAACTATCAAAGCCGAGTAATTTTGCTTTTTCAGTTCTGAGCTTGAGAATTTCAAGCATGACTTTACTATTGTCCCAGTCACTGTTTTCTTTTGGAGCTTGATCGGAAGCTCGAGTAACATACGCTTGATAAAACTCTTTTCTTAACTCGGCATTATCAGCGTATTGCATGACAGGCATGTAAGAAGGAAAATCCAAGGTAAAAAACCAACCTTCTTTATCTTTGCTCTTTGCTGTCTGTGCTGCTAATGCCAATGCTGATTCAGGCAAGCCGGAAAGTTCGTCTGCATCAGTAATATGTTTTTCCCAGGCATGTGTTGCATCTAATAAATTTTCTTCGAACTTGGTTTGTAGTCGAGAAAGCTCTTGCTGTATTATTTTATAACGTTCTTTTTTTTCATCATCGAGATCAATGCCGGACAGACGAAAATCACGTAATGCATTTTTAATAATTTTCTTTTGAGCGGCGCTTAGTGATTCATAATCATCACTATTAGCAATGGTCTCGTAGGCATGAAATAAATTTTCATTTTGCCCCATCTCAGTCGAGTAATCGGATAGCTTTGGCAGACAAGCATTATAGGCTTCACGTAACTGATCATTATCAGCAACTGAATGTAAGTGACTGGCTGGTGACCACGCTTTATTTAGATGGTCATCCATGTCTTCAAATTTTTGTAATAAGTTATCCCAGTTATAATCTTTTGTTGTACTTAATAAAGATTTAACTGCTTCTCTATTTTCCAACAATATTTGATCGATAGCTGGCTCAATATGCGATGCTTCTATAGATTCAAATGCAGGAAGACCTTCTTTTTGTAATAGTGGGTTATTCATAGTGTTGATATATGTTTATTTATTTTTAATTCAAGAACTTGGGTTGAAAAATTAGCCGACTAATCGCGCGCTAATTAATAAGGTAGATAGACTACCGCAAATTATAAAGGCAGTAATCGATAATGCTGAATAAAGATGTAATCGACGCGTTAGATCATCTTCTTCTATTGCAGAGAGAATAAAAGGGCGCCGTTTATCATTTGTTTTATTCATTAAATGTACGGGCGGCATGGTTTTTTGCTCGCTGTGCTTTTCCATGACTTGTTTATAAGCTTCATCTCTAACACGTTGCCATTCGTTTAGATCGATTTCGCCGTCATTATTAGTATCAAATTTTTTCATTAATGCTTCAGTATCTGTTTTCCAGTCACGTATAAGCTCACGTACATCTTCATTTACATCGAAATTTGCACCAGCGCCACCGACAGTTTTGTATAGTCCAATGGCATAAAGACTTTCCCCTGAGTGTAAGAGTTTTTCTGTATATCGATATTTGTTACTGGTCATTATGCCGCTTAAAAAACCACGTTTTTTACTTGTCGTCGTTATGCCCATAGGGCTTGATGATCCGCCGAACCAAACATCCTTTCTTGAAACAGTTACATGAGCGCCTTCAGGATCAATAACACATTGACCGGTTTCGTCTTTGATTAAAAATAATTCGTCACTTATCCCTTTTCTAATCGTTACC
>JAJFKK010000153.1 GCA_021773245.1 Gammaproteobacteria bacterium | reverse complement strand
GTAGATGATCAACAACGCACCAACGTACCAAATATATTTGCTATTGGAGATATTGTAGGTCAACCGATGTTGGCACATAAGGCAACGCATGAAGGCAAGATAGCTGCTGAAACAATTGCCGGGCATAAGGTCGGCTTCGATAATCGCGTTATTCCATCAGTTGCCTATACCGATCCAGAAATCGCCTGGGTTGGCTTATCTGAAACCGAAGCAAAAGAAAAAAATATCGAATATGGTAAAGGTGTGTTTCCCTGGGCCGCCAGTGGTCGTTCATTGGCCTTAGGTCGAGATGAGGGCATGACTAAATTATTATTCGATAAAGAATCAAAACGTATTTTAGGTGCAGCTATTGTTGGGCCAAATGCAGGCGATTTAATTGCTGAATGTACTCTAGCAATTGAGATGGGTTGCGATGCCGAAGACATAGGCTTAACCATACACCCTCATCCGACGCTTTCAGAGACCGTTGCTATGGCGGCTGAAGTTTTCGAAGGCACAATTACTGATCTATACATACCGAAAAGAAAATAATCTATTTCACATTTCCGTTATATTTAAATTAAACATGTTACTTAATTATCAGGAATACGGTCAGGGGCGACCTATTATTATCTTACATGGCCTATTCGGTTCGTCTCGTAATTGGCAAGGTATTGCCCGGGCATTAGCAGAAAATCATCGTGTGATTACACCCGATTTGCGTAATCATGGCCAATCATTTCATGAGGATAGTATGTCCTATATCGATATGGCGGATGACATTATTACCTTATGCGATCACCTGGATTTAAGCGATTGCGTGTTAATGGGACATAGTATGGGAGGTAAGGTCGCAATGACTATTGCTTTAATCCATCCTGAACAATTTTCAGCATTAATCATTGCCGACATTGCACCTTTCGATTATGAACACAGTTTTCATGATCTGGTTGAAGCGATGAAGAATATGGATTTGAAAAAATTGAAAAGTCGCGTAGAAGCTGAAACGGAATTAAAAAAAATGTCGTATGACATCAACACCATTCAATTTATTTTACAAAATCTTATTCGGGTAGATGGAAACTTTAGCTGGCGTATTAATCTTGAAATTATATCTACAAGTTTAACTTCATTGAGTCAATTTCCTAAAAACTTAAAAAATAAATCTTGTCATATGCCCAGCCTGTTTCTTGGTGGCTCAGAATCAAATTATGTACAAAGTAGTCATAATGCTGCGATATACCATCATTTTCCAGCCGCGGAAATCACCATGATCGACGGTGCTGGCCACTGGCTACATGCAGAAAAACCGAATGAATTCTTGAAAGAAGTAAAAACCTTCATTAATTTTGTATAAATCTTGATACTTATATTATAGCCGCTAGAATGAGCCACTTTTTCAAGATTAAAGACACTCATGAGCACGAAAGACATCAATAAAGTAGTACTGGCCTATTCCGGTGGACTAGATACCTCAGTCATTCTTACCTGGTTAAGAGACACATACGATTGCGAAGTCGTTACTTTTACAGCCGATCTTGGACAAGGTGAAGAAGTTGAGCCTGCACGTGCCAAAGCTGAAAAAATGGGTGTCAAAGAGATCTATATCGAAGACCTAAAAGAAGAATTCGTTCGAGATTTCGTCTTCCCAATGTTTCGAGCTAATACCATTTATGAAGGCGAATACTTATTGGGCACGTCAATTGCCCGACCTTTAATTGCAAAACGTTTGATTGAGATCGTGAATGAAACGGGCGCCGATGCTATTTCTCATGGAGCAACAGGTAAAGGTAACGACCAGGTTCGATTTGAATTAGGCGCGTATGCTTTAAAACCAGATGTGCACATTATTGCACCATGGCGAGAATGGGATTTAACTTCGCGTGAAACATTATTAGCCTATGCAGAACAACAAGGTATTCCTATTGAAGATAAACGCAAAGGCGCTTCGCCCTATTCTATGGATGCCAACTTGTTGCATATTTCTTATGAAGGTGGAGAACTTGAAGATCCATGGTGCGAACCAGAAGATGCCATGTGGAAATGGACCGTCTCTCCTGAGAAAGCACCTGATGAGTCAGAGTATATTGAACTTGAGTTTGAATCAGGTGATGCAACTGCATTAAATGGCAAAAAATTATCCCCCGCTAATCTACTCGCCGAATTAAATAAAGTTGGTGGGAAACATGGTATCGGTCGTGATGATATTGTCGAGAATCGTTACGTCGGCATGAAATCTCGCGGTTGCTATGAAACACCGGGTGGCACCATTCTTCTAAAAGCACACCGAGCAATGGAATCGTTAACACTTGATCGTGAAGTCACTCATCTTAAAGATGAATTAATGCCGCGCTATGCTAAATTAATCTATAACGGTTATTGGTGGAGTCCTGAAAGAATTGCATTGCAAACTTTAATTGATGAAACGCAAAAAACGGTCAACGGCACAGTTCGACTAAAGCTTTTTAAAGGTAGTGTTTCAGTTACCGGCAGAAAGTCTGACAGCGACAGTCTGTTTGATGAAACAATAGCTACTTTTGAAGATGATGCCGGCGCATATGATCAAAAAGATGCAGAGGGTTTTATTAAACTAAATGCACTTCGTTTAAAGATACAAGCAAGAAAAAAATAAAAGCGCTTTAATAATTTCGTTTATCAATACCTTTATCTAGCAATAGATAGAGGTATTTTTTTATAAAAACATCCTGTAAAAACAGGATTTCTACCAGAAGCAGTCACTCCAATTATCTTTTATCTTCTTTTGGTGGGCTTGGTTGATATTCAACTCTATCGAGTTTCTGATCAAAACATGCCCAACTCGGTGCACTAGATGCCCAAATATTCATTGTCGGTTGGATGCTAGAAGGATCATCAAGATTTCCTATTCGTAAAATTGTTAATCCCGGACGACCAGATGATTTAGCAAATAAATGAATGCCACAATTTGGACAAAACTGACGAATGACTTCATTACCACTATTCGCTGTTTTCTTGTATTCAGCTACTTTACCTATGATAGTAAGCCCTTCACTTGGAACGATCATATTTACTGTTCCATTCCCAGAGATATGTTGACAGTCATTACACCAACATATCCGACATCCCAATGACTCTGTATTAAGCTTGAAGGAAATAGATTCACAAAGGCATCGTCCACTTAGTTCATTCACTTAAGAATCTCCTTTATATAACTTTTATTATTTAACAAGTATGTCTGCTTTGGGTAGATAGCAGTATATATTTATTATCGTTAGAAAAAAATATGTCTCCATATTGATACATATTATTTATTTTAAAATATTAACATTACTTCTATTTTTACAATAACTTTGTATTTTATGTGACTCTTTTCACACAAGAAATAATTTTATCTCTCGCACTGTGAACACAGTCACAACCTATTTGCATAAAAATCAACTATATTCTTAATACAAAATTCAAAATATTACAAATACGGTAGAAGAGGAATATTAAAGTGGCCATCGCGAAAACATACGACGAAAATATAAAAACAAAGAATTCAGTCGGCACATTGAATGTTAGTTATCTAGAGCAGCCTTTAAAAAAAACGATTATTGATAATAATCAAGACTTACAGTATTTATATCAGCAAGCACCTGCTGGAATCATACTGACTATCATTTCTGCACTACTAGTCTGCTGGTTTGTATTACCAACGATACCTGATTACATCTATATGCCCTGGCTTACTTTTATTGTACTTACTACTTTTACACACACCTTATTAATAAAAGAGTTTGGGAAACATAAAAAATCAATACACGTTAATAATCAATGGGCTATATATCAAACATTAATGGTTGGAACAACTGGCTTTGCTTTTAGTGTAGGTTACATACTATTTCTACCTTTACTTAGTACTTTCTCTCAAATTATTTTATTGCTCATATTAGCAACCTTAGCGGTAGCTTTCCTGCCTATTCTTTCAGTTTTTTTACCTGCTTATATTATTTATATATCAGCATTTATTTTTCCTATAGTTTTCTGGATATATAATTTACCTCCAGAAAAGGCTTATCCAATCGCAACATTACTTGCAGTCACATATTGCATGTTAATAGTGATCGCAAGTTATTATTCAAAAGCGTTACTTGAAGCCTTTGGTTTAGCTGGTGAAGTGAATGGTCAAGTAAAATATCTTTATGACATTATAGAAAAAACAAAAACTTTAAACGTTAAATTAAAGAAAGATATTTATGAATATATAAAAAAGAATGATTCTGTTTCAAAACAAAAAGAACAAGCCGAGATCACATTGCAAGCGATTGGTGAAGGAGTGATTTCAACAGACAAATTTGGCAGGGTAAATTACATAAACCCGATTGCAGAAATTTATACTGGATGGGATGCAAAAGATGTCAAGGGAATGCATCTATCAACGATTCTAAATATTGTTGATGAATCAACTCACATAAAATTACCAAACCCTATTGAACAATGTATTGAAAAAAAATTAGCTATCAACAGCATGGATAATACAATTTTAATTCGACGTGATGGGCTCGAATACGGCATAGAATATAGTGCAACTCCAATTACAATGGAAGACAATACGCTATCAGGATCTGTCATGATATTTCGTGACGTAACAGAGAAGCGCACAATGCAAAAAACGCTTGATTGGCAAGCAAAACATGATCCATTGACAGGCTTAATAAATCGTCGCGAATTTGACAATAAACTAAATAAAATAATCTCTAACCCTGATAAATCAGAACGCGAACATGCTCTTTGCTTTATTGATCTCGACCGATTTAAATTAATTAATGATAGTTGCGGCCATCTTGCAGGTGATGAATTATTAAAGAAAGTTTCAAGCCGCTTGAAGAAAATTGCGCGAGATACTGACACTATTGCACGTCTAGGTGGTGATGAATTCGCTATTCTTATGTATAGCTGCAATATTGAAAAAGCAAAACTAATTGCCGATATATTTCGTGAGGAAGTATTTAATACAAAATTTGACTGGCATGAAAAACATTTTTCTATAACAGCCAGTATAGGAATAGTACCTTTAAATGAAGAAACTGAATCACTAACTGAATTACAGAGAGCTGCTGATTTAGTCTGTTATAGAGCAAAAGGTGCAGGAGGAAATAGAATAGAAATCTATGAAGAAGGTATAACAGAACAGAAGAAACATAGTGGTGAGTTAAAAATACTCGAAGAATTACAATATAATTTGGAAAAAGAAAAATTTACAGTCTACACACAACAAATCAAAGCTCTTGACTCTTTAAATGACACACTTTTTTATGAAGTATTATTAAGAATGAAAAATTCAGAAGGTGAATTATTATCTGCTAATCATTTTCTTCATACCGCAAAAGTCTACCATATGCTACCGGCAATAGATGATTGGGTAATGAAAGTTGTCATGGAAATGATTGCTTATGGTAGTCCTCTTTTTAATAAAGCACATATCATTAGCATTAACTTATCTCAGCAATCTATTTTTAATGAGAAATTCATTAAACATACAATTGATATGTTTAACGAATATGATATTCCTGCCGGGAATATTTGCTTTGAAATCAATGAGTGCCAATTTAATAGTTCATTCGAACTCTTTAAACGCTTTGTTACCTTAATAAAACGTCAAGGTTGTAAAATTGCATTAGATGATTTTAACTATAACCCTACAAGTATAAATTCAATTAGGCAGCTAGGCGTTGATTATATAAAACTTGATGCAAGACAGTTTGGTGACATTAATGACAGTAAAAATTACAATTATAAATTGCTTGAATCAATTAATGGCATCAATCATTTAGTAGGTGCACAAACGATCATTAAATGTATCGACAATCCTGAAATAATTGAGCCTTTATTTGAAATTGGTACTGACTACGTTCAAGGTTATGCTATTGAAGCACCACAAGCATTGGATAATTCTAATGAATCTCTAGTCGCTAATTAATTTTTTTAATACGATTGGCAGTGTTATCGTTTGAATAAATAATGTGAATATTACTACACCATAAGCAATAGACTGAATTGTATACCATGCGCCAAGCGTTAATGGTAATGATAGTGCTAAAGCCAAAGTAACTGTACCTCGTACGCCGCCCCAGACTAATATTGTCTGTTGTTTTAACGAAACAGGTTGAATACCAGGTAATAAGGATAAAAATGGAAAGGTACCGTATATAATTACAACTCTGGCAAAAACAACTGCCGCTATACCAATCAAAATAGCCAACCATTGATCCACAAACATATTTAACGTGATGGTAATTCCCGCTAAAAGAAAAATCATTGATTCTGCTATTTTGGCAAGTAATGACCATAGCTGACTGGCAAAGTTGTTATCCAAAAATTCCTTTACACGTAAAGAACCTAGCGTAACTCCACAAGCAAGCACAGCAATAACACCTGAAAAATGAAATACGTCTTCTGTCAGTATAAAAGAGGAATAGGCACTAAGAATACTTATAATCACAAACGATTGTTGATTGTCTAATAGTTTAATGATTTTTGAAGCAATAAACCCAATAGCAACACCTGAAAGTAATCCACCAACAAATACTTCAGAGAAGCGTATGAGTAACATAGTCAAGTTAGTAGATTCCTGACTATGAGTCGCAATACTAATTAAAATGCTAAACAAAACGATAGCAGTTGCATCATTAAATAAACTCTCCCCTTCCAGTAAAATTCGTAAACGTTCAGGAGCGTTAGCTTTTTTTAATAGTGAAATAACCGAAGCGGGATCGGTTGCTGACAATAACGCACCTGTAATAAGCGCAGCTATCCATGGAAACCCAACGGCATGATCAATACCCTTATAAAGACCTACTGCAGTTACTATTGTCGATAAAATCATTAAAGGTATAGCCATGATTAATATCGGTACAAAATTTCTAAGGAGAGCCCTTATGTTTATCTCTATTGCAGATTGAAAAATCAGGATAGGTAGAATGACATAGAAGATAATTGTCTTGAAATTATCCCAGCGAATACCCGTATCAACATCAAATAAACCAATGGTAATCTCTGAACCAATATAGCCGGACAAGACCAGAACAATACTAAAAGGTACTCGAAGTTTATCTGCCAATGGTTCAAGCAGTGTTGATACCATCAATAAAAATATAATTAATAAAAAGGCGTTACTGGATAACATCGTAATCCTTACCTTACTTAACTAAATAATCTGTATTAATCTAATAAAATTAACACAGATTATTTGTTTCGATACTAAGTTCAATGTCTAAATTTCTTAGCTATACAGTAATCGAGACTGGCGTACTTACCTGCACCTATAACCAATAGGGCCAGCAACATAATAAAATAGGTCGCGGCAAATTCGATTCCGTTATTAAGTATTACAAGAGAGCCATTCTCAGTTAACCAACTGTAGTTGCCATGTTCCTTCAGAATATCTTTGGCACGATCCAGTCTGTCTATAGCACCCACTGTTCTTTCTGTTGCAAAGAATCCTGCTCCCTCAGCTATAGCCAACCAGCCATTTTGTAAATGAACAGTCAAAGCAGCAACAACCATCGTAGCCATAAGTGGAATTGATATCCAACGAACTCCTAGACCAAAAAGTAATAATATTGCACCACCTGCCTCAGTTAATGAAGCCATCCAGGCCATTAAAGTTGGGAACGGTAAACCTAAGCCCCAATCGGGATTACCAAACCATTCAATCGTGCTTTCCATCGAGCCGATCTTTTTTGTTCCTGCTATCCAAAAAATTGGTACAAGGTATAAACGTAAGAGTAATGGACCTATAAAACCAACAGATTCCAGTATTTTTTCTAAAAGATCCTGAGCCCAGTTTATTAAATTAATTATTGCAGCCATAACACCATCCCCTATTACAATTTAATTTCGTTCTATGATTACTGATTTTTACACTATTTATATACAACTAGCTTTTATGTAATTACACCTGGGTGTAATTCATTTAATGCGACGGATAAGCCATTATTCGTCACTACTCTTGCATGTCTTCTGTCTAAACCCCTAGGCATTTTCACGCCACAAGAATGAGCAAGGACACCCACTTCCTTAGTCATATTTTTTGCATAATTCATTACCCTTATAGCCTTATCTTCAGGATCTAATCCTTTTTGCAATTTAAGGTTGTGTGTTGTAATTCCAGTTGGACAAGTGTTTTTGTTACATTGCAATGCCTGTATGCACCCTAGCGCAAACATAAAGCCACGCGCAGAAGTAATGAAATCAGCACCAACGCATAATGCCCATGCGACATCAGTCGGTGTAATCAATTTACCAGAACTCACTACCTTGATACGATCTCGCAATCCGTGTTCATTTAACTTATCTATTAACAAGGGCAGGCTTTCACGTAGTGGCAATCCCATATCATCCATCAATGACATTGGTGCTGCACCAGTACCTCCATCAGCACTATCTACCGTTATAAAATCAGGAGCAGATTCAATACCACGCTTATTTATTTCATCAAACAAATTATCCAGCCAACCATAAGCGCCTATAACTGCCTTAAATCCAACAGGTTTACCAGTAACATCACGAACACGATTGATCACTTCTAACAAATCATGATTTGAATTTACATCAATATGTCGATTCGGGCTGATTGCATCTGAGCCAGCTTTAATACCACGGATTTTTGCAATCTCTTCCGTCACTTTGCCACCAGGTAATATTCCTCCTTTACCTGGTTTGGCGCCCTGACTCATCTTGATCTCAAACATCTTCACCTGCTCATGAGCAGCGGCTTCTTTTAATTTTTCGTCATTCAAATTACCTTCCAAATCACGTACACCATTCTTGGCCGTTCCTATCTGAAAAACAATATCGGCACCTCCTTGCAGATGATAAGGAGACAAACCACCTTCTCCGGTATTCATCCAGCAACCTGCCATCCGCGCGCCGTTGGAAAGAGCTAACACAGCCGGTTTTGAAATTGCTCCATAACTCATACCTGAAATATTAAAGATAGAAGCCGTAGTGTATGGTTTATCACAATGAGGACCGATAGTAACTAACTCCGGCTCAACAGCATCTTCACCCAAAGTTGGGAACGGACAATTAACGAATAAAACAGTACCAGGTGGGCGTAAGTCTCTGGAAGAACCAAAGGCTATAGTATTATCAACATTTTTAGCTGCACGATAGGCCCATGAACGTTGTGCACGATTAAACGGCATTTCTTCACGATCTTGTGCAAAAAAGTATTGGCGAAAAAATTCACCGACATGCTCAAAGAAATAACGAAAACGGCCTACTACTGGATAATTCCGACGCACCGCCTGTTTGGTCTGGTTAACATCGATAATGTAAATAACAATAATCGCCAACACGCCGAGACCGACCATCAATATAAATATGCCTGTCATCACTTCAAGGGTGGTTAGCAAGAGTGCTTGCATGTCGTTGCTCATATTTCCTCCAACATTGTGTTTTGTCTAGTACAAAATGAGATAGTTCATTGAATGATTAATTTTCAATAAATTATTGAATAAATATTTAAATTGCGTTTGAGCGCATAACTAACATCTTGTCGATCTGCATATCATGCATGGTATGCGGTATACCCCCTACGCCAAGTCCTGATTGTTTAAGCCCGGCAAAAGGCATCCAGTCAACGCGAAACGCGGTATGGTCATTGATCATTACGGCGGATGCATCCATTCTTTTTGAAATACCCAATGCAGTATCAATATTCTGACTAAACACAGATGCCTGAAAGGCTACTGGCAAGACATTGGCCCGGTTTATGGCATCATCCAAATCAGAATAAGGATAGACGTTGATCACAGGACCAAATATTTCATTCTGGCTAACCTTGCTACTTTCTGGTGGCTCATAAAGCACAGTACATTCATAACAGGACTCAGAGAGTCGATTGCCACCTGAGAGTACTTTTGTTCCGGCCGCTTTTGCTTCATTGACCCATGTTTCAATTCGATTAACTTCTGCCGCTCGAATCAAAGGTCCAATCTCTGTTTCTTCCAGGGTTGGGTCGCCAATATTTAATTGACGGGCCATTTCGGCAAGACGTAGTGCAAGATCTTCGGCAATACTTTCATGGACAAAGATACGTTGTACTGATACACACACCTGTCCCGCATGATATAAACCACCCTTGAGTAAGATGGGTAATGCATTTTCTATATCAGCATCTTCAGTTACGATCACGGGAGCTGCGCCACCATGTTCCAGTGCACAACGTGTACCCGGTGCCAATTTTGAACGCAACATCCAGCCAACCTTAGCACTACCAATAAAACTAAAAAAACCGACTCGTTCATCTGTGACTAACTGCGTTGCTACACTCAAGTCAGTAACCGTCAAGGCCTGACACCATTCAGCTGGCAATCCAGCTTCTCTCAATATCTCGACAAAACGAAAACAGGATAAGGGTGTATCTTCGGCCGGTTTAACAATGACAGGGCAACCTGTTGCTACGGCAGGCCCAACTTGATGAACAATTAGGTTCAATGGATGATTGAAGGCACTGACCGCAACAACGACACCAATGGGTTCTTTAGTAGTAAAAGCCAGTCGATTATTTGAGGCGGCATTCAATCCCATCGGGATTTCTTCGCCTGCGTTTGTTCTTAAATGTTCAATACAAAGTTTGACACCATCAATAGCACGAGCCACCTCGACCCGCGAATCAAGTAATGGCTTGCCACCTTCTCTAGCAGCTTCCACAGCCAGTTCTTCAAAACGTGATTGCATGATAAGAGCAGACTTTTCCAATATCTCAATTCGTCTTTCTGGCTCTAGCCAGGTCTTACGATCACGAAACAAGTTATATGCATTCGTCAATGCCGTTTCAACGCCATCACTATCAGCTGTATCCACGGTAGCAATCACACTGCCATCATAAGGTGCCTTTACCTCAAGCACGGCATCGCTGCTTGTAATACCGGGGACCATTAATGAATAATGTTCAGTCATTATTTGAATACCCCCTTTATTATATGGGACAAACCAGATCGCCCAGTTTTTCTGTTAGTTTCATGTTTTCACTGTAATCAACAGGACAATCGACAATCACGACAGTATCGTCAGCTATTGCTTGCTTCAAGGTTGGTAACAAATCATCTGCTGATTCAACCTTGTAGCCTTTAGCACCAAAACTCTCTGCATACTTAATAAAATCAGGATTGGTAAAGCTGATATTGGATGGTCGACCAAAATGTCGCATCTGATGCCATTTGATCAAACCGTATTCAGCGTCGGTCCAGATCAGGATCACCATGGCTATTTTGTGGCGCATGGCCGTTTCAATTTCTTGTGAGTTCATCATAAAACCGGCATCGCCAGTCACTGCGACTATTGTTTTATCCGGATATTCAAACTTGGCAGCAATAGCGCCCGGCACAGCAATACCCATGGAGGCAAAACCATTGGAGATAATACAAGTATTCGGACGTTCGGCCTGATACATGCGCGCTATCCACATCTTGTGTGCACCGACATCACTCAAGACGATGTCCTCAGGATTTAAAGCCTGCCTGAGATCCCACAAGATCTTTTGTGGTTTTACTGGGTAAGCCTGATCCTCTGCATGAGCTGACATCTCGTTAACGATGGTCTCTCTTAGATTGGCTGCCAGATATTCTTTATGAGGTGTGGCGATT
>JAJFKK010000152.1 GCA_021773245.1 Gammaproteobacteria bacterium | reverse complement strand
AGGTATCTATATCATTACTCTATTATTTGATGTATCCGAAATATTTAGAGTATAAGTTTGGTAGGATGCTGAATAATACAAATCGAGTACAATTGTAGATTGACTGAAGGTGCATCTAAACATTTTAAAGCAACCAACATTAAATTGGTGACAGAATTGGTGACAGAACTAGAAAATAAAACATGTAATCTTATGTTACTTATTGATTTATATACTAATTATTTTCCTAATGATTAAGTAAATCCAGAATATAGAATAATTTTTTAATAACTATGACTCATAAAAGTGGAACCCTATTTATCATTGCCGCACCTTCAGGCGCAGGTAAAACGTCACTTATAAAATCATTGGTTTCTGAAGTAGATAATCTTGATGTTTCAATCTCTTACACTACACGTAAACCTAGACAAGATGAGAAACATGGAGAAGCCTATTTCTTTGTCGAGGAAAGTGAATTTAATGACCTGGTTAATAAAAATCACTTTATCGAATATGCCAAAGTTTTTAATAATTACTATGGGACTCCTAAAGACTGGGTTGAAGAAGAAACGCGCACGGGTAGAAACTTTATACTCGAAATAGATTGGCAAGGTGCGCAGCAAGTAAAATCTCAATTGAGGAATAGTGTGGGTATTTTTATTCTTCCGCCTGACCACCATACTCTCAGAGAAAGACTAGTTGGACGTCAAAACGATGATAAGGAAACCATTGACCGAAGAATGAGCGCAGCTCAGCAAGAAATATCGCATTACAAAGAATTCGACTTCATAGTAATAAATGATGATTTTGAACAGGCTTTAGCCGAGATTAAGGCCATTATTACAGCAACTAACCTTGGTAGTTGCCGTCAATCTGGCTTTTATGACGATTTTGTCGGACAAATTATGGCGCAAAAGGATTGAATTAAGTAGAATAGCGCTCCACTTAAATTACCGGTCATTTTTTAACCGGTGAATGTTTAAATAGACTATTTAGGAACAAAGACAACATGGCCAGATTAACCGTTGAAGATTGCTTGGAAAATGTAGATAACCGTTATGATCTGGTTTTATTGGCAAGCAAGCGTGCTCGTCAAATTGCAATGGGTGCAGAGCCATTGGTGCCAGCTAATCAAGACAAACCAACTGTAATTGCTTTACGCGAAATAGCAGAAAATCTGGTTAACGATGAAAATATCGACAAAATTAATCAGTTTGATGAAGAAGAAGAATTTACCGAAGCTGATTTTGCTATCCCTACACCTTCTGCACCAGCTGAATAATTAAGCAAGCTATTTCCTTTCTAACATAAAGTCGCAGCAAGCGACTTTATGCTGTTGTATCATACAATTCAGTACGGAATTCACTATACCCAAGATACTTAAAAATGCGGGATATAGAGTGCATCTGTTTTTATTCAGAGCAAGGCGCGACGACGCACATGGCTGCCCCCTGTAAGGAGAAGCAACGATGCTCTGGATGAAAACAGATGTGCTATAAACCTGTCATTTTTAAGTATCTTGGGTATACACATAAATTTTTTTACGGAACTGAATTACTCCTGTGTTAACGATAAACGAACTTAGTAAACTTATTGGCACCTATCTACAGACAGATCAAGTCGAGAAGGTACAGCGTGCCTATCAGTTTAGCGCTAAAGCTCACGAAGGACAGAAACGTAAAAGTGGTGAACCCTATATTCATCACCCTCTCGAAGTAGCTTACATTCTTGGTGAAATGCATATGGATCACCAGACCCTAATGGCTGCAATACTACATGATGTTATTGAAGATACTCCCACCGCCAAAACAGTAATCAGTCGAAAATTTGGTAAAGGTGTCGCGGAGTTGGTTGATGGTGTCAGCAAATTAGACAAAATTGAATTTGAGAGTTTTGCTGAAGCACAAGCTCATAATTTCCGAAAAATGTTAATGGCAATGAGCAATGACATTCGTGTCATTCTGGTCAAGCTAGCTGATCGTCTTCATAACATGCGTACACTCGAAGCATTGAAACCTGAAAAGCGACGACGTATAGCAAGAGAAACACTTGAAGTTTATGCTCCTATCGCATTAAGACTGGGTGTGAATTCAATTAGACTCGAGTTAGAAGAACTCGGTTTTTCCACATTGTATCCGATGCGATACAGAATATTAAATGAACAAATCAACAAAGCACGTGGTCATCGTAAAGAAATTATCAGCAAAATACGTACAGCGTTAAAACGTCGTATGCGTCAAGAAAAAATACCAGGGCAAATCTTGGGTAGAGAAAAACATCTTTATGGCATTTATATGAAAATGAAAGAGCAACATTTATCATTTTCCGATGTTTATGATGTTTATGCCTTTCGTTTAATTGTTGATAATGTCGATACCTGTTATCGCACCATAGGTACTGTGCATAATTTATATAAGCCCGTACCAGGAAAATTTAAAGACTATATCGCTATTCCAAAAGCAAATGGCTATCAATCTTTGCACACCGTTTTATTTGGTCCCTATGGTGTACCGATAGAAATTCAGATTCGCACTAATGAAATAGATGATGTTGCCGAAGCAGGTATCGCTGCACACTGGCTTTATAAAGCAGAAGGAAAATCAAAAAAATCTGTTCGTCTTACTAATGATCGTAGTAGTGCACATCGCCGTGCAAGAGAATGGCTACGTAATATTGTTGAATTAAATAAATCTGCCGGAAATCCGGAAGAATTTTTCGAAAATGTTAAAATAGATTTATTTCCTGACGATGTTTACATTTTTACACCAAAAGGAAAGATAATGGAGCTTCCTTATGGCGCTACGGCTGTTGACTTTGCTTATTCAATTCACACCGATATTGGTAACCGTTGTGTAGGCACCAGAATCAATAGAAAATTATTCCCGCTTGGAACGCAATTGGCTAGTGGACAAACTGTTGAAATTATAACTGCAACTAGCGGCCGCCCCGATCCTGCTTGGCTGAATTTTGTTGTTACTGCGAAAGCACGAACACAAATCAGGCATTTCCTTAAAAACCTCCAACATAGCGAAGCCATTGCTTTAGGAAAGCGTTTGTTAAATCGCGAACTTGCGCCATTTGCCTACACTTATCAAGATATTACTGAAACTGATATGAAATATTTATTTTCTGAAAATAAAATTGAAAGTGAAGATCAACTTTTTCAAGAAATAGGCTTAGGAAATAAATTTGCACCTTTGATAGCGAGACAGTTAATTGCATTTGAAAAACTAACCAAACAAGACGATAAAAAAATTGATACAAATGAATCAACACCGTTATCAATAAAAGGAACCGAAGGCATGGTCGTCAGCTTTCCAAAATGTTGTTATCCCATACCCGGTGATCCTATTCATGGTTTTATTACGTCTGGAAGAGGTATTGTTGTACATAGACAAAGTTGTAAAAACATTGCCGAATACCAAAATCATCAAGAAAAATGGATTCATGTAGATTGGGAGGCTGATATTGATCGTGAGTTTCAGGTAAAAATCCGCATGAACGCTAGTAATCAACGCGGCGTACTTGCAACAGTGTCATCGACCATTGCGGATGCGAGTGCAAATATTGTCAATGTAGAAATGAAAGATCGAGATGATAGATATACTTCATTATTCTTTATCATTGAGGTACAAAGTCGAGTGCATCTAGCTAATGTTCTACGAAGAGTTAAAACATTAAAAAGTATTTCTCAAATCACACGAACCTAAATCATTACAAAATACATAAGGGGAAAGCAATGTCGAAAGAAATTATATCGACCAAGGATGCACCACAAGCTATAGGTACCTATTCACAAGCAGTCAAAGTAGGAAACACAGTATATCTTTCCGGACAAATTCCCTTAATTCCTGAAACAATGGAATTAATTGAAGGTGATATGCGCGCTCAAATTACGCAAGTCTTTGATAACCTGACTGCTGTTGCAAAAGCCGCAGGTGGCTCCTTGGCAGACATTAGTAAACTTAATATTTTTCTAACAGACTTATCCCACTTTCCTTTAGTTAATGAAATTATGGCAGAATATTTCACTGAACCTTACCCCGCACGTGCAGCTGTTGGTGTAGCCAGTTTGCCTAAAGGTGCTTTAGTTGAAATGGATGCAATAATGACACTTTAATTATTATTCTAAACTTTTAGTAATATATCTTCGCTTTGACAACTGCCAATCAGTATTCCCTTGCAGAACCTGTTACGGCATTAAGTGGCGTTGGACCTCGCTTACTGGAAAAACTAGAACGAATTGGGGTTAGTAAAATACAGGACTTACTATTTCATTTGCCTTATCGTTATATAGATCGAACACACTTATCACCGATAGGATCATTACGTTCAGGTCATTATGCTTATATACAAGGCGAGATAGAACTTACACAAGTTCGCTTTGGTAAACGCCGTTCATTATTATGTCGAATCAGTGATGGTACAAGTTCAATTGTTTTACGATTTTTTTATTTTTCTAAATCACAGGAAAAAGGCTTGCAACGTGGATTGTCCTTGCGATGTTATGGACAAGTTCGTCGAGGTCAAGGCTCACTCGAAATGATTCACCCCGAATATCGGGTTCTAAATGATCAGTTTGAGAATGAACTAGATGAACAGCTTACTGCTGTATATCCAAGCACGGAAGGTTTACAACAACCTCGTTTACGCAAACTAACGGAACAAGCTTTACTCGCTTTAAAGAATGACAAAGATAGCTTAATTGAGCTACTGCCTGAAAATATATTAATAAAAAATAAATTACCTACACTGTCTGATGCACTTACATATGTTCATCGCCCGCCACCAGATGCAGACATACAAAGCTTGCTCGAAGGGAAACACCCGGCGCAACAAAGATTAGCATTCGAAGAATTACTTGCTCATCAATTAAGTTTACTTGAACTACGCAAAGAATTTAGAAAAGAGCAGTCTCCAGTTTTCACTAAAAACTCTAAGCTTGTCTCTAACTTTTTAAAATCACTGCCATTTGAATTAACCAATGCACAACATCAAGCTTATGAAATAATTGCTTCAGATCTCAATAAAAAAGAAGCCATGCTCAGGCTTGTTCAGGGTGATGTAGGTTCAGGAAAAACAGTCGTTGCAGCAATGGCTGCTTTACAGGCAATAGAGTCAGGTTATCAGGTCGCCATAATGGCACCAACTGAATTACTCTCAGAACAACATTACAATAACTTTTTATCCTGGTTTGAAGCTTACAAGATCGATGTTGTATTTCTAACGGGTAAACTTAAAAAATCGTTAAGAACCGAAATTGAGACTCGTCTGGAAAATGAATCTCCTGTCGTTGTAATAGGAACACATGCGTTATTCCAAAACTCAGTTTCATTTGCAAAACTTGGTCTGATTATTATTGATGAACAACATCGCTTTGGCGTACATCAACGACTTGCTTTATTAGAAAAAGGGCAAAAACAGAGTGTATACCCTCATCAATTAATCATGACAGCAACGCCAATACCAAGGACATTGACGATGACAGCTTATGCTGATCTCGATCACACTATCATTAATGAGTTACCTCCTGGTCGTAAAACAATCAGCACTAGTGTTATTTCTAATGAACGTCGTGATGACGTAATAGATCGAATTAAACATATTTGTGCAGAAGGACGCCAAGTTTACTGGGTGTGCACTTTAATTGAAGAATCAGAAACATTGCAATGCGAAACAGCAATAGACACAGCTGAAACACTTAAAGAAAAATTAAACGCTGTTAATGTAGGTCTAATACATGGTCGGATGAAATCAAATGAAAAAGAAGAGGTCATGCAAAATTTTAAAAAAGGTAAAATTGATCTTCTGGTTGCTACAACAGTGATAGAAGTGGGTGTCGACGTACCCAATGCAAGCCTGATGATAATAGATAATGCCGAACGATTTGGTTTATCTCAATTGCATCAATTACGTGGTCGAATCGGTCGCGGCGATATCAAAAGTGATTGTTTATTAATGTATCAATTTCCTCTTGGTGAATTGGCAAAACAGCGATTAGAAATTATGCGAACCAGCAGTGATGGTTTTAATATTGCAGAAAAAGATTTGGAATTACGGGGACCAGGTGAAGTATTAGGCACTCGTCAAGCCGGGATACCAGAAATGCGTGTAGCAGATCTTATGCGTGATGCTCGTTTATTACCTCAAATTCAATCTGCCGCTATTTTTTTACTCGAAAATAATTCTGACAAGGTAGAATCGCTTATTCATCGCTGGTTAGGAAAAAGCGTCGATTACAGTAATGTTTAATTGGAAAATACATTGAAACTCCACTGGCAAAACAAAGAATCAGTTGAATCAGTTCTAGAAAACAAGAGACTACGCACTTTTTTATTTGAGCAAGGTTCACTTACTTATTTTATCCAGAACTATTGCCATGGTTTATTTAACATTGAGTTAATATCTGAATTATGGCATCAGCCTATGCCAGATGAAACAGACTTGCTCTCTTTGTCCAGTAATGAACCTGCGTTTATAAGAAGGTCTCTTTTAAAATGCGATGCTCAAGCATTAGTTTTTGCACGTACGGTAATTCCTGAAAAAACATTAACCGGAAAAAACCAAAGACTAACAAAGCTAGGCGAAAAACCTCTTGGAGATATTTTATTTAATGACGAAACCATTTACCGCACTGACATGCGTTATGCGAAAATTCCTGTAAACTGCAAATTACATGAAGAAGCAACAAAAGGCTTGGATATCGCTTCTGAATTATGGGGGAGACAATCATTGTTTTATATTGAACAGCAAGCCTTGCTGATAACTGAACTATTCTTGCCTGCGATTCTAGAATGCAGCAAAGACTGAAAACAATTCTAGATAAAGTATTGGTGCTGTCCACTAAAATTGGAAGCATCATACTTGAATATACTAGTAAGACTTGGAATATTTTACTCGCCTACTTCCAAAAAATATTAGTCATTTGTAAATGTTATTGGCCTTCAATACGTGAACGACTGGAACAATATTTTTTATTAATCCGATTGGATAAACCTGTTGGCATTTTTTTATTATTATGGCCGACACTATGGGGCTTGTGGTTTGCAGCAAAAGGGGTTCCTGATACGAACGTACTCATTGTCTTTGTCTTTGGTGTAATTTTAATGCGCTCTGCAGGTTGTGTTCTTAATGATATTGCTGATCGACGCTATGACCCCTATGTTTCTCGAACCAAAACCCGCCCTCTAGCGAGCGGCAAAGTATCTTCTGCTGAAGCATTAATCGTAGCCATTAGTTTAATCTTAATTGCTTTCTTACTGGTCCTGACAATGAATTGGCTTACAGTACAGTTAGCATTTGTTGCTGTCATACTTGCTGGCATCTATCCTTTAATGAAGCGTTATACATACCTACCCCAGTTCTTCCTGGGCCTGGCTTTCGGCTGGGCTATTCCAATGGCATTTGCAGCTCAAACAGGCGCTGTACCACAAATTGCATGGCTATTACTGATAGCAAATGTTCTCTGGTCTGTCGTCTATGATACGATGTATGCCATGGTTGATAAGGAAGATGACCTGAGGATAGGTGTCAAATCGACAGCAATTTTGTTTGATGATGCTGATCGGGTTATCATCGGCATAATTCAAGCACTGGTATTACTAACACTGATAATGGCAGGGAAACAGGCGCAATTAGGAACATACTATTTTATTGGTATTGCCATAGCATCCTGTTTCTTTATTTATCAATTACGCTTGATCTGGGGTAGAGAGCCTAAACAATGCATGAAGGCTTTTTTAAATAATAACTGGTTCGGCCTAACTGTATTTATTGGCTTATTTCTTGATTTTATAATTAATAATAATGTTTAAACCATACATCTATATAACTCTTTTTCATTTATTAACTGTATCAGTTGTAATTGCTGAAGAAAATGACGCCCTTGTTGAGAAAGAATGCACAAGAATCGGCAGCAAATTAGGAAGTGTGAATATACAAGACTGTCTGGATATTAACTTAACAGCAACAGAGGGTCGCTCAGTAAAAAATGCACCAATACTTTTAAAAGAATACCCTCCGCTACAAAGACGTTCTCCTCTTGGTAAAGTTTTATTGATTGGTGGTATTCATGGCGATGAATATTCATCCGTTAGTATCGTTTTCAAATGGATGCGCACTCTTAATCAATATCATAGTGGTTTATTTCATTGGCATATTCTTCCACTGTTAAATCCAGATGGACTTTTAAGAAAAAAGTCCCAACGTATGAACGAAAATGATGTCGATTTAAACCGTAATTTCCCTATGCATGACTGGGAAAATACCGCATTGAAACATTGGATCGATATAACAGGAAGAAATGAAAGACGTTACCCCGGAGAAAAAGAACTAAGTGAACCTGAATCTAGTTGGCTCGTTGATCATATAAACGAATATAATCCTGATGTTATCGTTGCTGTTCACGCACCTCATGGCATTGTTGATTATGATGGTCCTCGTAATGCTCCTTATAAACTAGGACGCTTGCACCTTAATTTGCTTGGAACTTATCCAGGTTCTTTAGGGAACTATGCAGGTATTCAGCGTAAGATTCCGGTTGTCACTATTGAACTTCCTTATGCCGGAATTATGCCTACAAACAAGGAAATAAATGATATTTGGCGTGATATGGTGAGATGGTTGAGTGAGAATATTACTGAAGAAGCATATATCGAATCACAGCACAATAATCAGGTCGCTGCACCCTCATAAATTATCCGCCATTTTCCATCATCCTCAAGCCGCCAATACTGCCGTTTAGTAAACTTTCTACGGAAATTGTCACTAGCATAATCCTGCACAAAGGTAACAACCATTAATTGCTGTTCCCCAGGATAAAGAAACATACTTGTATTGCTTAGCTTAACCTTAATGAATTTTTTTGATGGATTAACCCTGCGCTTATACTCTACCCATGAATTATAGTCTTTTCCTAAGCCTGAATATTCTTTTGAATAGTGACGTAAATACAAATCAACATCTCGACTTTCCCAGTCATTCCGCCATTGCTCTACAAAAAGTTCATACTCAACTTGATATTTTTTCCATTCCTTTTTCGTAATCCAATTTATCGAATCAGAAATAATAACCGGAGTATCCCCTTTATTTACAAATGGTGACAAAACATTTAAATCATCATTACTAACTATGACGCAACCGTTACTGTCTTTTGGTGGTCGACTAAAGGTACTACTTGGTGTGCCATGTAACCATATACCATAGCCGGTACGGCCATGTCGTTGATCCCAAGCATTAGGATAATTTATCGGATAAGCACCATCCCCATATAGATCGGGCAACTCTTTGGGACTAATAAATCCCGTTACAAAATAAACACCGACAGGAGTTTTCTGATCACCTTCAATATATTTACCGGTTCCATTTTTACCAATAGTGACATAAAAATCTTTTATCAAAATCGGCACGCCAGCCTGATTCTTAAACAAGAACAAACGAGAACGAGAGGAATCAACGACAATAATATGTTTTTGTTTACTTCCCAACTGAATTAAAGAAGCGGGGATTTTATCCCTTTCGGCCGGTTTTTTATGATACATCCATCGTGCTTGTGCTTCGTCTCTTAACGCAGTAATACGTTCAAAAGAAACGTTTGGTACATTACCGAAATCAGTAATCGGCTGGGAACGAGCTAGCATCATGTCGGCATAGATCAATTGCGCCACTTTGAAGTCTGGGTTGAGCTTTATTAATTGCTGTAAATCTTTTATAGCCTGTTTTGTTTGATCATTTTTAATGCTTTCTAAAGCATTAATTAAAAGGTTTTCAGAGTGTCTTGATAAACTTTGATCCGTAGTAGCTTTGGAAAGAAGGTCTGCAGCAAGTGACAGATGACAAAAGCCTAATGAGAAAATAAGCAGAAAATGTATAAATTTAATTTTCATTGTTAACATCATTTTTCAAATACAATTACCGTGTTCTCTCCTGTGTAATCATCCATTTATCAGAGATTTTTCTCATGAGTATTTCTTTTTTTACTTTATCACCATAAGTATCTGACTGATAAGCTTGTGTAAATCTAATTTCAGCATAGTCTTTTCCATGAAGATTTATTTTCATATCAGATAAAGTGATTTTAATGAAACGAGGTTTACGCAAGCGTACTCGGCGTTCTCTTTCCCATGCTTTTCGGCTTAAACCTTTTGGCGGTACAAATTCTTTTCCATAACTGGCTAGATAACTATCCACATCCTGAGCTGACCAGGCATTTGCCCAGTTCTTTGCTGCAAATTCTACAGCATTTCTATTTTTAGCTTTTTCTGCCTCTAAATCGACTTTATCAACCTGTTCCATAGCAGGTTTTTCTTCAACCTCTGCCTGTTTCGACTCCGGTTTTGCCGGTATTTCAATAATTTCAGGCTGCGGTTTTGCTACAGGTTTAGGTTCTGGTTTAGGCTCTGCAGTTGCCGCAACGACAGTTTTTTCAGGCTTAGATTCTAGCGGGGAGGAAACTAACTCATTAACAAGGGACAACTTCTCTCTAGCCGTCTTATTACTGGTATCGAGCTCCAACGCTTGGTTGTATGCACGACTTGCCATTTTTGCATAAATATCACCTAAATTTTCATGTGCAGTGGCATAACTAGGATGAGTATTGATAGCGCTTTTTAAAGCTTCTGACGCTTGCGCATATTTTCCCTGAGCAGCATAAACAACAGCCAGATTGTTAAAAGGTTCGGGTAGCTCAGGATTTTCTTTTGTTAATTGTATAAAAACCTTCTCAGCATCGCTGTACCTATCAAGTCGGGTTAGTACTAACCCCTTCATAAACTGCAATTTAATATCTGATGAATTCAGGGATAATTGCTCTTCAGTCAATTTAAGAGCTTCATTATATTGCCCTTCATTGATTAAATGCTGAATGTCACCATAAGATGTTTGCGCAAAGACACTGGAAAAACAGAAAATAGAACTCAAAAATACTGAAATAATCGTTTTATATAAAGTCATTGATAGTTCCATTAATAGTGAATTGACACGTCTTTCAGCTTCAATATTCCTAATATTGGAGCCCCGAGAGGGAATCGAACCCCCAATAGGTGATTACAAATCACCGGTTATACCATTTAACTATCGGGGCAATGATATTCATTGCCTCAATGAATTCAATTCAAAAATATAAATTCACAAAATTTTGTGGGCGTATTCTAAGGATTTCCCTAGCGCATAGCAATTGTATTGCAATCAACAGGTAATGCATTAAATCTGGCAGGAAACCCAGTAAATAGATCATTCACGTAATTTGATTTCTGCACGACACTAACATCAAACCAATGGATCTTCTTACCGCCAGAATAAGGCACTACAACAGATTGATAGCCTTTTGCCTTAATCTCGTTTAAACGTCGATTTACCGCAGCCTGACTGGAAAATAAACCCAATGATATAGCATTTAATAGGTCTCCCTCTCTAATCAAGCGCATATCCTTAACCCCTTTCTCTTTTAGATCTTTCATAGCCGCTTGTGCCTGTTCAAAAGAGGCTCTTGGTGTAAGGTATACCCAGAACATTTGCCTACCTTGCTCATCTGTTTGCCTTTGCTTATACAAAATTCCCCTTTCACTAAGCCAGTTTGATAATAATTCAGACTCTTTCAAGCTCGGGATTGGGCCATAAGTATAACAAACTGTTTTTGCCAATGATGTAGTAGAAGATTCGGCAACTGAATCCGTCGATAAAATATCTTCTTCCATTTCATTACTTAAATTAGAAAGTGACGTAGCCGTTAATAGTGACTTCATCATTTGTTCCGTATTAGGGTTCAGCTCTATAGGTAGCATGGGTTCTGAATTATAATTTTCAACGGACAGTTCATCGTCTAGCTTAATATGGCTTCTGGTTTCTGGTAATTTTTCAAGTTCACTTAATAAAACCAGCTTTTGAGTTCCGGCCGGAACTTTGATTGCTGATGAAACATTCACACGCTTTAATCTGGCATCGCGATCAATCTCCCATCCCAAATAAACGACATTTGCTAATAACAATAAGATAAAGAACCATTTCATAAGCTGCTTTTATAAATAATTGAGAGTCCAGATAAAACCAGATTAGGTTCATATTCAAATGGACTGTTTAATAATGGCTTAGTCAACTCACCCATACCACCTGAGATGATAAATTTAGGTTCAGATTGCAGTTCTTTCAAAAATTTATTTGTCACACTATCAATCATTGAAACTGCTGCAATGAACGCACCATTATTAATCGCAGTTTGCGTGTCTTTAGCATAATCAAGTGATGCCTGGTTGCTAATCTTGACGTTAATTTGTTCAGTTTTACTGACCAAAGCTTTCTGCATTAAATCAATTCCCGGAATAATATAACCTCCTAGGTGCTGTCCCTCAATATTTATTAAGTCTATGGTTAGTGCCGTACCGCAACCAACTAGACATAAGGCCGTATGGTATTTTTCCCAACAAGCCACCATCGCTAACCAACGGTCAACGCCCATCTGTTGGGTATCAATATAACTGTTTTTTAAATCTTTATAATTGCTTGTAACACTTGCTTCCCATAATTCTCTTCGCCATTTTTTTTCTACCCAACTATGAAGCATATTGAATACCTTCTCTCCAGCAACATTGGAAACTAAAACATCACTTGGAGTTTCGGATAAAAATATATTTTCTTGCAGGTCATCTACAAAATGATCTTTTTTGTAGCTAAATGCCCCGGAACGAATGAAATCATCATGATCTTGTATCGCCCAATTGACGGATGAATTCCCTATATCTAATAGAAGTTTCATGGATATACCCTTAAACTAATTTCACCTGATGTATAGCTTTTTACTTCTCCATCCACAGAAATTAATAACGCTCCCTGATTATCCACACCTTTCAATACACCTTCAATTTCTTCGTTAGGTAAAATCAATTTTGCTTGTCGGTCAAAATAACAATCAAATGATCTCCATTCGTCAAGAAGATTAGAATTTATATTCAAATCCAAACTTTCAAGTATTTCAAATATATTTGATAACAATAAGGCAGCTAATTCATTTCTAGATAATCGTTCTGATGTATGACTGCATATATCAGTAACTGGCTGTTCTATTCCTGCCTTGATATTGTTATCCAGGTCATAGTTAATCCCAACACCAATAACAACATCAACTGGACCGCTTGCTTCTCCTCGAACTTCAAGCAAAATTCCAGCTATTTTTTCGTTCATAACAACAACATCATTAGGCCATTTTAAGCCAAGGTTATTGATTTTTGCTGATTTTAGAGCACGGGCTATAGCAACACCTGTATATAGAGATAATAAACTTAACGCCGCAGGTGCCACTTCAAAATGCCATCCGACAGAAAAAATGAGTCCACTTGCTAAAGGAGAAATCCATTTATTTCCTCTGCGTCCGCGACCACCGGACTGATACTCTGCCAGTACAACATTGCCATGAATATCTTTTCTGGCTAATTGATCAAACAGAAACGTATTTGTCGAATTTGTTTTAAATAGTAACTCTATACTACTGCAAGATCCCTTTGCTATAGGCTGTAAAGATTGTTTTATTTTTTTTTCAGACAATAATTCAATTTGATTAGCTAAACGATAACCTTTGCTATGTACGGCATCGATCTGTACACCTAGAGATTGTAAGTGCTTAATTGATTTCCATATTGCTGCTCTGGATATCTCTTGCTGAGAAGCAAGCTCCTCACCTGAATGGAGCTTACCATCTGAAATTATTGAAAGCAGATTAGCATGTCCCTTATTCATAGAAGAGAATAAATTTAATCAGTAATAATTTGGTACTTATGAAGAATAGATTGATGTAAAAAAAGAATTATGTATCGTCTTTACGTAAAGTAGCATCTTCATCTAGACCTGAATTTACATCATCATCCAACATTATAGTTTCATCTTCAGAATCAATATCTTCCGTTTCTATTTCGTCACTGCTCAGGTTAAACTCAGGTTCATCATCCGTTTCTGCAACATTGGGCAAATCACGAATAATCGTATCTTCTTCATCCGGATCAGGCTCATATAAATCTGACAACTCATCAGCTGAAGCCGCCCCCGTTATGTCGAAATCCATATCTGCAGCTGCGTCGGGCTCATCCATACTAGCTCCATCGCTATCACGAATTTCAGTTGCATCTTCTGAATCATCTATTACAGCATCATGATCTCGCATCTGTGTTGCCTCTTCTGAATCGTCCATAACAGCTGGCTGTTCGGCAAACACTGTATTAGATATAACCGTCATACCGCTATCTTCCATTTCCGGCATAATAAATTCAAAATCACATTTATGCAGCCGTATTCGGTCTCCGTGCTTTAATCTAACCTCGCTATTTACCGGTTCTGTATTTACAAATGTTCCGTTAATGCTTCCTTGATCAACAATCCAGTATGCATAATCCTTAAATTCAATTAAGGCATGTCGACGGCCAATTGTGGATTCATTTACGACAATGTAATCTAGATGTTCAGTATCTTTTCCAGCGACACGTCCAAACATAGTTGGTTTGGTTCCCAACTTATGCGTTTGTTTATCTGTCTTTCCTTGCAAATCATTTATATAAGCTTCTTGAGCAACAGCCTCACCACCTGCCTTTAACTCACGACTACGTCGTAATAATAAAATTAATATCCCTAACAATGTCAGTGTTAATACTATTGCTGCTGCAATAATTACCATCGAACGTATTCGCTCTTCATCACCCATTGTTTGTACTGGTACTTCGATAATTACCGGTGCAGGTGGTGGCGCCTGTTCTACAACTGGTGTGGGCACTTCTACGGGCACAGGTTGTTCTATGACAGGAACAACATCAGGTTCTGGTGGCGTATTGATTATTTCATTGATTTGCTCAAAAACATTTTGCAAATCATCGACAGTCAATGCGCGATAATATTCACCCTCTGTTTTTTGAGAAATAGATTGAATTAATTGAAAATCAGCAGCATCTGTAAAAGCAATACCAAATATTTTAATTTCATTATCAGCAGCATCAGGTGCCAGATCTTCACGTAACCATTTTGACTTTTCCAAGTCTCGATCTGGTTCACCAGTATCAACAATCCCATCTGTCATAAATATGATAGATTTTTGTGCGTCACTACGACCATTATTCTTCAATTCATAAATTGCACGCTCAATGCCAGCAGGACTATCTGTAAAGAGACCTTTATAATTTATTTTTTCGATGCTACCAAGAAGAACTTCTCGGTTTGATAACGAGGCATCAGTAAGCGGGACAGGCAAACGAACACCCTGATCAAAAATAACGATACCTACGCGTGTATTTTCATCTTGTTGGCTAATGAATTCCTTTACTGCATTACTGACCAAGAAATTCGGGTCATTCTTTTTCATGCTGCCAGAGTTATCCAGAACTAATACTACATCCTTGGTTAAAGCAATTTCTGATTCAGTATTATACGATGACTCTTCTGTCGTGAAACTATCCCGCACATGGTCTTCAAGAGTATCAATTTCATCAGTTAATACGCCTTCATCAATTATGTCTGTTTCTTGAGCCTCCTCCGTCGCATCAATAAGTGCTTCCTCAACTGATTCAAGATCTTCACCTTCAAGCAAAGTGTCACTTTCAAACAGTTCTTCTGTCGGTAACGCAACATCCGAAAGTTCGGCTTCAACAGTTTCAACGTCAGGAACGGTAGCAGTTTCAATTGCTTGTGGTTCAGCATTAATATTTATGCACACTAACAGGAGTGAGATTTTAAGAATTAGTCTAAACATTTTGTCCATGTAAGAAAGAGATAGTAATTTGTCGAATTAGTACATTATAGGTCTATTCGTAACATACTGAAATGCTTTGCTTATATCATTCACAAATCAGTTCAGGCTCCGGTTGCAATAGGTTTGTTTGGCGTACTGCTCCACTCACTCCAGGAACCGGCATATAACTTTGGCTGCTCTAAGCCTGCGTGTACTGCTGCCAGCAAATTGTGACAGGCTGTGACACCGGAACCACAGTAAAATACGGATTCTTCTGCCGGAGTATTAGCCAATAATTCCTCAAACTCCTGTTTGAGCAGCTCTTTTTCCTTAAAACAACCATTTTCCTTGATATTAGCTTTCCAGAATCGATTTTGAGCACCAGGTATATGGCCTGCTGCGTTATCAATTGGCTCTGATTCCCCGCTATATCGAATTGGCTCTCGCGAATCAATTAGCAAACTCACTTTCTGGACATCTTCAATATCGATAAGGTCTTTCTGTATAGCTGAATTATTAAATTCGCTTTTTGATCGTTTTTCATTATTCGTATTTATTGACCCTCCAGCGTCGACCCACGCTTGCCAACCACCATCCAATACAGCTACATTTTCATGCCGCATGTGCCTTAGCATCCACCACAAACGAGCAGCAAAAGCGCCGAAAACATTATCATAAATAACAATTTGTGACGTCGCATGTATACCAAGCTCAGAAAACAGTTCATTCATAACATCGACAGTTGGTAATGGATGTCGTCCTTTATTTGTGGAAGGAGGCCGACTTAAATCATCATGTAAATCGACGTAGATAGCGCCTGGAATATGCCCTTTTTGATAAGCTTCTTTACCCGCATTCTTATCAGCTAAATCATAACGCGCATCAAAAATGAGCCAACCGGGTTCTTCATGTCCAGCCAGTAATGCTTCATAATCAATTAGAGTCGTATACATTTTTTATTTACCATGATTAATATCAAAATTATCCATCGTTTTTGAATAGACTGCCTTTATTATATCTTATTACGATAGAAACATAATGGCACCAAATAGACATTATTTTAGGCTCGCAGTAACGATTGTAATTTTATTAATCCTTTCAGGCTGTGCTTCTCTTAATTACTACGGTCAGTCCATTCAAGGCCAATTTGAAGTAATTAATAAACGTCAGAATATTAATGATATCCTGAAAGAAAGTTCTATTTCTGATGTACTTCGAAACAAACTAAATACAGTATTGGTATTAAGAAACTTTTCTGTTCAACATCTTGGCCTACCCAAAAATAATAGCTATTTATCCTATGCTGATCTTAAACGTGATTACGTTATCTGGAATATTTTTGCTAATGAAGAATTTTCTCTCAAGCCACTCAACTGGTGCTACCTCATTGTTGGCTGCTTAAGTTATCGAGGTTATTTTTCTAAATCGGCTGCCCAACAACATGCAACTGAATTAAAGAAGCAAGGATATGACATTTATCTAGGCGGTGTATCAGCATATTCAACGCTTGGTTGGTTTGATGATCCTGTATTAAACACAATGCTTAGGTGGAGTGATATCCAATTAGCAACAGTCATGTTTCATGAGCTTGCTCATCAACAACTTTATATTAAGAACGACACCGAGTTTAATGAGTCTTATGCTGATGCTGTTGCTCATATAGGTGTCACAAAGTGGCTAGAGAAAAAATCAAACCAAAATTTGCTTAAAGAATATCAGCAATCCCAATTTCAAGAGAAGGAGTTTGTAAGTCTAATCATGCACTATAAATCAAAGCTAAATGATTTGTATCAATCAGAAAAAAGTGATGATGAAAAACGAAAACGAAAGCAAGAATTGATTGAGAAAATGAGCGATGACTATTTGATAATCAGTAAGTCCTGGAGTAAAAATACCTATAAAACATGGTTCTCTAAAGATATTAACAATGCAAAATTAGCTGCGATTGTAACTTATAGGCAGTATGTTTCATCTTTCCTAGACATATATGAAAAACTGCAAAAAGACTTAACTAAGTTTTATTCATTTACTAGATCACTATCGACCTGTAAGGTAATGAAACGGAAAGAGATATTGAAAAATAGGGAAATTGAATTTGAATGTTGAAGCCAATCATTGCTACACTTCATCGATTTAATTCATGGATGATATATAATGTTGAAATTGCATACTGGTTCACAAGTTTAATGGGCAACCGGCAATAAATGAAACTAAAGCTCTATCCTCTAAACATTAACTATAGTTCTGGCATATTCAATACAACATGTTAAACAAATTCTTTGCTAAACCGATAGAAGTCAACATTGGTGAACAATCTCTAAAATTTTCTTCGCTCGCCGATTTTGAATTTGCACTCGCTGGCAGAACATCAGTACCTTCTAAAAAAATTACCGGTATGGTGAAGTTCTCTCTCGATGAACTTAAAAAAGAAGCAAAAACCATTAAAGAGATTGAAAAACAGTTTGTGTCAATGCTATCAAAGTCAATAGAAGAACCTGAAAGCATCAATCGAGCTTTACGTGAAATGGACGCACAAATTTTTTCGCAAGATCATGGTTGGCGTTCGATCATTGCTGCTCTTCATAGTGGCGATGAACAATTAAATGAATTCCGTCGTGTTGCACTTGTAAAATATATGCAGTATCTGTCTTCCCGTCAGGAAATAATCAAGTACCTTTATTCTGAGAAGAAAAAACATGTTAAGTCTGCTGGTTCACCAGGTAGTACAGATGTAGGTAGCGAGTTTAAAGATACTTTGATGCTTGAAAACACAGTATTTGAACCTTTGTCTGGCAATACAAGTACAAGTGCAATGGAGAAAATGCCTAAGGGCGAGAATGTCACAATTAGAATGAAACCAGGTAAAGAAATTGATGTTTTAATATCAAAACATCCATGCAAAATCATCAATGATGAGTCTGGGAACAAATTTATTGATCAATCAGGCCGTAGTTATACCTTAAAAACAGGAAAGAATGTGATTGGTCGCGATAGTAAAACTGATATTATGTTAGATCCTAATTTACGTGATGTATCACGCATGCATTTAGTAATTGAAACAGATGAAACGAACACACTCTATCTGACAGACCTATCCGCTCACGGAACCTATATTCCAGTTAAATATCTGGAAAGTCATACCTTTTAGGTATTAGCTTCCTCCAAATATTCCCTTTATTTTTCCGACAAAACCTTCTTTGGCTTTCTTTTTAGCTGCATTGGCTCGTGCTTGGTCAGCTTGACTTAATGGTTTTTCTCCAGCGGGGTCACCAGTAAGGTTACTGCCTCCGATAGTCTTGCCAGATAACAAGGCTGTTATTCTAGCTATACTTGAACCACCAACTTTCATTGTTACCTTTTTAATCAGAAATTCATCGTCATAATCTTTCGCCCTGAGTTCCTCAATAAGCTCAAGAATCATTGCGTCTTCTTTATTCTTTTTTAATGCCAGGTAAAGATGCTCAAGCAGACTTTCTGACCACATTGTTTGAACTTCTTCTTTATCGCTCATTTAACTTGACTCCACAGGTAAAATACAATCTCTTCATATATTAACAGACGTAAAAGATAAAATAATACTTTATTCAATTTCATTTTAGGCAAAAACCCCAGCTTTCCCGTAAAAATGAATATATATGAGAATGAACTATAAATATAAGGACATATTATATGTGGGAATAACTCTTTCTGATAAAATCGCTGCTCTCGAACACTTATCAAAATATAAATCAATAACTTACCTGAATAGATTGACATGACAACAGAAAATTTTAACCCTGAGCAACAGGCAAATGAATATGAAAATCAATCGCCTGTAGCAATCATCAAGCTAGCACTTGAAAATTTTGACAACATCGCTATATCATTTAGTGGTGCGGAAGATGTAGTTTTAATCGATATGGCTACAAAAATAAATCCGGATGTGAAGGTTTTTTCACTGGATACAGGTAGATTACATGCAGAAACTTATCGTTTTATTGAACAGGTTCGTGAGCATTACAGTCTTAACATAGACGTATTGTCTCCAGATACAGATTCTGTACAAAATCTGGTAAGAGAAAAAGGCTTATATAGCTTTTATAAAGACGGTCATAAAGAATGTTGTGGTATTCGTAAAGTAATTCCTTTGCGTCGTAAGTTACTTACTCTTGATGCATGGATAACGGGACAACGAAAAGATCAAAGTCCGGACACACGAAATGCTATTCCAGTTGTAGAACGTGATAACGCTTTCTCTACTAAAGATAAGCAGCTGATAAAATTTAATCCGCTGTCAAACTGGTCTTCATCTGAAGTATGGGATTACATTAGAAGTAATAACGTACCTTTTAATGCATTACATGAACAAGGTTTTATGAGTATTGGTTGCGAACCTTGTACTCGTGCAGTTTTACCTAACCAACATGAACGAGAAGGCCGTTGGTGGTGGGAAGAAGCTACACAGAAAGAATGTGGTTTGCATGAAGGGAATCTTAAAAAATAACTATTTATGACTATTACGTTTGTTAAAAAGATTAAAAGCGATGGCAGCGCTTGTAGGAAATGCGCTGAGGTTGAGACTCGTTTGATAAAAGATGGTTACATTAGCAAGATAAACCAAACGGTTATTGCCGATGAACGTGATAGTAATAGCGAAGGAATGCAACTCGCTAAAAAGTACAATGTCGATAGAGCCCCATTCTTTATTGTAGAAAAGAAGGACATGGAGGCACTTGTCTATACCGTTTATTTCAAGTTTGTAAATGAAGTCTTAAATGGAATAAGCAGTGAAGAAGATGCAGCGAAGGATATATTAGATGCAAATCCAGACCTGGATTTTCTTTAATTGATTTTATCAACATTAATAGTTTGGAAGCGCTATGTTTTTAAATATTATATCCAATTCTTGCTTTGTTTTAGTCTGCATTGATTGCTGAATAATATCTTTATTCAAATGAGGCGCAAATAATTTTATAAACTCATACATATAAGCACGTAAAAACGCCCCTCGTCGAAACCCGATACGTGTAACACTCGCTTCAAACAAATGACTCGCATCAATCGCAACCAGCTCTTTGTCAATCTTTGGGTCATAAGCCATACTAGCCACAATACCGACACCCAAATTCATTTTCACATACGTTTTAATAACATCTGCATCTGAAGCAGTGAAAAATATTTTTGGAGACAAATCGGCTTTTTGAAATGCTTGATCTAATTGTGAGCGGCCGGTAAATCCAAAAACATAAGTAACTAAAGGGTATTTAGCTAGCGTTTCTAACGTTAATGACGTTTCAGCCGCTAGAGGATGATTATGATTTACAATGACGCTCCTATTCCATCTATAACATGGCATCATTACAAGGTTATCAAAGAGTTCTAATGCTTCTGTTGCAATAGCAAAATCAACTGCACCTTTTGATGCTAATTCAGATATTTGCACAGGTGTTCCCTGATGCATTTCCAAAGATACATCAGGATACATTTTGATGAAGTCTTGAATAATCATCGGCAAGACGTATCGCGCCTGAGTATGAGTAGTTGCGATAGAAAGACTACCGTGCCGTTTTTGGCTAAAGTCGTCTGCAACGCGTTTTACACCATCAACTTTATCTAATATCTCACCAGCCATATCTAAAATAATTCGACCTGCCGGCGTAATTTCGGTTAAGTGTTTACCATTTCTTTGAAATATCTGCACATCAAGTTCATCTTCCAGCATTCGTATTTGCTTACTCACTCCGGGTTGTGATGTGAATAAACTTTCAGCTGCTGCTGATATATTCAAATCGTGATTGGCTACTTCCCATATGTATTTGAGTTGCTGAATTTTCATATTTGAAATTTACTTATAATTAAATATTATAAAAATATACATAATAATTCCTTTTCAGAATAGATACCAAGCTGTAAATTACTCCACTTTTAACAAGAAATAACGAATTTTATAACAAAAACAATACTTTATGGATTTTATAAACACCATCGTTATCTATATAACGAATAATTACCTTTTTACCCTTGCTGGATTTTTTGTCGGCTTTATTATTGGGATGACTGGCGTTGGTGGTGGCTCTTTAATGACTCCAATTTTGGTTTTATTTTTTGACATCAAAGTGGCTGTCGCTGTTGGAACCGATTTACTCTATGCAGCAATTACAAAGTCTGGTGGTATTTTTGTACATCACAGACATGGCAATATCCAATGGAAAATACTTAAATTACTTTTTATAGGTAGCATCCCCGCATCATTGTGTTCAATATTAGTCATAAAAAAGCTTGATAGTGCAGGTATTAATTACGACAACCTGATCATGTCAACGTTAAGTATTGCTTTAATCCTCACCGGGATATTTCTATTAAGCAAAAATCAACTTCAGAAACTAAGTAAAAATGAAAATTCAGCTTATATAAAAGCTCTACATCGTAAATTACGTAAACCCATTACTATTTTTTCTGGTGTATTAATTGGTATCCTTGTCACATTATCTTCTGTTGGTGCCGGTGTTATAGGCGCTGCATTTTTATTTTTCTTATACCCAAAGTTTAAAGCTATTAAAATAGTAGCCACAGATATCGCTCATGCCGTACCAATTACTGCAATAGCAGGAATTGGTCATGCGCATCTTGGGACTGTTGATTATGTTTTACTTGGTAATTTACTCATTGGTTCATTACCTGGTATTTATTTAGGAAGTAAATTTGGTAATTTTTTACCGGATAAACTAATGCGACCAATACTTGCGTGCATGTTATTAGCTATTGGTATTCGCCTTGCTATTTAATTTAGAATTTCGTTATTATTTTTCACTAAAGATATGCTGTTACTTAGTTAATAAACTATTTATTTATTTTATGTCTAAGATAAAAAAGCCCTGCAAAACAGGGCTTTTTAAAAAACTCGAAAATTAAAATTAAGCTAGGCTGTCCCGATAGTCTTTTATGATTGAAGACATACGATCCTTCAAATTTAATTTTTCTTTTTTCAACTCTTCAAGTGAAAGTTGATCAATTCCTACATGGCCTTCATTCGCTTCTTTTACTGCGTTTTTTATTACACTGTGCTTTTCGTATAGTCGCTTAAAATTATTATTTTTATTTAGTAATGAATTAACTATTTCTTGATCAGACTCAAACATAAAACCTCCGTTTCAGGTTTATTAAAATAATGAAATCAATATAAACTGATAAATAATGTACAAAGGAACTTATCTTGCTGAGTAAAGTGCTTGTCCACTTATCGCAAGTTAGAGAAAAAACTGACGTTCTATTTGAAATGTATTCTGTATTCCCCACACCTAAACAATAGCTCAGCATGTATGGCTCGACAAGTAAAAAAATACTTATACAAAATAATCAATAGCTTACAGATACATTTAGAAATCGTTCTTCAATCAATGTTGACATATATTAAATTTATCTTAACCTACCTATTAATAGGTAGGCAGAAATGAAAACGACATCAGAACAGATAATTGATACGGCTACGACACTTTTGCAGAAACAAGGCTTTAATGCCTTTAGCTATAACGATATTTCATCATCGATTGGTATCAAAACCGCGAGTATTCATTATCATTTCCCAACTAAATCTGATCTCGGAAAAGCAGTAATGTCTCGTTACCGTAATATGCATAAAACTGCATTAATCGATATTGATAACTCTATAAGTGACCCTATAAATAAATTACAGGCTTTTTCAAATCTTTTTACTTGTACCTTAGGTGATGACTTTAGAATGTGTCCTTGTGGTATGTTGAGCAGTGATATAAGTGAGATTCCAGAATCGATTAAACTTGAAGTTATGGGTTTTTATATAGATAGCGAGACATGGCTTGCAGCCGTATTAAAAGAGGGGTTAAAACAAGGTGTCTTTTCCTTTGATTCATCTTCTATAGAATGTGCTAGATGTACATTTGCATCATTTGAAGGAGCAATGTTATCTGCAAGGGCATTTCAAGATAAAAAACGTCTGACCAAATCCTTAAAACACATTATTAATATGCTACAAGCATAAAGGCACATTTATGAATTACATAACTTTTAATCTGCTTACCTATTTTATTTTCTCAATTTCATTATCTGTATTTGCATCTGGGGATACTTCTAACTTTAATTTAACTGAAGTAGTAAATGGTAACTATGTTCATATAGGCAAACATGTCTCAATAGATGATAAACAACATGATGATATAGCTAACATAGGATTTATAGTTGGTGATAAATGTATTGCTGTAATAGACACAGGCGGCTCAATCAACATTGGTACTCAACTGCATAAAAAAATACGTTCTATATCTAATAAACCAATTTGTTATGTCATAAATACCCATGTGCACTATGACCATGTACTCGGCAATAAAGCATTTGAAAATGATAAAACTGTCTTTGTAGGTCACCAAAAGCTTGCTGAAGGTATTGAACATAATCGCCAATTCTTCTTAACTCAATTCAAAAGTGATTTAGGCGAAAATCCAGATACTTCATCAATAATCGCGCCGACTGAATTAATAGAAAATACAAAGCAAATAGACCTTGGTAATCGTATTTTGACTTTAAAAGCATATCCTACTTCACATAGCCATAATGACCTCATAGTTATAGATAACAATACAAAAACGCTATGGGCTGGAGATTTAATTTTTCGTCAACGTATACCATCATTAACAGGCAGCTTACTCGGGTGGGTTAAGGTTATGGAAGAGCTAAAAGATTTAGATGTAAAAATAGTGATTCCAGGACATGGTAATACTTCCAACTCAATTGATTCTGCAATAGAGCAGCAGCAAGCATATTTACAAAATTTATTAGATGAAACACGAAAAGCTATTGCTGATGGACAGTTTGTAACTGACGCAATGGAAAATATAGATAAAGAAAATCACTGGAAGTGGCTGCTACATAAATTCCAACATCCTACAAATGTCTCAAAAGCTTATACTGAACTGGAATGGGAATAGAATGACCGCCATGGTTGACGGAAATGCAGTTTTCGCCTATAGCGCCTAACTACTGGTGCAGGAACAAAAAACTACCCTATAATACTAGTTTACGAATATTTATTAATGACATAACTATGCCAAATTATGATTATTATTGTGAAGCCAATGACACAACTGTCGAAGTGCATCACGATATCAATACAAAACTAAAAAGTTGGGGTGAAGTTTGTTATGCATCACAAACACCTCTCGGCGAAACCGATATGTTAGAACCTGTCAGGCTCGTCATTAGGCCTATAGCAATCAATGTTCCTACTGGAAATTCGAAACTAAAAGAACATGGTTTTACTAAGCTGGTTAAACGTGATGACGGCGTCTATGAAAATATGACAGCTTCAAACGGTGAAAAGAGATATATGAAAGCTGGTGATAAATCATCTATGCCTCATTTACACAAAAAAATATCTAGCTAGGAATTCTTTACAAAAAGTCATTCGAAAACTAATTTAAGCCGCTAATTAGTTTATTAATTAATCTACTATCTTTTATTAATGAGAATGGTTATCATTAGTATATAGCCACTCGTTTTGGAATATTCATGTATTTAATCAAACTTTTTATTTTTAACAGCTTTTTCATATGTCTTGCCTTAAGCCAATTTGCAGTTGCTAGCGGCACTATGAATGAACATGAAGTCAGTAACGTTTCCCGTGTAGATGCAACAAGCGAAAATGAGAAACAATTATTATCCAAGGCGGCAGGACTATTAGCTGACTATGAAATAGCAGCAAAAAAATTAATTACTAATTTAGAAACTAACGACAGCAATGTTGAGACTATTAATGAGCAAGCTAATACACTACTAGAATTATCTGAAACTATTATTGATAGTGCTCAATTTCGTTTACCACAATGTAAAGAATATTTAGCAAAAAGCTTACTTTTAAAAAGTCAGTTACAAGACATATCTCATGATAAATTAGAAAAGGATTATCATCATGACGCGGCTTTACCTAAATCAGCTCCTGAGTGTTATCACACAAAAGATTTATTCGTTCATCCTGCTACGGTAATCGTTCTTACTCGCGATGATCCTTCACTTAATGAAGAAACTAAATTGTCTATAGAAGCAGAAATATCAGAAGTACTTGGTCATTTAGAGTTAGTCAGACAACTTGTAATTTACTAAGTCTTATAAAAGTATAGTAAATAGTTCGACTGGGACAACTCAACGAATTCTTTTAAAGTAACTGATACCTGAAATAAAGCTTGTTAGTATTTGGCTTATAATACCCACATACTAAAGTTTCGATTACATATGAGCCTACTAAAATATCTTAACGTCTTCATATTATTCTCTTCTAAATTTTACCTTTTACCAACATATAAATTCCCAGGAATCTTCTACCTTTAGTAAACCAAAATTAACTTTATAAAAGAAAAAACCCCTGATGATTTCTCATCAGAGGTTTTAATATAAGAGCCTGGCAGTGACCTACTTTCACATGGGAACTCCCACACTATCATCGGCGCTAAACGGTTTCACTTCCGAGTTCGAGATGGGATCGGGTGGTTCACGTTCGCTATTGCCGCCAGGCAATTTTGTGGAGAGTGCTGTTACAAAACAACACTCTCACGTTCGGAAAACTGATTAAAGTATAACGCTATAGTGCGTCACAAACTGCTTGAGCATTATATGGTCAAGCCTCACGGGCAATTAGTACTGGTTAGCTTCACACATTACTGTGCTTCCACACCCAGCCTATCAACCTTGTAGTCTTCAAGGGCCCTTCAGGGGAATCAAGTTCCCAGGGAGATCTCATCTTGAGGGGGGCTTCCCGCTTAGATGCTTTCAGCGGTTATCCCGTCCGTTCGTAGCTACCCGGCAATGCCATTGGCATGACAACCGGAACACCAGGGGAACGTCCACTCCGGTCCTCTCGTACTAGGAGCAGCTCCTCTCAAATCTCCAACGCCCACGGCAGATAGGGACCGAACTGTCTCACGACGTTCTAAACCCAGCTCGCGTACCTCTTTAAATGGCGAACAGCCATACCCTTGGGA